>DATLEF010000189.1:0-28648 GCA_035525455.1 Burkholderiales bacterium
AGGACTGCCGTCAAAGCTTCTCCTGCCACGGCATTCTCGATCGGGCCGCCATCGATCCCGCGCGTGCCCGCGGCTTCGGCGAGTCCGATCACGGCTTCACGCGCTTCGCGATCATTGCCGAAGACCAACACGTCGCAATCGACTGCGCCTCCGGATTGCAATTTCGCAGCGGCGACGTTATGAAACGCCGCCACGACGCGCGCGCGATTCCCCAGACGCGTTTGCGCCGCCTGCGCCGCTGATCCGTTTTCGGGCAGACGCACAACCGATACCTTGGGAGGGACGAGCGGCACGACGGCATCGACTACGATCTTGCCGGCCACGGCGTCGCTGATTTCGTCGAGGATTGCATCGTGATTCGAATACGGCACCGCGATAACGACGATGTCGCCCGCACGCGCGGCACCTGCGTTGTCGTCGCCGCGTACCGGCGGCGCGCCATTCGCTGTCTTGATCTCGCGCGCAGCGGCTTCGGCTTTTTCCCGGGATCGCGAGCCGAGCACGACAGGGTAACCGGCCGCCGCCCAGCGCATCGCAAGCCCGGTTCCGAGCGCGCCCGTGCCGCCGATGACCGCCAGAATGGGACGCGCTTGCATCAGCGAATTATACTAAGAATAGAACAATATAATTTGGGTGATGAACCCCATACGCAGGCACGGTTTTCGAGCACCCACGGCATGAGCGCGCGCTTTCTCGCGGCGGGCGATACCGCGGTCGTGGTCGAATTCGGCGACCGCATCGATCGCGAGGTGAGCGATCGGGTGTTGTCGCTCAGCGCGCGCGTGCGTGCGGTGAGCATACCGGGCGTGCTCGAGACGGTGCCGACGTATCGCTCACTGCTGGTGCATCACGATCCCTTGTTAACCGACAGCGCGAGCGTAATCGCGGCGCTCGAAAGTCTGCTTCACGCGCAGGCTGCGGTCGGAGCCGATTCGAAGTTGTGGACGATCCCCGCGTGCTACCACGAGACGCACGCCCCCGATCTCGCGGAAGTCGCCCAGCGCACGCAGTTGAGCGTGGCGGAGGTCGTGCGGCAGCACGCCGAAACGTGCTACCACGTGTACATGATCGGCTTTGCGCCCGGCTTTGCCTACCTGGGCGATTTGCCGCAGGCGCTCAACCTGCCGCGGCGCATCGACCCGCGGGTGAAAGTTCCCGCAGGCTCGATCGCCATTGCCGCCGCGATGACGGCAATCTATCCAGTCGAAAGCCCCGGCGGCTGGCATCTCATAGGCGCGACGCCGCTGCGAATGTTCGATTTGCGTTCATCGCATCCGGCTTTGCTGAGCGCGGGCGACAAAGTACGCTTCGAGCCCATCACGCCCGCCAAGTTCGACCGGATTCGAGCGGCGGTTGCCGCCGATGCATACGATGTGACATACGAGCGCTTTGCCGCGTGACGCCGGCGCTCGAAGTCATCGCGCCAGGCGTGCATACGACGGTGCAGGACCGTGGACGCGTGGGCTTCCAGGACATCGGCGTGCCGACTTCGGGTCCGCTCGATCGCATGAGCCTGCGCCTGGCGAACGCGTTGGTCGGCAACGACGCCGGCACTGAAGCGCTCGAGCTGCTCGTTCAGGGTCCTACCCTCAGAGTGCTTGCCGGATCGGTACGCGTGGCACTCGTCGGCTGTAACGCGAGCCTGGAGATTCGTACGCCGGTTCCGAGGCAGATTCCAGCGGGGCAGAGTGTGAAGCTCGCGCGTGGTGAAGTTTTTCGCGTCGGTGCGCTCGGCGATTCGTTGTGCGCGTATCTCGCAATCGAAGGCGGACTCGCCGTGTCAACGGTGCTCGGCAGCGCGTCGACTTACGTACGGGGAGCAATTGGCGGCCTGCACGGTCGCCGTCTGCAGCGAGGCGACACCATTCCGCTCAAGCTCGACTCAGCGGCCGAACGCCGCGAACGCACGCTTGCGACGCCTCTGGAGCTCGCGCTCGATCAGACGATACGCGTCGTCATGGGGCCGCAAGCCGAGTACTTTACCGACGCTGGCGTACGCACGTTCTTCTCGTCGGAATACGTGGTGTCGCATCACGCCGACCGCATGGGATATCGGCTCGAAGGACCTACCATCGAGCACGCCAAGGGCTACAACATCGTTTCCGATGGCATCGTCACCGGCTCGATCCAGGTGCCCGGCTCCGGCAAGCCGATCGTGCTCATGGTCGATAACCAGAGCACCGGCGGCTATCCGAAAATCGCGACGGTCATTTCTGCGGATATCCCAGTGGTCGGTCGCCGCCGGCCGGGCCGCACGGTGCGCTTCGCCGCAATCGACGTGCTCGAAGCGGAGCGCGCGCGCAAGCGACAGGAAGCAGCAATCGTGGAAATGGTCCAGGCGATTGCCGACGCCGGCTGATCAAAACACGGTCATCGTACAGATAGAATAACTGGCATGTCGAAACTCAGAACGACTTACGCACGGAGTCGCGTCCCGCTCTATATACAAGTCGCTTCCGCGCTGCGGCGGCGTATCGAAACGGGGCAGTGGCAGGTCGGGCAGCAGATTTCCACGCTCGAAGAGCTCGAGCGCGAGTTCGAAGTCGCGCGAGTCACCGTGCGCCAGGCGGTCGAGCTGCTGCAGAACGAAGGCCTCGTGCATCGCCATCAGGGCCGCGGGACTTTCGTCGCGGACAAGCTCCAGGACAAGCACTGGCTGAGGCTCGAAGCCACGTGGGAATCGCTGATTGCGTCGATCAAGGACAACGTGCCGACGATGATCAAGGTCGACGATCCGCCGGCGCGGCCGCGGTTGGGCGATGGTGAAGGCGAGGCTGCGCAGGACTACGTTTTCCTGCGCAGCGTGCAGCTGAAAAACGGCGTGCCGTATGCGTTGGTCAATCTGCACCTGGAGCGCGGAATCTACGCACGCAGCCCCGAATCGTTTCTCACGCGCACGGCGCTGCCGATACTGGCAACGATGAAAGGCGCGGACATCGAGCACGCGCACCAGACGCTGGTCATCGGCAGCGCCGATCCTGCCACCGCCGCCCTGCTCAAAGTACCGCTCGGGACGCCGACCGCGGAATGCCATTGCGTCGTCAGCAACAGCAAAGGTGTCGCAATTTACGTCGCCGAAATCATTTACCGCAACGATTGCGTGAAGCTGCACATCAATCTGCTCGACAGGTCGAAAGCAATCGGCGCGGGAAGATCCAGACGCACCGAACGTCCTGCTGCCGGACCCTCGCACCCGAAAAACGGCAGCAGGGCGGCGCGGCGTAACACCCACTAAAACGCTCGCTCCAGCGCGGCATGGGCCGCTCGAAACCATGAAAGCAAACGAAGGACTCCTGATGCCGAGCCGCATCGATACCAGCGAAAGGCAAAGCCTGCGCGGGTTTCTTAGCATGGTCGAGCGCGACTTTCCCGAAGAGCTTTTGCACATCCGCGTGCCGGTCCGGCCGCATCTCGACATCACTTCGCTCGTCTTCGAGCTCGAGCGCGCAGGAAAAAGCCCGGTGGTCGTGTACGAGAACGTCGAGGGGTACACGATGCCGGTAGTCACCAACATCGCGGGCAATCGACGCCTGCTGGCCGCGTGCCTGGGTGTCGATCCGGTAGACCTGCCGACCGCTTTTCGCGATCGCTGCCAGAAGTACGTGCCGTGTGAAGTCGTCGCGAAAGCGCCATGGCAGGAGATCGTGCTGGAAGGTGACGAAGTCGATCTCACGAAGCTGCCGATACCGCTGCACTTCAGCGTGGACGCGGCACCGTACATCACGGCCGGCCAGTTGAGCGCACGCGACCCGGTGACGGGCGTCGACACGACAGGCTTTCATCGCCTCATGCTGCGAGGCAAAAACCGCCTGGGCGTATCGCTGCACTCGCGCCGGCGCATGCATGAATTCCAGCGCCGCGCCGAGGAGCGCAAAGAGAATCTTCCTGCGGCGATCACGCTCGGCATCCACCCCCTGCATTACATGGGCTCGATGGTGTACGCCTACCCGCCGCACGTGCGTAAATTCGAGATCATCGGCGCGCTGTTCGGCGAGCCCTATCGTCTGGCGAAAACCGGCATCGAGGGCCTCGAAGTGCCGGCAGGCGCCGAGATCGTCATCGAAGGCGAAATTCTCGCCGGCGTGAAGGAGCCCGAAGGCCCTTTCAGCGAATTCACGGGCTACGCGTCGTATCGCAGCACCGAGAACGTCTTCGTTGCCAAACGCATGCGCATGCGCCGCGACGCGATGTTTCACTCGGTCGTTTCGGGGATGTCACAGGACCACATACTCGTGTCGTGCGTGACGCGCGAGGGCGAGATCCTGAACAC
Organism: Burkholderiales bacterium; assembly: GCA_035525455.1. GTDB lineage: Bacteria > Pseudomonadota > Gammaproteobacteria > Burkholderiales > SG8-41 > JAQGMV01. The sequence continues at coordinate 4,271 of DATLEF010000189.1, forward strand.
GCTGCGCCGCAATCTTCCGAACGTGCTGGGGGTCCATGTGCCGCATCGGACCTGCGGCGCTTTCCTCGCCATCGTCAAAATGAAAAAGACGGCGCAGGGCGAACCGCAGCAGGCGATACTCGCGGCGCTCGGGACCGAGTTCTATACGAAGTACGTGATCGTCGTCGACGAAGACGTCGATATCTTCGACATGAACGACGTCATGTGGGCGATCGCCACGCGCGTGCGCGCCGAACAAGACATCGTCTTCATTCCCGGATGCAAAGGCGCGATCCTCGATCCGACATCCGATCCCGAGACATTCACGGTCACGAAGATGGGCATCGATGCGACGCGTCCGGTCGGCAAGGACTTCGCCGAGCGGCTCGTAATTTCGGAGGAACAACGTACGCGGGTGCGCGGGATACTCGAAGCCGCCGGCGTAAAGCTGTAACAACCTCCGGAGTGCATCGGATGAGACACGCCTTCCTGCTTTGTACCTGCGCCCTAGCAGTCCTCTCGACACCAGCCCTGGGCGCGACCGGCGCGTCGAGCTATCCGACCAAACCCGTCCGTGTCGTCGCGCCCTTCCCGACCGGCGGCACGGCCGATCTGCTCGCACGCATGCTCGCGGACCATCTTTCGCATAAGTGGACACAGCAGGTTATCGTCGACAACCGCTCCGGCGCGGGCGGACTCATCGGCACCGACATCGTCGCGAAGGCGACGCCCGACGGTTACACGCTGCTCATGGCTGCGATCGGACATGTCGCGAACCCGGCGCTTTACGAAAAGCTGCCGTATGACACGCTGCGCGATTTCGCGCCGATCGCGCTGATCGCCGACGTGCCGCTGGTGATCGCGGTGAATCCCAAGCTCAGCGCTAAATCGGTGAAGGAGTTGATCTCGCTCGCGAATGCCAAGCCGGGACAGCTCAATTTCGCGGCAGGCGGCGTGGGCGCTTCGTCGCACTGGGCCGGCGCGCTGTTCGAAAGCCTTGCGAAAATCCAGTGGCAGACCGTGCAGTACAAGGGCGGCGGCCCCTCGCTCATCGCGGTCCTGAGCGGCGAAGGCGATCTCACGTTCAGCCCGCTTCCGTCGTCGATCAACCATCTCAAGGCGGGCCGCCTGCGGGCGATCGCGATCACGAGCCCGAAGCGCGTCTCGCAATTGCCCGACGTGCCGACGATCGCGGAGTCGGGACTCCCGAACTATGACTTCCAGGCCTGGTACGGCATGCTCGCGCCGGCTGCGGTGCCGAAGCCGATCCTCGTCAAGCTCAACGCCGACCTCAACGCCGCGCTCAAAGACCCGCAGATTCGGAGCGCGATGATCGCGAACGGCGCTGAACCGCTCGGCGGCAGCATGGAAGAGTTCGCGCAGATGCTGCCGCGTGAAATCAAAAAGTACGCGACGGTCACGAAACAGGCGGGCATCAAGGCGCAATAAGGACGATGACCATGAAGACTGAAAAGCAATCGCTGACCGAGGCGCTTGCGCGGTACTGGAGCAGCGCGCGCTACGAGGACTTGCCTCCTGAAGTGGTGGCAATGGCAAAGAGCGTGCTCCTCGACACGCTCTCGGTCGGCGTGAGAGGCGGGGAAAGCGAAGCTGCCGTGGCGGTGCGAACCGGTGTCGCGAAACTGCTCGAATGCACCAGTGGCTCTGCAACGCTGTGGGGCACGCGGCTATCGCTGCCGCCGGGCGCGGCGGCCCTCGTGAACGGCACTGCGGCGCATTCGTTCGAGCTCGACGATTACGGCGGGTGCGGGCATTCGGGCGCGGTCGTCGTGCCTGCGGTATGCGCCGCGGCGGAAAGACAACGCTCCGACGGGCGCCGCGTACTACTCGCGATTGCAGCGGGCTACGATCTCGCCGCACGAGTGACCGAAGGCTCGGGCGGCTACCGCGCGCACAACGACACCGGTTTTCATTCAACCGGCACGTGCGGCACCTTCGGCGCTGCCGCGGGCGCGGCTTCGATCCTCGGCCTCGATGCCCAAAAGTTCACATCGGCTCTGGGAATTGCCGGCTCGTATGCGGGCGGCACGTGGGCATTTCTCGCCGACGGCGCGATGACCAAGCGTTTCCATCCGGGCCGCGCGTCGGAAAACGGCGTGAGCGCCGCATTCCTCGCCGAGTCGGGCCTCGTCGGACCGCATTACATACTCGAATCCACGTGGGGCGGTTTTTATCGCACGTACACGGGCGCCGCGGCGAAACCCGAGGCGACCGCGGCAGGCCTCGGTCGCGAGTTCCGCATCATGCAAACAGGGCAAAAGCCGCACGCCGCGTGCCGCGGCCTGCACAGCTCGGTCGAAGCGCTGCTCGACGTGATGCACGAGCAAAAGGTCGCAGGTGAAGACATCGAGCGCATGATCGTCCACGGCGCCGACCGCACGGTGCGGCAGTTCGCAAAGCGCGACGTGCAGACGCTGCTCGATGCGCAGTTCAGCATGGCCTACGCGCTCGGGGTCGTAGCGGCGACCGGCCGCTCCGGGCTCGACGAATTCTCCCCGCCTCGCACGGGCGACGCGCAAGTGCAGATGCTGATGGACCGCGTCGAAATCGTCGCCGACCGCGCGCTGGGTCCGTACGACGAGCCCGAGCTCGAAGTGCGGGGTCGCAATGGAGCGGTCTGGTGGCGGCACGTGCCTGTCCCACGCGGCGCGCCCGAGCGCCCACTCGAGCTCGAGCAACTGCTGCGCAAGGATGAAGGGGTCGCCGTTCCCGCGATCGGGCAACGCCAGTTCGATGCTTTGAAGGACGCGGTGCTCGACCTGGAGACGTGCTCCGACTTTGGCGAGGTCGCCAAGCTGCTGCGTCCGGTCTAATGTCTTTCCTCCGCCAGTTATAGTCCAGCTATGCTGAAGCAAAAATCATCCGAGTACCGCGGCTACCGTGCCGCCGGCATCCGCATGCGCGAAGAGATGCTGCCGCAACTGAAAGACCTCTACGGCTCCCACACGCGCGAGATGCTGCCGGCGGTGCATGCGTTCGACAAAGCTCATATCGTGATGCTCGTCGAGGAAGGTCTGCTCGATGCGCAAGCAGGCGCCGCGTGCCTGAAGGGGCTGCGACAGCTCGAAGGCGAAGGCGCCGAGAAAATCCGCGCACAGGTCGGCGGCGGTCTTCACTCCGGCGAGCATTACCTCATCCGCATGCTCGGCGAGGAGATCGCGGGACAGTTTCACCTCGCGCGAAGCTCCGGCGATCTTTCCGCGGTTGCGATCAACCGCCTCGAATGCGAGCGGCTCCTCGCGATCATGCGTGCGGTGAATGGCATGCGGCGGGTGCTCATCGAGCTCGCGCGTGAGCACACCGGCACGATCATGCCCGGCTACAGCTTCGGGCAGCACGCACAGCCGATGACGCTCGGACACCTGTGGCTCTCATGGGCGGCGACACTCGCGCGCGATTTCGAGCGGCTGCACGGCGCGTACCAACGGGTGAACGTGAGTCCGGCCGGCGCGGCGATCATGGTGGGATCGAACTTTCTCGTGAACCGTGAGCGCACGGCCGAGCTCCTCGGTTTCGATGCGGTCCACGAGAATTGCGCTGACGCGATACTGGAGCTCAACGCGGACGACAGCCTGGAAGTGCCCGCGGTCGTGGCCGTGCTGTATCACTCGCTCGCGAAATGGGCCGACGATCTCGTTCAGTGGAGCACGAGCGAATTCAACTTCGTCGACATTCCCGACCGCTACTGCAACACCTCGTCGATCATGATGCAGAAGAAGAACGTGATCGGCCCTGGCGAGATGAAAGGTGCGGCGGCGGAAGCATTAGGCTGTTTCGTCGTCTCCTATCACGCTCTGAAAGGGCCGACCGGACTGCCGGTGACCGAGCGGTATTACGCGCTGGAGATGTTGTGGAAAGTCGCGGACAGCGCCGTGCGCGACCTCGGCTGGTTCTGCGACCTGCTGCCGGTGCTCAAAATCAACAAGACGCGCATGCGCGAGCAGTCGTGGCGGCATTGGGGCACGGCAACCGATCTCGCGGGCGCGCTCGTGAGCGAGCGGAAGCTGCCGTGGCGGACGGCACACCAGATCGTCGGGATCCTGGTCAGGCTATGCGAAGAGCGCGGCCTCGGTCCGGCCGATGTGACGCCGGCGCTGCTCGACGAGGCTGCGATGCTGTACCACGAAGTGCCGGCGCAGTTGACTCAGAAGCAGATCGCGGAAGCGCTCGATCCCGAGCGCTTCATCGCGAGCCGCACGACGCGCGGCGGCCCAGCGCGCGAAGAATCGCTCCGGCAGGCGAAGCTTTTCGAAGATGCGACCGCCAAAGACGAGGCGATCGTCGCGGGCATCGATCAGCGGCTCGCCAGCGCCGCGAGCAAGCTCGAATCAGCGGTGGATGCAGTAATTGCAAAGGGATCTCGATGAAAGTGACGGACGTTATCTGCGCAGCGGGCCGCTCGGGCTACATGCATCGCGACCTGCTGGCCATCAAATCGGGCAAGGCGAAACCGAACGGCAGTCTCTATGAAGGCACGCCGCTCTCGCCCGGATTCACCCGCATCATCGAGCCCGCCACGATCATTTCAGTGATGCTGGTGCTCGAAGACGGACAGATCGCCTTCGGCGACTGCGCCGACGTGATACTCGCGGGTGTCGCAGGGCGCGATCCGGCGTTCAATGCGAAAGACCACATGGACTACGTGCGGACCGAAGTCGCGGACGCGCTGCGCGACCGGGATGTATCGAGCTTCATGTCGAACGCCGAGGAAATGGATACGTTCAGATACGCCGGCAAGCGGCTCCACACCGCGATACGGTACGGCGTGAGTCAGGCCCTGCTGCATGCGGCGGCGCTTTCCTGCAAGGAGACGATGGCCGAAGTCATCGCCCGCGAATACAACAGTACGATCTCGAAGCGGCCGATACCGATACTCGCGTCGTGCCACAAGGATGACCTCGGCCAGCTCGACCGCGTGATCCTCAAGCGCGTCGAGCTCCTGCCGCACGCCTCTTTCCAGATCGTGAGCGAGCACGTCGGCCTGCAGGGCGAGAAGCTGATGGCATTCGTGCGCCGCGTCGCCACGCGCTGCAAGGAAATCGGCGATGCGGATTACAACCCACGCATCCACGTCGACCTGTACGGCACGCTGGGCGAGCTTTTCGAGATGAAAATCGAGCCGCTGGCCGATTACCTGGGCCAGCTGCGGCAGGAATCCGGATCGTACAAGCTGCTCGTCGAGTCGCCGATGATCGCGAAAACGCAGGAAGAGCAGATCGAGAAGTTCAGCGCTTTGCGCAAGCTCCTCAAGGAAAAGGGAATCGATGTCGGTCTCATCGCGGACGAATGGTGCAACACGCTCTCCGACATCAAGCTGTTTGCGGCGGCAGGCGCGTCCGATTTCGTGCAGATCAAAACTCCCGATCTCGGCAGCATCCACAACACTATCGAAGCGGTGCTCTACTGCAAGTCGCGCGGGATGGGCTCATGCCTGGGCGGCACGGCGAACGAGACCGATCAATCGACGCGCATCTCGTGCCACATGGCGCTCGCGTGCCGGCCCGACTTCATGCTCTCGAAGCCGGGGCTGGGCGCAGACGAAGCGCTGATGATCCAGACCAACGAAATGGCACGCACGCTCGCCATCCTGCAGACACGCGAAAGTTCGTGAGCTTTTGGAATGTTCAGCCATAAGGTCAACATGGAATTACGTGCACTTTGGAGCATCACCTTTCTTGTCATGGCAGCACCGCTCGGCGCCGCGCCCGCGCTCGCGCAGCAGGATTATCCGAACCGCCCGGTGCGGATGATCGTGCCGTACCCGCCGGGTGGTCCCACTGACATCATGGGTCGCCTCACGGCCGAAGTTCTCTCCAGGCGGCTCGGGCAGAACGTCGTCGTCGATAATCGCGGCGGCGCTGCGACGGCCATCGGTGCGGAAATGGCGGCGCGTGCGCCCGCGGATGGTTACACACTGCTGGTTTCGTCCGAAACGACGTTCGCGGTGACGCCTGCGCTCAAAGACAAGCTCCCGTATCACCCGGAGCGCGATTTCGCGCCGATCGCGCTGCTGACGACACAGCCTTATGTGCTCGCCGTCAACAATGCGCTGCCGGTGAATTCGGTCTCGCAGCTCATCGCGCATGCGAAAGCGAACCCCGGGAAGTTGAGCTACGGCTCGGCGGGGACGGGCGGCGCGAACCACCTCGCCGGAGAAATGTTCAAGCACGCCGCAGGCATCGACATCCTCCACGTGCCATATAAGGGCAACGGTCCCGCCATCATCGATCTAATCGGCGGGCAGATCGCGCTGATGGTCGGCAGCATTTCATCCCTGTACCCGCACGCGACGACGAAGAAGCTGCGGCTGCTTGCGGTGGCGAGCGGGAAGCGCTCGGCGTCCGCACCTGAGATTCCGACGTTCAGCGAAAGCGGCTTGGCGGGGTATCAGGTGAGCGGCTGGAATTGCATCGTCGCGCCGCGTGGAACCCCGCCGCCGATCGTCAGGCGCATCAATGCCGAAGTCGCAGCAGGCTTCAAACAGCCCGACGTGCTCGAACGGTTGCGCAAGCAGAGCATCGAGCCGGTGGCCGGCACGCCCGAGCAGCTTGCGGCACACATCAAGAGCGAGTTCGCGCGCTACAGCAAGCTCATCAAGGCCATAGGACTGACGGTCGAGTGACGGCCGTGCCGACGCTCACTGAAAGCCTGGCGCACTACTGGGCCGCAGCGGTTTATGACGACCTGCCGCCCGAATCGGTACGGCTTGCCAAGCGCTTTCTGCTCGACACGCTCGCCGCCGGTATTGCCGGTGCGGGCAGCGATGTCGCCGGCATCGTTCGCAATGCGGTGCGGGTGTCGCTGGAAGGCTCTGCCGGCGCGAGTGTGCTGTGGGGCCGGGCAGATTGCCTGCCTGCGCCGCAATCGGCGCTCGTCAACGGGACTGCATCGCACGCGCTGGAGCTCGACGATTTCGGCGGCTGCGGCCATTCGGGCGCCGTTGTGATCCCTGCGGTTTGCGCGCTCGCCGGCCGCGATGGGATCAGTGGCAAAGACATATTGACTGCCATCGTCGCCGGCTACGACGTCGCGGCACGCGTGCTCGAAGGCGCCGGAGGATATCGCGCGCACAACGATCTGGGCTGGCATTCCAGCGGCACGTGCGGGAGCTTCGGCGCGGCGGCGGGCGCCGCGAAAATACTCGGGCTCGATCGCGAACGATTTGCAGACGCGCTCGGCATCGCCGGGACGTTCACGGGCGGCATCTGGGCGTTTCTCGCCGATGGCGCGATGACCAAGCGCTTCCACCCCGGCAAGGCGTCCGAAAACGGATTGACCGCGGCGCTGCTCGCACAAGCGGGCATGACGGGACCGCGTCAGGTGCTCGAAGCCGGGTGGGGCGGCTTCTATTCGACCTACGCGCGCAATATTGCAACGCCGGAGGCGACGCTGAAAGGGCTCGGCACCGAATTTCGCATCGCGCGCTCCGGCATGAAGCCCTATGCCTGTTGCCGCGGCCTGCATGCGACGCTCGATGCGCTGTTCGAAATCATGGGCGAGACGCGCGCGAACAGCTCTACGATCGAGCGCATGGTCGTCCACGGAAACGAGCAGAACAAGCTTCAGTTCGACCGGCCGGCCATCGGCAATCTGCTCGATGCGCAGTTCAGCTTTCAGTACGCACTCGCAGTCGGTGCGGTCAGCGGCCGTGCGACGCTCGATCAATTCCAGCCATTCCGGAATGGCGAGCCCGAGATTCAGCGTCTCATGCATGCAACCGAAGTCGCGGCCGATCGCGAGATGAAAGCCGGCACCTATCCGCCGCTCGAAATCCGTTTCAGGGACGGACGCGTCATCGAGCGCCACATCGCATACGCCAAAGGCGCACCCGAGAATCCGCTTTCCGACGAGGAGCTGCGGGCCAAAGCGGTGTCGCAAATCGAGCCTGTGCTGGGCACAACGCGCTGCAATGAATTGCTTGCGTGCGTGTCCTCGCTGGAAGACGTGCACAACGCAGGCGAGCTCACGCGGCTACTCAGCGTCGAAAAAACGATCAGGAAGGAAAAGGCATGAAGCTACGGGTAAGCCTCGGCGTCTGCGCCGCGATCATCTCGTCCATCGCGGTCGCGCAGAATTTTCCCGCGAAACCCGTGCGCATCGTCAATCCATTCGCGCCGGGGGGGAACACCGACATCATTACGCGCGCGATCACGGAACGATTGATCCCGATACTCAAGCAGCAGGTGATCGTCGAGCACCGGCCGGGCGCGATGACCAATATCGCTTCCGAATACGTCGCCAAGGCGCCGCCCGACGGCTATACGCTCCTCATGGGCGGTGCGTCGAACGCGATCAACATGAGCTATCTCGCCAAAGTGCCGTACGACACTCTGCGCGACCTGGAGCCCGTAATCCTGTGTCTCAAAGGCGCGAACGTTCTCTCGATACATCCTTCGTTGCCCGCGAAGAACCTGAAAGAGCTGATCGCGCTCGCAAGATCCCAGCCGGGACAGCTCAACTATGCTTCGAGCGGGCTCGGAAGCTCGAACCACATGGCCGGAGAGCTTCTGAAGCTGATGGCGAAAATCAACATCGAGCACATCCCGTACAAAGGCAACAATCCGGCGCTCACCGATACGATCGGCGGTCACGTGCACATGTTGTTCACCGGCGTGCCTTCGCTGCTGCCGCATGTGCAGTCGGGCCGCCTCAGGGCGATCGCCATCAGCACGCTCAAGCGCGCATCCGCATTGCCGGCGGTGCCGACGTTCGACGAATCCGGCTTGAAGGGTTACGAGGCGACGAACTGGTTCGGCCTGTTCGCGCCGGCGAAAACGCCGCGGGACATCGTTGCGCGTCTGAACGGTGATATCGACAAAGTGATCCGAAGTCTGGAGCTTGCCGATCGTTTTGCGGCCGAGAGCCTCGACGTGGTCGGCGGTTCGCCCGAATCGTTCGCGAGCTTCGTGCGCGCCGAAATCGACAAGTACGCGAAAGTGATCAAAGCCGCAGGCATACCGAAGCAATAACACTCCCGTAGAGATTCTCCTGGCCTCCGCCTTCGAAATCGGCATACAGCTGCACCTCCCGACTTTCCGGCACGTCTCGCTGCCCGGGATAGTCGAGGCCGGCCGGCTGGCGCACGCCGGCGGCGTGTCTCAAATCTGGGCAACCGACAACCTGCGCAGCCGCAATCAGTTCGTGGTGCTCACGGCATTGGCTGCGAGCATCCCGATCAAGCTCGGAACGGCCGTTACCGTTCAGTACTTTCGCAACCCGGTCGACGTCGCCGATTCGGTCGCGGCCATTACCGAGCTGATGGAGGGACGGGAGTTCGGTCTGGGACTGGCGCGGGGCAATCGCGATACGCCGCATTACGTGAAAGTGACCAAACCGGTCAGCATGCTGCGCGAATCGGCGCTTTCGATTCAGCGGCTGCTCGCGGGGGAGACCGTCACGTTTGGCGACTACCCGACCGTCGCGTCGTATTTCAACCTGATGCCCGATGCGCCGTTCAAGCTCAACTTCCTGCCGAAATCGCCGGTGCTGCTGTATTGCGGCGGAAATGGACCCAAAGCGCTCGCCGTCGGTGGAAGCTGCATGGACGGCATTATCTTCGGCGGCACGTTTCAGTCCATCGCGCGCGCGGGCCACTTGGGTGAGCTGATGAAAATCGCCGACCGCGCCGCGGCCGGGGCGGGACGGATGTCACTGCGCAAGGTCGCCGAAATCAAGCTTTCGGTTGCGCGGGACGCTCGCGCGGCGCGCGATTTCGTCAGACATTCGGTGGCGCGGCGCATCGTCTCCTTGCGTGAAGACGGGTACGACGACGGCGATTATCTGAAGCTCGGTATAGCTCCCGCACATATCAGCCGCCTGCAGGAAGCAGAAAAGCAGACCGGCGCGCTCGACCAGCATCTGGACCTCGTGACCGACGCGATGATCGACGCGCTTTTCGTAGCCGGCGATCCTGCGCACTGCCGCGAAAAAATGCGCGAAGTGTGCGGCATGGCGAAGGAACACGGCTTTCGGCAGCTCATGTTTTCCGAGATCGGACCCGATTTGAAGCAGGGGCTGCGCTTCCTGTGTGACGACATCCTGCCGTCGCTCTAGCGCACACGAGACGATTCCGTATGCAGAAGCAAAGCCGCAACGTTCTCGTCCTGTCGGGCTGCCAGGCTGCGCTGCAGACGAATGGAACGACGCTCGTCGTCGTGACCGGTCTCGCGGGATTCGCGCTCGCCAGCGACAAGTCGCTCGCGACGGTGCCGTTGACGTGTTACGTCCTCGGTTCAGCGCTGACGACGGTGCCCGCATCGTTCCTCATGAACGCGATCGGCCGTCGCGGCGGCTTTCAGGTGGGCACCGGCCTCGGCGTCATCGGCGCGCTGCTTTGCAGCCTCGCCATGTACCTGGGCGACTTCAGTCTGCTCTGCGCGGGCATGATGGTGATCGGCGCCTACACCGCTTTCGGCAAGTACTATCGCTTTGCTGCAGCCGACGCGGCAGACCCGGATTTCAAGGCCAAAGCCATTTCATTCACGCTGGCAGGCGGGATCGTCGGCGGCATCCTCGGTCCGGAAATGGCGAAACGAACGACGGGCGCCTTCGCGGGCCAGCCTTACCTCGGGCCCTATCTCTCGCTTGCGGTCGTGTGTCTGGTCGCCATGCTGTTCCTCACGCGACTCGACATCCCGAAACTCTCGGCACAGGAGCGCAAAGATTCGGGTCGTCCGCTGAAGGAAATTATGGCGCAGCCCGTTTTCATCGTCGCGGCGCTGGCGTCGATGCTCTCGTACGGCATCATGAATCTCTTCATGACCTCGACGCCGCTCGCGATGCGCGCACACGACCATCACTTCAACGACGCGGCTTTCGTGCTGCAATGGCACGTGCTGGGCATGTACGGCCCGTCGTTCTTTACAGGCTCGCTTATCAACCGCTTCGGCGTGCTCAACATCATCCTGACCGGAACCCTGCTATTGCTGTTTTCCATCATTGCGGCGCTGAGTGGTACGGCACTCGTCAATTTCTGGCTTGCTCTGTTCATGCTGGGTGTCGGCTGGAATTTCATGTACGTCGGCGGCAGCGCATTGCTCACCGAAGTGCACACGCCTGCTGAACGTGCGAAGACGCAGGCGGCGAACGATTTTCTGGTGTTCCTCACTATGGCGATCTCGTCGATGTCATCCGGCGTGCTGCTCAACAAGAGCGGCTGGCACGCCGTCAACTACGGCTCGATTCCTTTCCTGGTGATCGCCGCTGCAGCGACGCTGTGGCTCATGTGGCAGCGGCGGACCACACGCGCGGCTGCCTGAAGGCGAATGACGCCTTGCAGCCTTGGCGGCGAGGTAATAGTCTGTAGGCGCTTTTCCGATAACACGTAGTCCATTCTCTCGAGGAGGAGAAGCGATGAAACGTGGATTTACGTTCGCCGGTCTCATTGCATGCTGTAGTGTCACCGCAGCCGTCGCAGCGCAATCCGAATCAGCCTCACAGTATCCCACCCGGCCGATACGCGTCGTCGCCGCTCAGTCGGCAGGCTCGTCACTCGATACGCTGCTGCGTCTCGTCACGCCGAAAGCCTCTGAGCTCCTGGGTCAGCAATTCGTCATCGACAATCGGGGCGGCGCGGGCGGCACGATGGGCGTCGAGCTTGCATCGCGCGCGGCTCCGGATGGCTACACGCTTCTGGCGGGCGCTTCGAGCTCGATGATTGTTTCGCGCTTCACTTATCGCAGCCTCCCATTCGACGTGCTGAAGGACTTCGATCCGGTCTCGAATATCGTCAACGTGGATGCCGTGGTCGTCGCGCATCCGTCCGTGCCCGTAAAGAGCGCGAAAGACCTGGTCGCCCTGGCCAAGGCACAGCCCGGAAAGCTGAATATGGCTTCTGCGGGCGTGGGCTCGTCCAGCCATCTCGCTGGAGTCATGTTCACGAGCATGGCCGGCATCGACACCGTGCACATTCCCTACAAAGGGGGCGGTCCGATGGCTGCAGCGATCATCGCCGGTGAGGCGACTTTCTCGATTTCCCCGGCGGCGGCTGTAGTCAGCCACATCAAAGCGGGTCGGGTGCGCGGTCTGGCCATCACGTCCAAGAAACGCTCTCCGCTGCTGCCGGATCTGCCCACGGTGGACGAGTCCGCGGTACCCGGTTACGAGTACGTGAGCTGGAACGGGGTGTTCGTGCCCCGTGGAACGCCACGCGCGATCGTGGCAAAGCTGCACACCGCGTTACAGAAAGCGCTTGCCGACCCCGAAGTCGTCCGCCTGTTCGCAGCCCAGGGTTTGCAGCCGAGCGGCAGCACGAGTCCGGAAGAGTTCGGAAGGTTTTTCCGAGCCGATTTCGAGCGCAATGCGAAGCTCGTGCAGATCGCCGGCATCAAGCCGGATTGAACGGCTCCTACGCGTTCGAGCTCGCGCGTTCCGCTATCCTTTTTTCGGTGAAATTGCGGCTCGCAAAATCCCAGTTGGCGATCTTCCAGTACGCTTTCAGGAACTCGGGGCGAGCATTGCGATAGTCGATGTAATAAGCGTGCTCCCATACATCACACGCCAGCAGTGGCACGTCGCCGCTCGTGAGCGGCGTGCCGGCATCCGACAAGGTGTGGATTGCGAGCCCGTCGGAGCCATTGCGCACGAGCCACGCCCAGCCCGATCCAAAGTGCTCGGTCGCCGCCTTCGTGAACTTGTCCTTGAACGCAGCGAACGATCCAAAGGTGCTTTCTATCGCCCGCGCGAGCGCGCCTTCAGGCTTGCCGCCGCCTTCAGGCGAGAGGCTGTTCCAGAAAAACGTGTGATTCCACGTTTGCGCCGCATTATTGAAAACCGGGCCCTGTGCTTTGTGAATAATGTTCTCGAGCGACATATTCGCGTACTCGGTCCCCTTGATGAGCTCGTTCAGCTTGTCGACGTACGTCCTGTGATGCTTGCCGTAGTGGAATTCCATCGTCTCGCGTGAGATATGCGGTTCGAGCGCGTCGAGCAGATAGGGAAGTGAAGGCAGTTGATGTTCCATCTGGTGTTCTCCTTGTAGTACCTCTTTACTTACGCCCTGCAAGAAGCAAACCTTTGGCGAGTCCCGTTCAGATCACGCTTGGTTCAAACAGCCCCTCGCATTTGAAACGTCGTTTCAAGGCAACGTTTTTCGAACTCATGTCAAAAAGAACGTTGTTTCGCCTGCATTTTCGTCATCGGCGGTACGGGGCTTGCGGCACCCCAGATACGTCCGCAAGGACACCACTAACGCAAAGGAATCGATTATGAAATCCAAGCGACTTATGACTTTAGTATTGGCGAGTACGTTCGGCTGGTCCGCGGGTGCATTCGCAGGCTCCGGCCATGAAAAGCTGATGTCGGAATCGAGTAACGGAAGCGCGGCGATGACGGTCGTTCGAGCAGACGACGGACAGCAACGAATTGTGATCGGTGCGTCGCCCGAGAGCATGCTGAGCAGCGCGGAAAGCGCAGCGATCGCGAGCAACGCGTTCCAGATCCGGGGCTCCGGTGAAAATAGTTACGTCGTAGGGGTCCCGGTGCTGACCGAAAGCTGGACCTATTACGTTCCGGCTACCGGCGCCAGCCCGAGCATGCCTGCCACCGGTGAATACATCTTCATTCCCTCGGAAGTGACGACGTATTACTTCATCGATTAGATTCAACAGGCACAAAAAAAGCGCGGCATGAGCCGCGCTTTTTTTCGTCCTGTTTTTATTACGTGCAGCCGCGCAACAGGAAAAGCACCAGCAGCACGGGGATTGGCACGCCGAGCGCCCACAGCAGGATCCAGCCGAGTTTCCCGCTCTGTGCGCGCAGCGAGGTGATGCCGTCGTTCCAGCCACGGAACGAAATGCGCCGAATGTTATGCATGCTCATCTCCGTAACAGTAGTAGTTGGATCAAGATTTGCAACCCGTGTGCCGCGGCTCGGCGCTCACCTCGCATTCGTCTACTTACGGTTTGCTTTTGTCGTTTGCTTCGTCCAGCGCTTCTTTCACGTCGCCAACGCCTTTCTGGATCTTGCCTTCAACCTGGTTCTTGAGGCCTTTCACCTGCTGTTTTTCGCTGCCGGTCAGCTCTCCGGTTTTCTCCTGCACCTTGCCTGCGATGTCCTTTGCGCTGCCTTTCAATTGATCCTTGTTCATCGAAATCTCCTGAAGTGAAATTGCGGCCAGTCCGGTCGCCGTGGGCGAATCGGGCTTCGCGCCTCCATACTGCACTGGGCGTACCCGTATACGTCTCTGTGGAGTCCGTGATGCTGACGGCGGTGCCGGTCACTCGACGGGCGCGCAGTCCGCTTCGTCGAAACCGTTACGGCGTGCGTCTTCTATGCAGGCGTCGAGTCGTAGAAAGGGCTCCGAATTCGCGAGCACCTCGCCGCTGTCGTCGGCGACGCGGCGCCATGTCCATTGCCAGCCTTTTGCAGGATCATCCCCCCAGACGGCAGCGAATTCCCAACCCATGCAGACTTATTCCTTTTGGGCAAGCGCGGCCGCCACACTTGCATTTTCGACGTACTACAACCGTCGTGCAGGAAGCGTACCCATGATTGCGCCTATAAGCACGTGCGCGACGCGATGGTATGCTTCAGACGATGGCACCCGCTCCGCAGCTGAAAATTCTGGTCGTAGAAGATCATGACGACTCGCGCACCACGTTGCGAATGCTGCTTGCGCTCGCGCATGGACACGTCGTTTACGAAGCGGCGGAGGGTTTCAGCGCGCTACAAATCGCGGTTGAAAAGCGCCCGGACGCGGCCCTGATCGACTTGGGGCTGCCCGGTATGGACGGGTACGAAGTGGCGCGGCGGATACGCGACACGGTCGGAGACGGCATATTTCTCATTGCGCTCACAGGCTATGACACCGAGGAAGACCGCCGGCGCACCCTCGATGCGGGCTTCGACGTACACATGGTGAAACCGGTGGACTCCGGAGAGCTCACGAGCCTCCTCGCACAGGTGGCGGCCTCGCGCGTGACCGGCGAGTGAATTGCCGCAAATCGCTTCAGGGTGATTCGGCCCAACCAATCGGTCTCGCCAGCTCGAAAATTGTTGGCCGGTGCCGACACTCAAATGCGCGCCCGTCCAACCACTTAGCCCATGCGACTCAGGAGTGTCGCTGAACGGGGACATTTGCGCCGGATGCTCTGCGCTCGGAATACCTTATCTAACTGTTTTATAAGAAACCCTTATCCCGGCACGGCTGTTGCGACATCTCCTGTGTGTAGCCTCTCGAGGCGTGTGCAAAGGAGCACAGCTATGAAATGGGAAACATTAATCGGAATGGCCGTCGCAGCCGCTTGTGCGTCAGGTGTCGCCTTCGCGGGGAGCTTTAACCACGGAACAGAGGTGCAGACCCCGACGTCGGTGAATGAGTCGGCGCCATCGCGGGCCCTCGAAGAGTCGGGCTACGTGCCGCGAGCGGCGCGTATTCATCAGGATGAAATCCTCCCCAGCGATTCTGCGCTTGGAACCGGCGCAAGCTCGAGTGTGGGCGCGTCCGGCACCGCCGGGTTCGACTCCTCGATAGGCGCTGCGACCGGTGAAGACGTCGACTACTGGCGTATGGACGAGTCGAACGACGTCGGCTCCACGACGAGCTTAGGCTCTGGCAGCGCAGCTTCAGCGCCTCGATGAGCGACCATCTGAGTTAGGAGGTTGGGGCTGCTCAAGGGCAGCCCCCTTTTTTGCGCGTGCGTTATTCCGGCTTGATTCCAGCCGCGCGCACGACTTTCCCCCATTTCGCTATTTCGCTCTGCAGAAACCGACCGAGCTCCTCGGGCGTCGTGCCTGCCGCTTCGGCGCCCGACGCCGCGAATATTTCCTTCACTTTCGGTGCACGCAGACTTTCGATCACCGTCGCATGGATTTTCATCACGATCTCACGCGAGGTCGCTCTCGGCGCGAGGAGCGCGTTCCAGCCGGCCGCCTCGTAGCCGGCGACGCCCGATTCGGCGATCGTCGGCACCTGTGGCAGCTCCGCGGATCGTTTCCCTGCGGTAACGGCGAGCGCCCGCAGTCTGCCCGCGCGCACAGGCGGCAGCGCGGCTGCGATAGGCACGAAAGTCATTGCAACGTGCCCGCCCATGACGTCAGAAACGGCAGGCGCCGCGCCCTTGTAAGGCACGTGGGCGATGTTCGCGCCGGACATCATGTTGAACAGCACGAGTGCGAGATGGTTCGAGCTGCCGACGCCGGCAGAAGCCGAATTGAGCGTGCCGGGTTGCGCGCGGGCGAGGGCGATCAGGTCTTTCACCGTGCGCGCCGGCAGCGACGGATGGACGACGAGCACGTTCATCATCGTGACGACGAGACTCACCGGAGCAAGATCGCGCATGAGGTCATAGCCGAGCCGCGGGTAGATCGCCGGGCTGCCGGCGAGCGCGGTCGTGCCCATCAACAACGTGTAGCCGTCCGGCGTCGCGCGTGCCACGGCTTCGGCGCCGATATTGCCGCTCGCGCCGGGGCGGTTCGACACGATCACCGGTTGCTTCCAGCTCTCGCTCATTTGCTGCGCCACGGCGCGTGCGACGAGATCGACCGAGCCGCCCGCCGGAAACGGCGCGACGATGACGACGGTTTTCTCGGGAAAAGTTTGCGCGTAAAGAAGACTGGGGAGCACTGAGAGCCCTGCGAGTGCCGAAAGCCACGCTGTACCACGGAACACCCGCTTCACTTCACCACCAGCGCGATCCGCTGCGCGAGATTGGCCGAGCCGGGCGCGTGTATCAGCTTCTTAACCGCCGCTTTCGACCAGGTCTCCATTTCCGGATGCGCGCGCTCGTAGTGGACGAAGTTGTCGTTGCGCGCGGCCACCGACGTGAACTCGTACAGGCACGCGTGCTTCGCCCAGCCTGCGACGGACACGAGCTTGCGCACCCGCACGCAGCCGCGCAGAGTGCTCATCGAGGGCAACCGCCACTCGGCATACCAGCGGGCGAGCTCGTCCTCGTCATCGTACGAAGCCGCATTGAAGCTTCCAAGCTGTATGCACGCGCTTGGTGTCATGTCGGCCTGCGGCTGCCGCGCCTCAGGGCCATGCACTCGCGCCTGGTCGATCATGATGTTCACACGCTCGCTTTGCCGCAGCTGCAGCATGCGCCGGTCGGCTTCGGGCAGACTCGCGTGAAAGGCGTTGGGCGTGGGACGCGTGAACGCTTCCGGCTCTTTCGCTCCGAAGATGAGTATGTAGCGGTCGCCTGCAGGTACGTCGGCTTGCGTCGTGTGCGATACGCGGCCTTTTCCGCCGCCGAGCGGAACGACATTCTCCTCCGACGCATAATGCGCGCCCCACAGAATTCCCGGTCGTTCGACGACGCGCGGCATGTAGCTCGTGTGCAGCCACGACAGATGCTGCTCGCGCTGTCCGGCCGGCAGGTTGTACCACGTGATCCAGCATGCTCGATCCACGGCGATCCTTTTCTACGCGGCGGCAGCCGCAAGTCGATTTCATTTTTCGTTGCGGCGTTGCGATTTCCACACGAATGGATTCATTATAAAAGACTGGTGTCACTATTCCGCCGGGCACTTTCATGCACCGCAGGCGTTTTCTCGGATCGATCTCGGCGCTCGCCGGCGCGGTCGCGCTGCGGGCGCGCGATGCGTACGCGCAAGCGAAGCCTCTCGCATTCGCGGACATGCACAGCCACATCGGAATCCTCAGCGCGCCGGCGGATGTACACGCCACGATGGTTGCGAACGGTGTTCTTGTCATTGCGCGCAAAATCGTCGCCGATCTGCCGGTGATACGGCGCATCCCGAACCAGGGCGTGCAGCAGGTGCGGGAGCCCGCGCCCGGCGAGCTTGCGAGTCGGTTCGATGCTACGTTTGCGCGGCTGCAGGCCGAGCACAAAGCGCAAAACCTGATCGAGATCGTCGATGCGGAGGCGCTCGCTCGCGTCATGAGCGGCCAGAATCCCGCGGTCGTGCTCGCGGCCGAAGGCGCGGATTTCCTCGAAGGGGACCTGAAGCGTCTCGAAGCGGCGCGCCGCAATGGCCTCGTTCATTTGCAGCTTGTTCATTACCGCGTGTCCGAGCTCGGGGACATTTCCACGGAGCGGCCGGTGCACAACGGATTCACGCCGTTCGGCAAGGACGTGATCGCGGCGTGCAATCGCCTCGGCATACTGGTCGACATTGCCCATGCGACGTCCGACGGTATCGCGCAGGCCCTCGAGATTTCCGCGAAGCCGATGATCTATTCGCACGGACACATGACGGGGACGAACCCCTACTGGACGCAGGGCGGCCTGCGGGCGCGCGCCATCCACACCCCGCTCGCGAAAAGAGTTGCCGAAAAAGGCGGCGTGATCGGATTGTGGCCGCTCACGCTGCAATATCGATCGCTCGAAGTCTATGCCGGCGCGTTGCTGGATCTCGCGGCAGCGGTCGGGGCGGCGCATGTGGGCGTCGGCAGCGACATGTTTGGTTTGCCCGCGAGCGTCATCCCCGCCTACCAGCAGTTTGGCGAGCTGGAGCAACTCCTCGCCAGGCGCGGCGCGCGGCCGGAAGACGTTCGCAACATCCTCGGCGCGAACTATCTGCGTGTGCTGAAGAACGCATTGACGGTATAGTCATCGCATGTTTGTCGAGCTCTATCGGGGCCACCGCTTTTGGACACCTGCTGCGCGCTCTGGAATAAATGGCAATCGTTCGCTGTTTCTGTCATTGTCGCCAGCGCAGCCCTAAGAGTCCCTCTAGATAAAGGAACGACATGAATACGCTTCGCAAACGTATGTTGCAGATCGCTCTCCCCGCGGTGCTCGCCGCGTCCATTCCCGGGTGTGTGACCTATCCCGCGGGCCAGCTCGCCGGCCTTTCGAGCCTGGAGCTGTGCGAGCTCCGGGAAAACCAGGGCGTGAATTTGACCGAGGAAACAAGGCGCACGCTGGCGAGCGAGTTGCAGCGACGCAATGACGATTGCCGCAGTCACGGGGCAGCGGTTGCAGCACGTCGCCTCGAAGCGCTGCACCTCGATATGTACGGAAGACAGAGTCCTTGAACTGCCGCTCCCTTAGTCGTTCAGACTCACCGTGTCGCCCACTCGTATTTCGCCGCCCCGGCCGCGCGTCGTAAGCGCGATGGCGAACGTCGGCTGCGCCTGACCGAAAGCGCGCACGAGCGTCTGCATGACCGGCAGGTCGCGCTCGCCGCTCGTCGGATTCGCGTGCGTTGCGAGACAGCGCGTTTTCGGCCGCGTCACGTCGAATTCGACGTCTCCGATGCGCAGCCGGCGGGCTATCCAGTCCTGCTCTTCCCACCCTGCGACCCCGTCGATCGCGATATTCGAGCGAAAACGCAGCTCGCTCAGATCAGGCTGTGCGAGCGCGGCTGCGACGGCGGCCAGGCTCTCACGGCTGTGCAGCGTGATTTGGTCTTTCTCGTTGTCCTGGTAGCGCGGCGTTACGCCATCGCCGATCAACTCGAGCGGCATCCGTTCGGGATGTCCCGCGAGGGGATTTTCGGGAAGTGACAGAACGTAGCGCTCGACTGCCGCAGCGATGCGCTTGCGGCCGTCCGGGTCGAGCGTATCGTCAGTGAGCACTTCATCGCCGAAGCTCACGCGCACCCGCCGCGTCGCGTGATCCAGCGTGAGCGCGAGCCGCGCGAGTCCCGGCGTGTTCACTAGGACCGCGTGACCCTGCTTCCTGCTCCATGCGGACTCCGGCAAACCGGAATCCGCAAAGCGGAACGAGAGCGCACGATCGCCGGCGATGCGGCCTTCTTCCAGTACGGTCAAGGAGTTGCAGAGCTCCGGCGTAAAGCCTTTGACCGGATAGCGATAGAGCGCGACGACGCGTGGCATGGTCTCCTGCCGGTAAATGTGAACGGAGCCTTAATGTATCGTACGTGCGTATTGCACGCGGTACAATGCTTCGGTGTGCGCGAAAAGGTGATCACGCGCGGTTCGAAGCGAAGGACCCATGGCAGCAAAGAAATACGACGAAAGCTCAGTCAAGAAACTCCGTGGCATAGAGCCGGTGCAGCGTCTCCCGGGGATGTATACCCGGACTTCCGACCCGACGCACATCATCCAGGAAGCGATCGATAACGCAGCCGACGAAGCGTTCGGCGAGCACGCCGACAGGATAGACGTCACGCTGCACCGCGACGGCTCGGTCACCGTGACGGACAACGGCCGCGGCATTCCCGTGGGTCTCCATCCCACCGAGAAGATTCCAACCATCCAGCTGGTTTTCACCGAACTGCACGCGGGCGCGAAATTCTCGAGGACCGAAGCCGACGCGGCTTACAAATTCTCGGGCGGTCTCCACGGCGTCGGTGTCTCGGTCACGAACGCGTTGTCCGAGCGGCTCGAAGTGGAAGTCAAACGCGAAGCCGGGGTACATCGGATCGTCTTCGAGAACGGTGGCGTCACGGAGAAGCTCAAAAAGATCCGCACCTGTGCGCCAAGGGATACGGGCACGTCGCTTCGCATCTGGCCCAACAGGAAATATTTCGACAGTCCGAAAATCTCGCTTCCCGATCTCGAGCGGATCGTGCGCTCGAAAGCCGTGCTGCTGCCGGGCGTCCACGTGACGCTCAATATCGAAGGCACGAAGGAAACCGAAACGCGCACGTGGAGCTATCCGGAAGGCATGAAAGGCTATCTCGAGGAACTGCTGGCCGAGACGCCCGCAGCCGCTCCGATATTCGATGGCGAGAAATACGTGACCGAGGCGAACGGCTTCGCGCTCGGCGAAGGCGCCGGCTGGGCATTCGCGTTCGTCGAGGAGAGCAAAGGGTATGGCGAATCGTACGCGAACTTGATCCCGACGCCCGCGGGCGGCACGCACGAAGCAGGTTTGCGCGACGGCGTCTTCGAAGCGGTGAAAGCGTTTGCCGAGCACCACAACATGATGCCGCGCGGAATCAGGCTCATGGCCGACGACGTGTGGTCGCGGACCGTATTCTTTCTCTCGGCCAAAGTGCTCGAGCCGCAGTTCCACGGCCAGACCAAGGAGAAGCTTTCCAATCGCGACGCGATCAAGCTCGTTTCGAGCATGGTGCGCGATCCGTTCGAGCTGTGGATGAACAGCCACGTCGACTGGGGCCGCAAGGTCGCCGATCTCGTGATCAAGCAGGCGGTCGAGCGCTCGCGCTCGGTGCAGAAAGTCGAGCGCAAAAAATCCTCGAGCGTCGTGATCCTCCCGGAGAAGCTCACCGACTGCGAATCGACCAGCATCGGCGACAACGAGCTTTTTCTGGTCGAAGGCGATTCGGCGGGCGGCTCGGCCAAGCAGGCCCGCGACAAGCGCTTCCAGGCGATTTACAAAATGCGCGGCAAAGCGCTCAACTCGTGGGAAGTGAAGCGCGAGCTCCTGTTCTCCAACGCCGAGATTCACGATATCGCGGTGGCGATCGGTGTCGATCCGCACGGGTCCGACGACGAGCCGGATCTTTCGAATCTGCGCTACGGCAAAATCGCTTCGATGACCGATGCCGACGTCGACGGCGCGCACATCTCGGTGCTGCTGCTGACGCTCTTCTACCGCCATTTCCCGAAGCTGATCGAGCGCGGCCACATCTACATTGCGAGCCCGCCGCTCTACAAGATCGACATTCCGGCGGTCGGCAAACGCGCCGCGAAGAAGCAGTACGCGCTCGACGAAGAAGAGCGCAAATCGATTTTCGACCGCGCGCGCGACGACGGGATCAAAGTGGAGTCGCTGAAGATCCAGCGCTTCAAGGGTCTCGGCGAAATGAATCCCGAACAGCTGTGGGAGACCACGCTGTGCCCCGACACGCGGCGGCTCCTTAAAGTGCGGATCGAAGACCGCGAGCAGACATTTACGATATTCAACATGCTCATGTCCAAGCGAGAAGCCGACAAGCGCTGCGCGTGGATGGAAGAGAAGGGCGATACGGTCGAGGCCGACGTATAACGATGGACATGGACACCAAGACCAGACAATCCAAAGGCGACGACGCCACGCTCGACCTGTTCGCGGAAACCGGAGCGGGCGGAAGCGGTATCGGCGCACCGCCCAATCCCCCTGCGATCGGCGGGGACGACTTCATCGACATGGCCGCTTTCGCCGAGCGGAGCTATCTCACGTATGCGATGAGCGTCGTTCGCGGCCGTGCGATTCCGAACGTGGAAGACGGCCAGAAACCGGTACAGCGCCGCATCCTCTACGCCATGCACGAGCTCGGTCTGCGGAGCGGCGTGCAGCACACCAAATCGGCGCGCATCGTCGGCGAGGTCCTCGGCAAGTACCATCCGCACGGCGACGCATCGACCTACGAGGCGCTCGTTCGCATGGCGCAGGATTTTTCTCTGCGCTATCCGCTGATCGACGGGCAGGGCAACTTCGGAACGGCCGACGGTGACTCGGCTGCGGCGTATCGATATACCGAAGCGCGGTTGACGCCGATCGCCGAGCTGCTGCTCGCCGAGATCGATCAGGACACCGTCGATTTCTTCCCGAATTACGATGGGCGGCTCCGCGAGCCTGAGCTTCTGCCGGCTCGCCTGCCCATGCTGTTGCTCAACGGCGCCTCGGGGGTCGCAGTGGGCATGGCGTGCGAGCTGCCGCCGCACAACATGCGCGAAGTCGCCGAAGCCGCGGTGCACATGATCCGGCACCCGAAGGCGACGCCCGAAGCGCTGATGGAGATCATCCAGGGGCCCGATTTCCCCGGCGGCGGCCAGATCATCAGCCCGCGCCAGGCGATACTCGACGCCTACACGACCGGACGCGGCAGTTTGCGCGCGCGTGCCAAGTGGAAAGTCGAGAACCTCGCGCGCGGTCAGTGGCAGGTCGTCGTGACCGAGCTTCCGCCGACGACTTCCGCCAAGCGCGTCATGGAAGAGATCGAGGAGCTCACCAATCCCAAGCCCAAGGAGAAGGGCGGCAAAGTCAGCGCGACGCAGACCCATCTGAAGCAGCTCATCCTGGGCTCGCTGGAAAAAGTGAACGACGAGTCCGACAAGGACAACAAAGTGCGGCTCATGCTCGAGCCGCGCTCCTCGCGCCAGGACCCGGACGAGTTCATGCGCCTCATGCTCGCTCATACGAGTCTCGAAGAAAATTTTTCGGTGAATCTCGTCGTCCTTGGCCTCGACGGGCGGCCGGGACGCAAGAACATCCGCGAAATGCTCGACGAATGGGTGGCGTTTCGTATCCTCACCGTCACGCGCCGGACCAACTACCGGCTGAGCCAGGTCGAGCGCCGCATACACATACTGGAAGGCCGCAACATCGTCTTCCTCAACATCGACAAAGTGATCAAGGTCATCCGTGAATCGGACGAGCCCAAGCCCGACTTGATGAAGCGTTTCGATCTCACCGACATCCAGGCCGAGGATATTCTCGAGATCCGCCTGCGGCAGCTCGCGCGGCTCGAAGGCATCAAGATTCAGACCGAGCTGAAAGAGCTCAAGGTCGAGCGCAAAGACCTGAAAGCGCTCCTCGGAGCCGAAACCGAGATGAAGAAGCTCGTCGCGCAGGAGATCAAGGACGACGCGAAGAAATACGGCGATGCGCGCCGCACCACGATAGAAGAGGCCGGCCGCGCCACGTTCGAGCGCCAGGTCCTGGACGAGCCGCTCACGATCATCGTCTCGCGCAACGGCTGGGTGCGCTCGCGCCAGGGCCATGGGCTCGATCTCGCCGGGACGACGTACAAGACGGGCGATGCCGAGTACGCGGTGTTCGAAACGCGCTCGGTCAATTACATCGCTGCGATCGATTCCACCGGGAAAGCGTTCAGCGTCCAGGCCGCGGACATTACGGGCGGCAAAGGCGACGGTGTGCCCTTCACTTCACTGATCGACCTCGCGCCGGGCGCGCGGCTCGCGCACATCGTCGATGCATCGGCGGGTAAGCGCTATCTCGTGGCGAACTCCGGCGGCTATGGCTTTGTCGTGAAATCGGAGGAATTGCTCACGCGCATCCGCGCCGGCAAAAGCTTCATGACGCTGCAGGAAGGCGAAGAAGTCCTGCGTCCCGCGCTCGTTCCCATTGAAGCGGAAATGACGGTGACGCTCTCCGAGAACGGCCGCATGCTGCTTTTTTCGACGGACGAGCTGAAAGAGCTCGCGCGCGGGCGCGGCATCACGCTGATGGGACTCGACGACGGCGAGAAAATGGTCGCGGTCGGTTTTGGAAACTCGAAAGCCGTCACCGTCGCGGGTCGATCACGCTCCGGTGCGGAGAAGACGGTGCGCGTGAGCGGCGAAGACCTCCAGAAACACATCGTGCACAGGGCGCGTAAAGGTTGTCTGCTGCCAGGCAAGCTCGCGCCGGTCGCGGTCAAGGGGGCGGCGCTCGCCTGAAGACTCGGGCCTCGCCGCCCCACGAACAGAGGGAAACCTTCCACGGTTTCCCTCCGTAACCTCCCTTCCCCCACTGATGCTGCTACGGCGCGAGCGGCGGCTCGGCGTCGATGCGCTGTCCGGTGACGTGCCGGTACAACGCATACGCACGATTG
>DATLEF010000195.1:0-8416 GCA_035525455.1 Burkholderiales bacterium
ACGATGAGCGGCGAGGTTGAAATCACGTTTTCAAACATTTCCGAGACTGCGCCCCTCGTGCTCGCGAAGCGATTGCGCGGATTGGGTATCACCAGTCTGAAGCGTGCGCGTATCGTGCCGGACGTGCCGCCGATCGCGGAATCGCTACCCGGTTATGAATTTACGACCTGGCACGCGCTGCTCGCGCCCAAAGCAACGCCGCCCGCGGTATTGAGCGTGCTCAGCGAGAAAGTGCGCGCGACTCTGCGCACGCCCGAGGAAACTCAGCGCTTCGCCGATCGCGGTCTCGATCTCATCGCGAGCACACCGGACGAGCTCACCGCGCATCTCAGGAGAGAAGTACAGAAGTGGGGACCGATGATCAAAGAGCGTGGCATGAAGGCGGAATAACCGGCACGTGTGCGGTGTGTCGTCGCGTTTTCGCGACTCCTTAAGACGCCTGCGCTCCAAGAGACAACTGCGAGACAAACGCCCGGAATAATCAGCCGTCAGCTCACAGCAGGAAAGGAGATGCGATGAATAAGGCGGCGACGACAGCTTTAATTTTCGGTCTTGCGCTTTCGGCCGCCGGCTGCGGCGGCATGCACTCCACGGCAACCATCATGCAGACCGTATCCGGGGATCCAGTGGGGTCGGCGAATATTGGAACCGGTTCGGTCACCGTCGGCGCCGTCATACCAGACGAAGCAAAAGCGGCCGGCATCGGTTTCGGACCCTGACAGGTCTCGCTGAGGGTTCTGCATCTGGCCAGGAACACCGAGCCAGACCGTATATGAACCTCACTCGCTTGCGGCCGCAGGCACGATGTGGCCCGCGCAGTCGCCGAAACCGATGGAAGCGAAGCCCGCACGCTCGGCGCGCGCGCGCAATATCAGCTCGTCGCCGTCGTCGAGAAACGTGCGCGTCTCGCCCGAGGGCAGGCGGATGTCCGCGCGGCCGTCGTCCGAAAGCTCTGAGAAGCTGCCCCATCCGGTCGATTCGGGCGCCGAGATCGTGCCGCTCCCGAACAGGTCGCCCGGCTGCAGGTTGCACCCGCTGCTCGTGTGATGCGCAACCATCTGCGCGAGCGTCCAGTACAGATGATTCACGTTGCTCACCGAAAGCCGATGCGCGGGCGTCCCGTCGCGCCGCATGGTTTCGGTACGCAGCCAGACTTCGAGCGTAATCCCGAACGCGCCGCGTGCCTGGTCCGCTTGGTCCCACAGATAGGGCAGCGGCCGGGGATCGCCTGCGGGGCGCGGCGGCTGCGCCTGGCGAAAAGGCGCGAGCGCCTCCATAGTGACGACCCACGGCGAAATCGTGGTACCGAAATTCTTCGAAAGAAACGGGCCGAGCGGCTGGTATTCCCACGCCTGTGTGTCGCGCGCCGACCAGTCGTTCAGCATGCAGAGGCCGACGACGTGGTCTCCCGCTTTCGAAATCGGAATCGGATTGCCCAGGCTGTTACCGGGGCCGATCCACACGCCGAGCTCGAGCTCGAAATCGAGCTTGCGCGTAGGCCCGAAGGTCGGTGTGTCATCGCCGGCGAGCTTGCGCTGCCCGTTCGGGCGTCGCACGTCGGTCCCGGAAGGCACGATCGACGAGGCGCGGCTGTGATATGCGACGGGCACGTATTTGTAATTCGGCAGGAGCGGTGGATTGCGCTTCGCGCGCACTCCGCCGTTATGCGCGTGATGTATGCCGGCGAAAAAGTCGGTGTACGCGCCGATCGCGGCCGGCACGTGCATGGTGCACTCGGCCGCATCGTGCAGCAGGCGGTCAGCAAGCTTGCGCGCGCCGGCGTTTTCGCCGCCGTCCGCAGCCAGAAGCGCGAAGAGCCGCTTACGCAATGCGACGCGCGCGGGTTGCTGCAGCGCCATGAACGGATTTAGCGCAGGCCACGCAGCGGCTTTGGCAGCTTGCTCGGCGGCGCCCGAAAACAGTCCGGCTTCGAGCGCGCGCTTCAAGTCGAAAATGCGATCGCCGATCGCGACGCCGCCGCGCGGACCTTCGCCGCGCCGGCTGAATACGCCCAGCGGCAGATTCTGCAGCGGAAACACCGGGTGAGACTTGGCCGAAGACACCCAGCTCTCGCGGGCGCTGTCGTGGGTTTCGTCGATCTCGTGCATCATTTTCTCCCGGCCGGACGCGCGTCTCAGTTGCGGTTAACGCGGGCGTGAGGGGCCGATTTTAGACGAATTGCATGCCGCCTCACGAAGCGGATACGATGGCAGGCGACATTCAATGGTGTGATCTATATGGCAAATTCAGCGACCAGCGGCAACGCGGCACAGCTCAGGCTCTTTACTTCGAACAGCATGCGCGGCGTGCTGGGCCAGCTCATTCCCGAATTCGAGCGATCGAGCGGCCGCCGACTGGATGTGAGCTTCGATCCGGCGAAGATCATGTTGCGCCGAATAGCCGCGGGTGAATCCGCTGACGTCGCCATATTGAGCAAGGGCGCGATCGACGCGCTTGCCGACGAGGGAAAGATCGACGGCGACAGCCGCCGCACACTCGCGCGCTGCGGCATCGGTGTCGCAGTGCGCGAAGGCGCGCCAAAACCCGACATCAGCTCGGTCGACGCGCTGAAGAATGCGCTGCTCGAGGCGAAATCGATTGCGTATACCCGGGAAGGCGCAAGCGGCATGTATTTCGCGACGCTGATCGAGCGTCTCGGCATTGCGGCCGAGGTGAAAGCGAAAGCCCGCACGCAGCCCGGCGGTCTCGTTGCGGAGCTCGTTGCGAGCGGTGAAGCCGAGCTCGCGGTCCAGCAGGTGCCCGAGCTGATGGCCGTGCCCGGAGTCGATCTCGTCGGTCCGCTCCCACAGCAAGTGCAGAATATTTCCATCGTGACCGCCGGTATATTCAAAAACGCCGCACAACCTGATGCGGCGCGCGAATTCCTCGAGTTCCTGGCTACACCCGCATCGGCGCGCGTCTTTCGCGCGAAGGGCCTCGAGCCTGCTTGAAAAATCTATTGATCGTTTTCCACACGATGACCGGCGGCTCGCATCAGATGGCGGAGGCGGCGCTGCGCGGGGCGGCTTCGGAGACTGACGTGCGCGTGCGGATGGTGCCCGCTTCCGAGGCCAGTGCCGAAGACGTGCTGCAGGCGGACGGGTATGTTTTCGTCACCCCTGAAAATCTCGCCTCGATGTCCGGTGTCATGAAGCATTTTTTCGATCGCACCTACTATCCGGTGCTCGACCGTATCGCGGGCAGACCTTACGCGACGATGGTGTGCGCGGGCAGCGACGGGACGAACGCGGTGCGCCAGATCGATCGCATCTGCACCGGCTGGCGCCTGAAAACCGTGTGCGAACCGATCATCGTGTGCACGCACGCTCAGACTCCGGAAGCCATACTCGCGCCGAAAACGATCGCCGAATCGGAGCTGCGGCGCTGCGAGGAGACGGGCGCGGCGATTGCGGCCGGGCTCGCGCTCGGCATTTTCTGATGGACCTCTTCGAGGCGTGCTCCGCGCAGATTCGCGGCCGCGGTTTACGCATCGTGTTTCCCGAAGGACACGACAAGCGGATCATCGCGGCGGCACAGCACCTCTGGGAACAGGGCCTCGCGGAAACTGTGCTCCTGGAAACACCGGAAGCGAGCAGCCGCCTCGACGATTACGCCGCGCTCTATATCGCCGGCCGTCCGGAAACCGATCCGAAGCTCGCGCGCCGTATCGCGGCGAAGCCCTTGTTCCATGCCGGTCTCATGGTGAAGGCGGGCGATGCGGACGCCATGGTCGCCGGAGTCACGTGTCCGACCGCGCGCGTGCTGGAAGCCGGAATGATGACGATCGGCCTCGCGCCCGGTATCGCGACGCCATCGAGTTTCTTCGTGATGGCGCTCCCCGACCGGACCCTGGTCTATGCCGACTGCGCGGTGAATGCCGATCCGACAGCCGAGCAGCTCGCGGACATTGCGATCGCGTCGGCGGAGAGCTGTCGCAGGTTATTGCGGGTGGAGCCGCGCGTGGCGCTCCTTTCGTTCTCCACCAAGGGCAGCGCCAGACACGCGCGCGTCGACAAGGTGCTGCGCGCGCTCGAGCTCGCGCGCGCCCGCGCGCCTGGCCTTGCCATCGACGGCGAGCTGCAGGCCGATGCTGCGCTGATACCGGCGATCGCCGGAAAGAAACTGAAAACAGTGGGCCCTGTGGCCGGTCGCGCGAACGTGCTCATATTCCCCGATCTCGATTCGGGAAACATTGCGTACAAGCTCACGCAGCATCTCGGCGGCGCGCAGGCGATCGGACCGGTGCTGCAGGGTTTTGCGCGGCCGCTGAGCGATCTCTCGCGCGGCGCCACCGTCGAGGATATCGTCGCTACCGCTGCAGTGGTTCTTGCGCAATGCGAGGCGGCTGACTCGCACGCGTGACGCGGGCGATTATTGTTTGCCGCGTTTCACGAGCATCGGCTCCGCGACGCCTTCGATCCCGACGAGCCCCAGCACCGTCAGCAGACTTTTCTGCACGCCCATATAAGCATCCTTCGGATCGAACGATTCGGTGAACGAATGGTTGTTCTCGTTTCTTCCGCCACGGCCGATAGTCACCGCGGGAATGCCGAGGCTGATCGGCAGATTCGAGTCGGTGCTGCTCGCGTCCTCGATGACCGGTTTCATGCCGATCGCTTCGACACCAAGAATCGCCGCATGGACGATAGGAGAGTCGGGCGACTGCACGCCCGCCGGACGGTCGCCGACGAGCTTCACCTCCACGGTGATCGCCTTGCTCCCCCAACGTGCGTTTTCCTCCGCCACGGCATCGTTGATCGCCTTCATCGCGTTGGCTTCGACCTTCAGCAAGGTCGCATTCTCGACCGAGCGCATGTCGAGCTCCATCGCGGCATGACCGGCAATCGCATTGACCGACGTGCCGCCGCCTATGGTGCCCACCGTGAATGTGGTCTTCGGCTGCTTCGGCACCTGTATGTCACCGATTTTCGCGATGGCGCGGCCCAGAGCGTGTATCGCCGACGGCCGTCCGAAAGCGCCGAAACTGTGGCCGCCCGGTCCTTTGAAGGTGACACGATAGCGATGGCTGCCCACCGCGAGAAACACGACGCGCTCGGACCTCGGTCCGTCGATCGATATGAAACCGTCAATGTCGGTGTTGTCGCGGAACAGCGCTTTGACGCCGCGCAGGTCGCCGAGGCCTTCTTCGCCGACCGTGCCGACGAACCAGATGTCGCCTACCGTCTTGATACCGGTTGCATTGAGCGCACGCACGATCGACAGCAATTCGGCGAGCCCGCGAGTGTCGTCGCCGATGCCGGGGGCGTATAGCTTGCCGTCTTTCTCCTTGATCGCGAGATCCGTGCCTTCAGGGAAAACCGTGTCGAGATGCGCCGACACGACCAGCTTCGGACCTTTGCCGTTGCCCGGCCGCACCGCGATGACGTTGCCTTCCTGATCGATGCGCGCGTTCTTGAAGCCGAGCGCGACGAAGCGCCTGTGATAATCCTTCGCGCGCACTTCCTCCTTGAAAGGCGGCGCGGGGATGACGACGATCTCTTTCTGCTCGGCGAGCGTTTTCGCGTCGTCCTGCCTGATGAAGTCGAGCGCTTTTTTGACCTGTCCGTGGGCGGTGATCGCCGCGAAGGTCTTGCGTGCGCTGTCCGGTATGGTGAGCTCTGCCGAAGATGCCGTCGTCGAGACGACGAACGCGGCCAGCGCGAAGGCGCCGAGTTGAAGTTGCAGATTCAATTTAATCTCCCTCAAATCGCGCGGCGAGCGGTGCGCTTTTCAGCGCCCTACGCCTGAAATTGTAGGGTGTACGCGTGAAGCACCACATTCGATCTCGAAGGGTGTGCCAATGGCGCACCACACGTCACTCTTCGCCGGAGTAAACCTTCAGGTAACTCGACCGTCCCCCGTCCGCCGCGATGGTCGTGCCGGTGAGCATTCTCGATTCGTCCGAGGCGAGGAACAGCGCGATCGCCGCGATGTCTTCGGGCTCGCCTTTGGAGAACGGATACAGCTTCTGAAATACCGCGCGCTCGCGTGCGGCGGCGCTCGGCTTCTCGGCGAGCATGAAATCCTTGTTTTCGTAGCGCTTGATCTGGCGCTCGGTGCGGATCGAGCCCGGCGCGATTGCGTTCGCGCGTATGCCGTATTGCACGTACTGCGCCGCGAGCGTCTTCGTGAACGAGATAATGCCGCCTTTGGTCGCGGCGTACGCGGGCTTCATCGAGCCGATCAAACCGAGGTGCGATGTCACATTGACGATCGATCCGCCGCCGGCTGTGATGAGGTGCGGAATGCCGTGGCGGCATGACAGAAACGGGTGCAGCAGGTTGAGCGCGATCGTGCGGTGCCAGACATCGAGGTCCATTTCATGCACCGGCACGTCTTCCTGCAGCGAGCCGCCGGCGCAGTTGAAAAGGATGTCGAGGCGGCCGAAGCGCGAGACGGTGCGCTCCACCGCGCGCCGCATGCTCTCATCCTGCGTGACGTCGGTCTCGACGAACAGCGCTTCTCCGCCGGCGTCGACGATTTCACGCTCGGCACGCTGTCCAACCTCGGGGTTCAATTCGATGAGCGCCACTTTCGCGCCTTCGCGCACGAACGCTTTCGCCGTGGCTTTCGCGATGCCCGCGCCGCCGCCCGTCAGAAATGCGACTTTGCCTTCAAGCTTGCGCACGATCAGGCGAGGACCTCGCCGATCTGCTCCTGGCGCAGCATCTCGTAAACGAACGCTTCGAGCTCGGGACCGAGCGCATCGCGAACCGACACGATGCCGACGACGCGGCCGTCCTCGACGACGGGCAAATGGCGATAACCGCCGTCGTGCATCATCTGCAGCGCGCTGGTAAAGCCGTCATCGGGTGCAATCGTCTGCGGATTGCGCGTCATCACCGCCGCGAGATCGGTTTGTCCGCCTTCCAGGCCTTCGGCCACGACTCGAAAAAGGGCATCGCGCTCGGTGAATACGCCGACCAGCTTCTCGTCTTCCACCACCATGAGCGCACCGATGTTGTGCTGCTTCATGAGCCGCGCTGCTTCTCTCACGGTCATGGTCGCCGGTGCGACGACCGGGTCATGACCTTCTATGATCTGTCTTACAGTGCGCTGTGACATGGCGGATCTCCGGAGTTTGGGCGTGTAACTTGCGGTCGCAGATTTCGAATCGATGCTACGCTCGCGCGCTGGCGTGGTCAAACCTCGCCGGCCGGCCGCGAGCCCCAAGGAAAGAGATCAGTATGCTCAAACCGTACCGAATCGCGCCGTCGCAGTGGGGCGCTGTTCTCATTGCACTCGGATGCGCCGCGTGTGCGCCGCTGCCTCCGCAACCCCGCGCTCCGCAAACGCCGCAGGTACAGCGTCCGCAGCAGCCACAGCAGATGACGAGCGCGCCCGTCGAGCAGCGCGCTTCGCCCAACTTCGATGCGCGCCGCCCGAACTTCGTCATCATTCATCACACGACCAATGCCACTGTTGAAGAATCGCTGAGGACGCTCACCGATCCGGCGCGTCGCGTGAGCGCGCATTACCTGATCGCACGCGACGGCCGCATCATCCAGCTCGTAGAAGAAGCGGCGCGCGCGTGGCACGCAGGCGAATCGTTCTGGGCCGGCCACAACGACATCAATTCGTCGTCGATCGGCATCGAGCTCGACAACACGGGGCGGGAGACTTTTCCGGAAGCACAGATCGGAGCGCTCGTCACGCTGCTCGCCGATCTCAAGGCGCGTTACAAAATCCCGGCCGCCAATTTCATCGGCCATGCCGACATCGCCCCGGGCCGCAAAGTGGATCCGAGCCGCTTTTTCCCATGGAAACGTCTGGCGGACGAGGGCTACGGCCTGTGGTGCGATCCGCCCTTCCCCGCCGTGCCGGCGGAGGTCGACACCGAGACGCTGCTGCAGGCGTACGGCTATAACGTGTGGCGGGTCGAAGCGGCGGTGAGCGCGTTCAAGCTTCACTTTGTCCCCGACGATCCGTCGCCGCAGATGAGCGGGCGCGACCGGTCGATGCTGTACTGCCTGGTGTTGCAGAAACGCGCGCTTGCCGCACAATAGCGGCCTTATCCCCCATTTTGCTTTCATCTCCATGACTACTTACCGACCCGTCATCACCGGCACGCGTCACATGATCTCGGCCGGGCATCATGCCGCAGCCCATGCCGGATTCACGATACTCGAAGCAGGCGGCAACGCGGTCGACGCAGGCGTCGCAGCCGGTATCGCCGTCGGTGTGCTGCAGACCGACCGCGTCAACTTCGCGGGCGTGGCACCCATGCTGATCTATCTGGCCGAGCGGCGCGAAGTGATCAACATCGACGGGCTCGGCACGTGGCCGCGGGCAGTGACACCGGACTTCTTCATGAAGAACCACGGCGGCAAGATGCCCCCCGGCATATTGCGCACCATCGGTCCCGCAGCGCCGGACGCATGGATCACGGCGCTCGAGAAGTACGGCACGATGAGCT
>DATLEF010000208.1:0-6772 GCA_035525455.1 Burkholderiales bacterium
TCAGGCGCGCGATCGCCTTTACTTCCGCGTAGAAGCGATTGAGATCACTCCCTTCGCGTGCGAGCAGCGCCTGGAAAGCCGGCACTTTCTTGGTGTAAATGGCAATCGATGCCAGCAGGGCGTTGTTGGGTTTGCCCTCGAACCATCGGTCGAAACCGGCAAAACCGCCCCAGCTTTGCTTCAGCTTCACGTAATCGGCGTCGAGCTCGGCAAAAAGCGCTGCTTTGCGCACGCGCATCTCGTCGAGCGGCAAACCGGTGCTGTACAGCGCGTCGAGCCGCTCCCGATAGGTCTCGATCAGGTTGACGAACTGCGTGCGTCGCTGCCCGACCAGTGCGCTCGCCTTGCGGTCCTGCTCGCTCCCGTAGCGGTCCAGCCAGCGGCGCAGTCCCTCCTGCTCCACCGCGACGGCGAAGGACTCGTTGAACACGCTGTCGTCGCGCACATAGACCACCTGGTGCGCGAGCTCGTGGAAAACAAGCCTCGCCAGGTGGGGCGTGGGATAGCCGATGAAGGTATTCAGGACCGGGTCGGCAAAGTAGCCGAGCGTGGAATACGCAGGCACCCCGCCCACGAAGACGTCGTAGCCCTCAGGCGCGAGACCGGCCGCAAATTCTTCCGCGTCGGCCTTGAGAAAATAACCGCGGTAGTTCACGCAGCCCGCAAACACGAAACACCACTGCCGGGGCTGGATGGAGAATTCCGGCGCGGCAAACACGTTCCACAGCACATACGGCCGCTCCAGATTGGCATAGGAGCGGTAGCTCGAATTCTGGGGCAAGGCCAGCTCGGTCGTTGCGAAGTTGCGTATGGTAAGGACCGCGCGCAGCTTTCCCCGCAATGTGTCGGCCGTCTGCGGATTATCGATAACGGCTTCGATGTCGTGCTGACGGCTCCACATGTCAAGTTGGCCCCGCACCGACTGGAGGTAGTACGGCACGTTGGTGCAGCCGGCGATGATGAGCGCGGCAAGAGTTAGCGCTGCACCTGCTCGAAGATAACGCATGACGACCAGTTTACGCCGGGCGTAGGCCTGTGTGATCGAAGCAGGCATGTTCGATGAAGTTACGGGCCTGTCGCACCACTTCGCGCGAAACGAGCATTTGCGTGTGACTCACCGGAAGCGTGATGTGATCGCGCATCGCAGGCACCCGCGTTTCGAAAACCGCGACGACGCCGTCATTGGGTTTCGGCAGCCCGCGTGCAACGATGCGGCCCATGCCGATGCCGCCGTTGCCTGCGACCACACCGACATCGAAATCCTGCGCCACTTCGGGTCGCGGCTCGTTCAGCCATTGCGTCATGCACCTGCCGAGCAGCCAGCGTCCCGCGGGAGAGCGCTGGAGCACGCGCCCCGAAAAACTGTCAGCAAAGGGTGTACCGATGAGGACGATCCGGCCGCGGCATTCGGCCGGCACCGCACGCGCGGCGGTCAGCGCGACGAGACCGCCCATGCTGTGACCCACCAGGTGCAGCTTCGTGCAGCGCATGCCGCGACTGTAGCGCGCGAGCGCTTCCGCATTTTCGTGCAGCGTGCAGCGCATCGATGCATACGAAGGCGCATGCACCTCGTAACCGCAGCGCTCCAGGCGCAGGCGCATGAGCTTCATCGCGACGCCATGCAGCCACAACCCGTGCACCAGCAGCACTGCTTCGACGCCGCTCACCGCCGGCAGTCGCAAAATGCTTTCACACGTTCGCGTCCGAGAAGCGCGTGACGTCGTCGCTCGCGAGATGCGTGACGTCCCCGACCGAGACCGCAAGCCAGCGCTCTTCGGCATACCGGAACGTATTGAGACTGCAATTGAGCAGCGGAAAGCCGCGCGCCACATCGAGCGCCATGTCGCAGGCCGTGCGGTAGAGCGCATCGAGCACGAGACCGTGCGAGACGATGACCACCGTGCCGCCGTCGTGACGGCTGGCGATGCGTTCGAGACAGCCGACACAGCGTGTGCGGAACTGCCTGGCGCTTTCTCCACCCGGCATCACGAAATCCGGCTCGCGCCTCGCAAACGGGGCGTAGTGCTCCGGATACCGGGTCTCGATTTCGCTATTGGTCAAACCTTCGAATATGCCGAAGCTGCGTTCGCGCAAATCGCGGTCGGCGATGATGTCGTGCCCCGTCAGGTCGGCGATGCAGCGCGCGGTCTGGTGCGCGCGGCCCAGATCGCTGCTGTAGAGCACGCTAAAAGCGACTTCCTTGAGCCGGCGCGCAAGCTGGCGGGCCTGCTGCAGACCCGTCGGGGTGAGCGGACTGTCGTGCTGGCCCTGCATGCGATGCTCCTGGTTCCACTCCGTCTCGCCGTGGCGCACAAGAAGAATCTCGGTCATTCAAAAATCCATAAATGGTGGAAGAAGCGGCTGAGGCGCGCGCGGCGTAGGCCGTCAGCCGAAAGCGGTAAACCAGGGCTGCCAGCCCGAGGCCGTCATTGTAATGCACGAGGCCCCGCTATACTCGCGCACATGCCGCCGCAGCGTAGACCTGCGTGCTTCCAGCGGCGTATACGACCTGTCAACTGCGCATGAAGCGTTCGATGCGCGCAACCCCTTCCTGCAACCGATCGATCGAATTCGTGTATGCGAAACGCACGTGCTCGGCCGCGCGATGCGCACCGAAGTCGATCCCCGGCGTAATCGCAACGCCTGCGTTCTCGAGGAGATCGCGGGCAAAGCCGAAGCTGTCGTGCGTGAGGCGCGAGCAGCCGGCATAGATATAAAACGCGCCCTGCGGCGTCTGCGGGATTTCGAAACCCAGCTTGCGCAGTGCAGGCACGAGGTAATCGCGGCGCGCACGAAATTCTTCGCGCCGCGCATCGAGTATCGCCAGCGTTTCGGGTTCGAAGGCGGCAAGAGCCGCGTATTGCGCGGGTGTCGGCGGCGCAAGATAGACGTTTTGCGCGAGCTTATCGAGGTCGCGCACGTACTCGGCCGGTGCCACCATCCACCCCAGCCGCCAGCCCGTCATGTTGAAATATTTGGAAAAGCTGTTGATCACGAACACGTCGGTGCTGACTTCGAGCGCGGTCTTCGTCTCGCCTTCGTAAACGAGCCCGTGATAAATCTCATCGACGATCAACCGCCCGCCGCGCCGCATCGCATACTGCGACATCTGCCCAATGTCCGCGGGCGAGATCACGGTTCCCGTTGGATTCGACGGCGTCGCGACGAGCGCGGCCACGCTGCGTTCGGTCCAGTAATGCTCGAGGAGCTCGGGCGTCATCTGGTAGCGACTGTCCGGTCCTACGGGGACATTGACGGGCTCGCCGTTCAGCAGCCGCACGAAGTGCCGGTTCGCCGGATAGCCGGGATCGGTCACCAGTACTTGGGTATCCGGATCGACCAGTACGCTCAGCGCGAGCAGCAGCGCGGCCGACGAGCCGGAGGTGATCGCGATGCGTTCGGCAGACACAGTGACGCCGTAGCGCGTCGCGTAAAAACGCGCGATGCGTTCGCGAAGCTGCGGAAGGCCCAGCGCAGGCGTGTAGAACATGTCGCCTTTTTCGAGGGCGCGGATGCCCGCTTCGCACACCGGGCGCGGCGTCGGGAAATCGGGCTCGCCGATTTCCATGTGGATGATCGAGCGGCCCTCCGCTTCCAGGGCTTTCGCGCGCGCGAGCAGCACCATCACGTGAAACGGCTCGATGCCGCTCATGCGCTGCGCCAGCGGACGGGTTTTTTCAGTCAAAGCTGCTCACAGCATCGCGATCGGCGTGCCGCGCGTTACAGATTCGTGAGCTCGCGCGTCAGATCGGCGGCCGGCACGGCTTTGCATCCGCTGGCGTTCTGGCCGGACCACAGTGGAGAGAAATCGCCACTGCCGCGCGCTTCGGTGGCGGCGCGCAACGGTCCGATAGCGGAAGTGGCGAGAGGAAATTGCGGTGCCGCCAGGGAGATCGGCCCCAGCTCCTTCATGATGCGATTCACGATGCCGCGTGCGGGCCGGCCGGTAAAAAGATTCGTGAGCGCCGTGTGGCGGGCAGCCTCGCTTTTGAGGGCGGCACGATGAATGGCAGTCGTCGTCGCCTCAGGACACAGCAGATACGCGGTCCCGACTTGCACGCCCACCGCGCCGAGCGCGAGCGCGGCCGCAACGCCATGCGCATCGGCGATACCTCCGGCCGCGATGACCGGCACTTTTACAGCGCGCACGATCTGCGGCAGCAGCGCAAAGGTACCCACCTGGGTCGTCAGATCATCAGAAAGGAACATTCCTCGGTGGCCGCCGGCTTCGACGCCCTGGGCGATGATGGCGTCGACCCCATGCGCCTCCAGCCATCGCGCTTCATCGACGGTCGTCGCGGACGACAGAATTTTTGAGCCCCAGCTTTTGACCCTGCCGAGCAAACCCGCGGGCGGCAATCCGAAATGAAAGCTCACGACGACCGGGCGGCATTCGCTCAACACCTCGGCCGCTTCGGCGCTGAACGGCAAACGTCCTGGACCCGAGGGAACGGCGTTCACGTCGAGACCGAGCTCCGCGTAATAGGGCGCCAGTGCGGCGTGCCACGCGGCCTCACGCTCCGCACTCGGCGTCGGCGGCGTGTGGCAGAAGAAGTTCACGTTGAAGGGCTTCGTCGTTCCCGCCTTCAGCGCTGCCAGCTCGCTGCGCATTGCATCGGCGCTCAGCATGGCGCAAGGCAGCGACCCGAGGCCGCCCGCATTCGAAACCGCGATGGCGAGTGCGCTGCCTTGCACGCCTGCCATCGGCGCCTGAATGATCGGCAGCTCGATACCGAACAGTTTTTGCAAAGTCATTGTTGCTCCCCGCTACGCACGCACACGCGCCTATGTTACAGGCTCTTATACCTGGGTCAGCGCCTGCGGCCTTTCCGTTCCGGCTGCCGCAGCGGCAGCGCCGTCTTGTACTTCACCTGTTTCAGCGCAAAGCTCGACTTGATGCTCGCGACGCCGGGAATTTTCGCGAGATAGTCCACGATGAAACGCTCCAGCGACTGCACGTCGGAGACGATCACGCGCAACAGATAATCGGCGTCGCCGGTCATC
Organism: Burkholderiales bacterium; assembly: GCA_035525455.1. Taxonomy (GTDB): domain Bacteria; phylum Pseudomonadota; class Gammaproteobacteria; order Burkholderiales; family SG8-41; genus JAQGMV01. Next base: position 5,005 of record DATLEF010000208.1, read on the forward strand.
AGGTAGCACTCCATCACTTCGTCGCGCGCGAGGATCGACGCTTCGAACGTGTCGAGCGCGTTGCGCATCTGCTTCTCCAGGCTCACCTGTATGAACACGCTGACGGTCAGCCCCAGCTTCAGCGGGTCGAGCAGCGTAACGTAACGGTTGATCACGCGGCTTTGCTCGAGCGCCCGCACGCGGCTCAAGCACGGCGATGGCGAGAGATTTACGGCGCGCGCAAGATCGACGTTCGACATGCGCGCCTCGTCCTGCAGGCGCGCGAGTATGCGCAAGTCGGTGGCATCGAGTAGGACTTCCGGCATTTTGTTCTTTCCAAGTGGTGTTTCGCAGCATTTAATTCCGCATCACCACCCCCGGTCAAGCCGATACGCAACCACGTGCCGGATAGCGGACGGTACCATGTCGCATCGATGCGATCCTTGCGCAACGCGCTCGTCGGCTTACGCCTCACGGAGCTCCAAATGACCGATCTCTCCGAATTGTCTTCTTCCGCCTACTGGCGCGTGCTGCAGCAGGACGTCGACACCGTCGAAACCGGTGAATGGCTCGATGCGTTCGACGCGCTCGTCGAGCACGAAGGGCGCGAGCGCGCGACCTTCATCCTGCGCAAGCTCCTCGACCGGGCGCGTGCGCGCCGCGTGCCGCTGCCGCCGGTGCTCAACACGCCGTACTGCAACACGATCTCGCTCGCCGAGCAGCCGCAGTACCCCGGCCACATGGAAATCGAGCAGCGCTTGAGCTCGATCGTGCGCTGGAACGCGCTAGCGATGGTCGTGCGCGCCAACCGCGAGCATCCCGAGCTCGGCGGACACATCGCGACTTACGCTTCGATCGCCGACCTCTTCGAAGTCGGCTTCAATCATTTCTTCAGCGCAGGCCAGAGCGGCGATCTCGTCTATTTCCAGCCGCACGCAGCTCCGGGCGTCTACGCGCGCGCCTTCCTCGAAGGACGGCTCACCGAAGACTCGCTCGCGCATTACCGGCGCGAAACGGGCGGGCGCGGCCTGTCTTCGTACTGCCATCCCTATCTCATGCCGGATTTCTGGCAGTTTCCGAATGCATCGATGGGTATCGGCCCGCTCACTGCGATCTACCAGGCGCGCTTCATGCGCTATCTCGAGGACCGCGGAATACTCGAAACCACGGGTCGCAAAGTCTGGGCTTTCGTCGGCGACGGCGAGATGGATGAGCCCGAATCGCTTGCAGGGCTATCGGTAGCCGCGCGCGAAGGTCTCGACAATCTGATTTTCGTCGTCAACTGCAATCTGCAGCGGCTCGACGGCCCGGTGCGCGGCAACGGCTCGGTCATCCAGGAGCTCGAAGGCTTGTTCGCGGGCGCGGGATGGAACGTCATCAAAGTGCTGTGGGGCTCGGACTGGGATCCCCTTTTCGCGCGCGACGAAGAGAACGTGATCATCCGGCGGCTGCACGAGACGGTCGACGGCGAGTTCCAGAAATACGCCGCCACCGATGGACGCTTCAATCGCGAGCATTTTTTCAACAAATATCCCGAGCTGCAGAAAATCGTCGCGCATCTTTCCGACGAGGACATCGACCGGCTGCGGCGCGGCGGGCACGATCCCATCAAGATCTACGCGGCCTATCACGCGGCGGCGAATTACAAAGGCCAGCCGACGGTCATACTCGCCCAGACCAAGAAAGGCTACGGCATGGGCCACTGGGGACAGGGCCGCATGGGCGCGCACCAGGCGAAGAAACTCGAAGACGACGCGCTCATGGCCTTTCGCGACCGCTTCGCGCTGCC
>DATLEF010000210.1:0-2262 GCA_035525455.1 Burkholderiales bacterium
GAAGAAGTGCAGAGCGTGGTGCAGGACATCGACAGCCGCAGTCCGGAAGGCGGGGCACGGGTCGTAGCGCGAGCGTGGATGGATGCCGAGTTCAAGGCGCTTCTGCTGCGCGACGCCACCACTGCGTGCGAGTCGATGGGCTTCGACATGACGGCGCAGGACGTGAAGCTGGTCGCGGTGGAGAACACACCGCGCGTGCACAACGTGGTCGTGTGCACCCTCTGCTCGTGCTACCCGCGCATGCTGCTGGGGCTGCCGCCCGCCTGGTACAAAAGCCGCGCCTACCGTGCACGCGTGGTGAGCGAGCCGCGCGCGGTCCTGCGCGAGTTCGGCCTGGAGCTTCCCAATGACGTCGCCGTTCGCGTGCATGACTCCACCGCAGACCTGCGCTACCTCGTCGTGCCCATGCGGCCGGCCGGAACTGAGCGTCTGAGTGAAGCGGAGCTCGTGCCGCTCGTCACTCGCGACAGCATGATCGGGACTGCGATGCTGCCACCGCTTAAGACATAAAAGGCGCGTTCCCGGACACGCAACGCGAGCCTCGGCTGCTCTACGAGACTGCGGTCTGATTAATCAACCGCATCCCCGGCGTCGATCCCGAGAGGCGTACTCCATTCTGTCAACTCCAAGCGCACTGGGCTATGCGCCCCGCGCTTCCAGGTCCGGAGGAAAGCCGCCGACTTCGAGCGCGTGACACGCGCGAAGCTTCACGAGACCGCGGCCGCACAGTTTTGCTGTCGATCGCACACGTTGAATCGCGCAGGCGCGCACGTTGCCGGAACGCAACGCGCGAATCGAATCACGCAGAGCTTCCGTCTACAGACGCTACGGTAAGCTTGGGACATGACAACTCAAACGACACCGTCAGTGGAGCAGAAAGCTAATCCCCTCCTCGCCCTCAGGGTACGTAACTTCCGGTTCTACTGGCTCGCCCTGGTTACGCAGGTTGTCGGGCAACATATGTTTGCGTTCACGCTCGGATGGCTCGCTTTCGAGATCACGGGATCGCAGGCGCAACTCGGCTTTGTCCATCTTTGCGGCTTCATTCCGCAATTCGCATTGACTTTGCTCGGCGGCGTGCTCGCCGATCGAATCGATCCGCGCAAGCTCATCGGCGCCGCGCAGACCAATACCGCGATCGGCATGATGATGGTTGGCGTGGCTGCGATGTTCGGCGTCGCGCAACTATGGCACCTCGCACTCGGCGCATTTCTGGTCGGCATGTCGAGCGCCATCGATGAGCCCGCGCGCGCTGCTTTTTTCCCGCGGTTGCTGCCGCGTCCCTTGTTGCGCTCGGCGGTGCCGCTGATCTCGATGGCTTTCGGCAGCAGCCGCATCATTGCACCCTCGATCGCCGGATTTCTGATCGCCGCCGCGGGTGCGCCGACGGTTTTTCTGCTATCGGGCGCAGCGGTGACGACCATGATCGGCGTGCTGTTCCTGATTCGCCCGGAGCGGGCCGCTGCGCCCTCACATGGCAGTCTGGTCAGCAACTTTACGGCGAGCCTGCGTTACATACGTGCGAACGAGGTCTTTGCAAAGTTGATCGGCGCGGCGCTGGTCAATGCAACCCTGGCCATGGGCTTCATTCACGTGCTTCCGGTCTTTGCCAAGGATGTGTTGCACGTCGATGCGCGCGGGCTCGGCATCCTCACCGCCGCGGCCGGCGCGGGCGCGCTGACCGGCTTTTTCAGCTATGCCTGGGTGCAACCGCGCATATCGCCTCGAAACATGATCGTAACGGCCCTGACCGTCTACAACGTCGCATTGATCGGCCTCGCGCTCAGCAACTCGTACTGGCTTTCTTTCTGCGCCATACTCGTTGCGGGCCTGTGCCACGCCTATTTCCTGACGTGCGTGCAGGTGACGCTGCAAACCTTGGTCGCTGACGATTACCGCGGGCGGGTGATGAGCGTGTTCACACTCGTCTGGAGCTTGATGTACTTGAGCGGATTTCTTTTGAACAGCGCGGGGGCGCTGGCGGGTCCGCGCCTCGCGCTCGCCGGGGGCGCAACGATTGTGCTTGCCTTCGTATGGCTGTCGCTCGTGCGCGCGACTGCGTTGAGAAATCTGTCCCTGGCCCCGAGGCCGAGCTGAAAGCGAAATCCCCGCAGCGCACGACGGCGCTTCGTGGCTCTGGCATGATCGAGTCCTGTCGATATGATGAACGAGATATGACTTGCAAACGTTCTTGTGTCTGGGCCGCTGCGCTCGCATTCGTGTTCGCTACGGGAGTCTCATGGGCGCAGCAGTATCCGACAC
>DATLEF010000212.1:0-23982 GCA_035525455.1 Burkholderiales bacterium
TTGAAGTTCTGATTGCCGCCGCGGAATTGAACGTTACCGAGGCGATCGGCGCGCGACCCGCGGCAGAAGGCGTAGTCGAGGTGGATCGCGGTTTCGAGGACGCAAGGCTTACCACCGAACTCGCGGATCTCGCGGCCTTTCACGAGGTCGGTGCCGACGCTTGTGGGCGAGTAGAACGCGGGTATGCCGGCGCCGCCGGCGCGGCAACGCTCGACGAGTATGCCTTGTGGGACGAGCTCGACGTCGAGCGTGCCTTTTGTGATCTGCTCTTCGCTGGCGGTCGGCGTGCCCGGACGCACCGAGAACGCGGCGACCAGCTTCTTCAACTGATTGTTCTCGGCGAGGATCTGTCCGCGCGTAGCACCTGGATCGCCCAGCGAGTTACAGACCAGCGTCAGGTTCCTCGTGCCTTTTTCGCGCAGCGCGAGGATGAGGCTGTTTGCGAAACCGTGGTTTACGCTGAAGCCCGCGACCGCGATCGTGGCTCCGTCCTGAATGTCTGCGATGGCTTCCGCAGGGGACGCGACAACCTTATTCATGGATCCTCCCGAAACTCCAGCCGATGATCAGTTGCGGCCCTGGGCCGCGGATAGATTGGCGGCAACCGTATCACGCACGGTGCCGCTTTGGAAGATCGGTCCGCTGCTCACCGTAGTCGCGCGTGCGCGACGTGTTAACGCGAGCCACGCAATGCCTGCGGCACAGGCGACCATGAGCGGTGCTGCGAGCGTGTTCATGAATTGCCCCAAAATATGGATGTTTTCATAACGCGGACTTGAGCGAGGGGTCGGTTTGAGGATTGACACACGGGCGTGCACGCCGCACGCTTCATTTCCCGGTCACAGGAGGCTTACATGATCACTCGCCTCGACATCGACAAGCGCGAAGTGGTGCTCGACGGAAAAGCGTTCGGCGCAGCAGGTGCTTACGAAAAAATCGCCGGCACGGCGCACTTCGCAATCGATCCCGCGCATCCGCTCCATCGCCAGATCACCGATATCGCGCTCGCGCCGACGAGCACGGACGGCCGCGTCGAGTTTTCGGCCGATTTCTATCTGCTGAAACCCGTCGAAGCGGCCAAGGGGAACGGGCGCCTCATCGTCGATGTCGCGAACCGCGGACGCAAAGTCGCGCTCGGTATGTTCAACAGTACCGTGCGCGTACCGGATCCGCAGAGCACGGAGCATTTCGGCAACGGTTTTCTGCTGCGCCACGGCTACACGGTGGCCTGGATCGGCTGGCAGGCCGACGTCCCGCGCCAGGACGGTCTGATGGCGATGAGCGTCCCGCGGGCCGCCGGTGTCACCGATTTCATACGCTGCGAGCTGCGGCCCAACGCGGACACAAAGGTCCTGGTGCTGGGAGATCGCTACCACATACCGCACCCGACGATCGATCTCAACGACGCTCAGGCACACATCACGATGCGCGAGCATACGGGCAGTGCCCGAGTCGAAGTGCCGCGCGACGCGTGGCGTTTTTCCGACAGTCAGCACGTTGAGATGAAGGAAGGTTTCAAGGCCGGCGCGATCTACGACATCGTATACCGATCTGCGGAGCCGCCGCTTGTCGGCCTCGGATTCATTGCAGTGCGCGATACGGCGTCGTGGCTGCGCTGGGGCAGCGCCGAGAGCGGCAATCCGTGCGCTGAAAGCTTGGAGCGCGCGTACGTCTTCGGGGTATCGCAAAGCGGCCGTTTTCTGCGCCACATGCTTTTCCTCGGGCTCGACGAGGATGCGGATGGCAGGATGGTTTTCGACGGCGTATTCGTGCACGTCGGAGGCGGCCGTCGCGGCGAGTTCAATCTGCGTCTCGGTCAGGCTTCGCTCAATGCGCACGAAGCGGTCGGCAGTCTGCCGCCCTTCAACGACGAAGGCGTTTTCAGGAAATTGCGCGAGCGCGGCCGCATTCCGCGCATCGTCGCGACCAACTCCTCGCCGGAGTACTGGCGCGGCGACGCGTCACTCATACACACCGACATCGACGGCAGCCGCGACGCCGAGCCCGCCGAGTTCGTTCGGGCCTATCTTTTCGCAGGTACGCAGCATACGCCCGGTGCGCTGCCGCCCTTGGCGGCCGACCCGAACACCGGCAGCCGCGGCTACCATCGCTTCAACGCCGTCGACTATGCACCGCTGCTCCGCAGCGCGCTCGTGAATCTCGACCGTTGGGTGAGTGATGGCGTCGAGCCTCCGCCCAGCGCTTTCCCGCGTCTTGCCAATGGCACTGCGGTCGAGCACGAGTCGCTCGGGGCTTTCTTTCGCAAGCTGCCGGGGGCGCGCTTTCCCGATCGGATCGAGCGTCCGCGACAGTTGGATTTCGGAACCGGTATCGACAAGGGTATCGCGCAGTATCCGCCGCGACTGGGCGCGCCGTATCGGACTTTCGCCTCGGCGCTCGACGCAGACGGCAACGAGACAGCGGGTATACGGCCGCCCGAGCTTGCCGCGCCACTCGCCACATTCACTGGCTGGAACCTGCGGCATCCCGAGCAGGGCGCTCCGGGCGATCTCATGTCGATGATGGGCTCGACGCTGCCTTTTGCGCTGACGCGCGCGCAGCGCGAACGCACGAACGATCCGCGCGCTTCAATTGCCGAGCGTTATGCCTCGCGTGCGGCCTACCTCGAGCGTGTGCGCGATACGACGCGGAAGATGATTGCCGATCGTCACGTGCTTGCCGAAGATCTCGAGCCGATCATCGAGCGCGCGGGACGGTTATGGGATTGGATCCATGCCTCGGCGCCGGGCGCGGCGGAGCACTGAAGAAGGCGCCGGACGAATCGCGGCGCGTGAGGCCGTACGCGGTCAGGCAGTGGCGGCGAGCGGCGTGCGGCTGGGCGCGACCGTGACGCGGTTCTTGCCCGTCGTCTTGCTGGCGTAAAGCGCCTGATCGGAGCGCGCCATGACGCTTTCGAGATCGCTCGCATGCTCGGGGTACGAAGCGACACCCACGCTCACGGTACAGGTGATCGGCTTGTCCGGCGTTGAAAGTACCGCTGCTTCCACGCGCTGGCGTATACGCGAGGCCACTTTTTCGGCGCCCGCTCCTGCCGTTTCCGGGAGCAGCACGATGAATTCGTCGCCGCCATAGCGGGCTACGATATCGGTCTCACGCAGCTGTCCCTGAACGCACTGCACCAGCGTCTGCAGCATCCGGTTCCCGGCCGGATGCCCGTATTTGTCGTTCACCATCTTCAGGCTGTCCGAATCCATCATGACGATCGCGTAGGGACGGCTGTAGCGCGCCGCCTGACGTGTGATCCGCTCGGAGATCGCGTTGAATGCGCGCATATTGAGCACACCGGTGAGCTGATCGGTCTCGGCGAGCGCTTTGATGTGGAGCAGCGCGCGCCGGATGTCGGAGGACAGCATGGTCGTGATGTAGGCGACGAGTATCATCGGCGCAAGTTGCGCGGCGAGACTCGCGAGATAAACCGTGAGCGACGGGCTGCGGGTAGGATCCCCCAGCCACAAATAGCATGAAGCGATCAGCGCGATCTGCAGCAGTGTTGCGAGCTTGCCGAGTGTCAGCGCCGTGGTGATGATCACCAGCAGATACAGATTGACGAGCGGACTTTCGAGATGGCCCGTGTGCAGCAGGACCCAGGTGATGAATCCGATCATCGCCCACGTCTCGAGCGCGAGCTTCCAGTTGCTTTCCTTGCGATAGAAACTGAGATAGTGGAAGCCCAGCACGAAAGCGCCGAAAAGCAGTGTGCCCAGCGCGAGTGCGGCCGCGGCTTCCGGAGTGGGAGCAGAAACGACTTGATACAAGAGGACCAGAATGACCGTCAGCCACTCGATCTCGGCTACGGTCCGGGAAAAGCCGTGGAGTTCTTCTTCAGAAAGGGTAGGGTCGAAAATTAAGCTGTTTTTCATGTGTGCGCGCCCAAAGGCGTGTCAGAACAACGCCTTGACCAGCGAATACTCCATGTCCCCCTGCTCAGTCATAGTAAATCAAAATCTATCGTTTTGGGAGGTTTTGGAACAGACGTGCAGGAATTGCCCGTCGGTGCCGGGAAAAGCCTGGCGTCTGCAGCGTAGTGGCTTGATGTAAAAGATCGTTAGTGCAAAACCTTGCTGTTCGTCCTGCCGTGGGCTAATCGAGTTATTCCAGTGGAATGACATGTGGTGATATCCACGTCGAACTGCTGACCCATGATCGCGCTTCTCCAACGGGTGAGTCACGCCGAAGTTACGATCGCGGGCGAGCAGGTCGCGGCAATCGGACGCGGATTGCTCGTGCTGATCGGTGTCGAACGACTTGATACCGAACGCGAGGGCGAAAGGCTGCTCGAGCGCGTGCTCGATTATCGCGTGTTTCCCGACGAAGAAGGTCGCATGAACCTGTCGGTGCGTGACGTGTCTGGCGGTCTGTTGCTCGTGCCGCAGTTCACTCTGGCGGCCGATACGCAAAAGGGCACGCGGCCGAGCTTTTCCTCTGCGGCCGTGCCCGAAGAAGGGCGGCGGTTGTTCGAGGATGTCGTCGCACGCGCCCGCGCGTCCCATGCGCCGCTTGGCACGGGCTCATTCGGGGCCGACATGCAGTTAAGTCTCACGAACGACGGCCCGGTCACGTTCTGGCTGCGCGTGCGGCCTGCGGCTGCCGGCGCGAGGTAGAATCCTGCGCACTCGCGTTCTCTTGAACTCCGCGGTTTGCACCTCCATCTAACGGCAGGAACTCTATCCTTTACAAGGAAAGTGACGCATGAAACGTATCTTCCTGTTTCTGGTGACCAATATTGCAATACTGCTGGTGCTGAGCGTCACTTTGCGCTTGCTGGGCGTCGACCGCATCCTGAATGCGCAGGGAACGGGCCTCGATTACAACGCGCTGCTGGTGATGGCGGGCGTAATAGGCTTTGGCGGCTCGTTCATTTCGTTGCTCATGTCCAAATGGATGGCGAAGATGGGGACCGGGGCGCACGTGATCGAAGTGCCGTCGACTACGACCGAGCGCTGGCTGGTCGACACCGTGCAGCGCCAGGCCCAGCGCGCGGGGATCGGCATGCCTGAAGTCGCCGTGTACGACGCGCCCGAAATCAACGCGTTTGCAACCGGCTGGAACAAGGATGCGTCACTGGTCGCAGTGAGCACCGGCCTTCTCAACAACATGAGCCAGGATGAGGCCGAGGCCGTGCTGGGGCACGAGATCACTCACGTCGCCAACGGCGACATGGTGACGCTCGCGCTGATCCAGGGCGTCGTCAATACGTTCGTCATTTTCTTTTCGCGCGTGATCGGGTATCTCGTCGATCGGCTGGTATTCAAAGTCGAGCGCGGCCACGGCCCGGCATTTTTCATCACTTCGATCGTTGCGCAAATCGTGCTCGGCATACTCGCGAGCATGGTCGTAATGTGGTTCAGCCGCCAGCGCGAGTTCCGCGCGGATGCGGGCGGCGCCAACCTTGCGGGCCGCAACAAGATGATCGCCGCGCTCGAGCGTCTGCAGCTCAATTACGGGCAGCCGCCGCAATTGCCTGACCAGGTGAAAGCTTTCGGAATATCGGGTGTGACCGGGCTCGGTCTCAAGCGGCTCTTCATGTCGCACCCGCCGCTCGAGGAGCGTATTGCCGCGCTGCGCGCTGGAAGCTAATACAGCCGCCTCAGTAAAGGCTCCTGTGCCGTCCCTGACACGATCAGGGCGAGGCTCGCCGGAGCGGCGCCTGGCACTCCGAAACTCGCATTGAGACCTCCGTTCAGCTCGCTGCTCGGCGACACATCCAGACTGCCGCTTGCGTGAAGAGGGCCTGATGCGAGCTGCAACTGCCGAAACGTGTAATGCCCGCGCGCCGCTCGTACCGAGCCTGTTAGCACCTCGAAACCGGTGCGGCCCCCGCCGGAAGACGCAAGCCCGGCAGATTGCAGAGCGCGTGCAAGGTCGAGGTTCACTATTTCTCCGCGGGTTACTGCAAATACGGCGTCGATCGCCGCGTGGCCGAGGCCGCCCTCCGAATTGCTGCGCACCGCATAACGGCCGTTTGCCTTCAGCGTGCCGCGCAACGCGGCGACGGGCGGGCCCATCTCGTGCAATCGCGCGTTTTCGAGCGTGAACGTGCCTTCTACGATGAGCAGTTCCGCCCACTTCGCGGCGAGCGTCGCCGTGAGCGTTCCGCCGCCGAGGCGTCCATCGAGCCCGGTCGTCACGAACTGCTGTTTCTCGGCGATACCGTCGATCGTAAGAAAGCTGAACTTCACAGGCGGTCCGTAGGGCACGCGCCAATCGCGCGCATTGAGCACGACACGCAACCCATTCTGCTGAGGCCGCGCCTCGACACGCACGTTATCGTTCACGAACACGGCGTGCTGCACGGTACCATTCGCAGCGAATCTCACTTGGCCCTTCAACGGTGCGACGTCGGCGCCCGATACTTTGGCGTCCGACAAGCGCAACTCGCGCAAATGAACCGACTTCGCGCTGCGCCCGCCGGTCCAGGAAGGCAGCGCCGCCAGCATCGCAGGTTCGATTGTCACACCCTTCGCTTCGACCGTATCCAAGACGAGTGGACTCGCCATCAGGGCAAAAGGCAGAATCGGAGCATCGATACGCTGTACGCGCAGCGTTTGTCCGATGCCGACTTTGACGTCCTCCAGAATGAGGCGAGGCGTCGGAAACAGCACGTATCGAACTGCTGAGACGGTCGTTGGCTGATCGAGCCGCGCCGACAATATTCGCTGTGTGGCCGCTACGTGCGACTGGAGCGGCACGAACTGCAGCCATGCCACGCCGAATGCGCCGAAGGCAAGCAATGCCACAGCCGTCCCGATCGCGGCCTGCCTGCGGCGTCGTTGCCCCGCCGCCCGGGCGATACGGCGCGCGTCCTCCTGAGCACGCTGCTTCCGCGCTGCTGCCGCGTGGCTGTTCGAGGCGGCAAGTTCCGCTCGACGCCGCGCTTCGGCGGCGTCCGCAATGACGTCGTGCGCAGTGCGATCGACGAGCGCGCGTTCGCGCGTCGATTCGGTATCGTCCAGGGTTGGCGCGGCTTTAGCATTGGCAGCAGTTGCATTCTCGGTAGTGGTTTGGGGCGTAGTCGAGGAGGCCTCGCCTTGCCGCGCGTCTTCCGGCTTCTCGTTTGCGATGCGCTCCGCCCGCGCGCGCGCAGCAGCTTCGGTTACGCTGCGCTCGAGCGCGCTTGGCACGTGTTGTGGAACGGGGTGAGGCGCATCGCTGCTGGTATCGCCAGCGGCTGGAGCGGTTTGGGGATCAGCTGACGTTGGCACAGGGGTCAGGCCGAACGCACTGTCCCGGATGTCACTTCGCTCCCGCAGAGCCTGCTCCCGCGATTTGCGCGCGGCAGCGGCACGCGCAGTCAATTTTTGCGCAAGGTTGACCGGGGTGGTGCGAGGACTGGCTTCGTTGCGCCTTTCGGCTTCCAATCGAGGGGTGACGGAAATGTGCTCGATAAAGCCTTGCGCTTCGAGCGTGTCGAGCGCTTCCACGAGTTGCGGCTCTGTCATCGCGGACAGCGCGAGCAGGTCCGACACGCTTGCTTTGCCGTCTACGGCCAGCAAAACAGCTGCGAGCTCCGCGGAAAGCGTCACAGTCTTGCCGCTGGCTTCCAGGATACCCTTGGCCGTTTTCGTGTATACGTTGTGTGGGGCCATCTTTCTTCTAACGCACCTGCAACGTTGCAAAGCCGTGATAATTATAGTTAAACTGCCTAAGACCCACACTGTTCAGGTGCGCCGGTAATGCCGACCGGAACGTATAGACGAAATGAGTACGATGTCACGGACCGCATCGACACGACCGATTCGCAGGCCGTGTCGGAGGCAGTCTGCCGCATTTATCAAGATCTCTACCAGCGGGACAATGCCGGCAACATCTTGCAGGCCTTCGACGATCTCACGCGACTTTACCGCGGTGAGTATCCCGGTTATCACGCCTGCGACACGTCATACCACAATATCCAGCACGTACTCGATGTAACGCTTGCGATGGCACGGTTGTTGGACGGCGCTGCGCGCACGACTGCCGAACAGGTCCTCGACGAGCGGTTATTCCGCTTCGGCATCGTGACGGCGCTGTATCACGATTGCGGCTACATCAGACACCGCAAGGATACGCGCCACGCGAACGGCGCAGAGTACACCAAGACCCATGTTTCACGCGGCGGTAAATTTCTGGAGAATTATCTGCCCGACCTCGGAATGGAGGAGTTCGTTCCGGTCGCATCCCGCACGCTGCACTTCACCGGGTACGAGATGCCGACCGACCGGATTCGCATCGATCCGCAGTTTCGGCTGATCGGTAATCTGCTTGGCAGTGCCGACATCCTTGCCCAGATGGCGGACCGCTGCTATCTCGAAAAGTGTTACGACAGGCTCTATCCGGAGTTCGTCTCGGGCGGCATAGCACGTCAGGAAGGTCCGAACGGCGAAGAGCAGGTGCTTTTCGAGTCGGCGGCGGCCTTGATCTATCAGACCCCGCGTTTCTATCACAGCGCGCACAAGCGTCTGCAAGTGGATCTCGGCGGTTACTGCAAGTACGTGGAGAAGCATTTCGGCGGCGAAAACCTGTACTTTAAAGAGCTCGACAAGAATATCGAGCACGCACGCAAGATCAGCGAGCAGGAAGACCTTTCCATGCTGCGGCGCAAACCGCCCGAGTTCGATCCGCAAGCCCCGCCTGAGGACGACAAGCTGATTTAGAAGCGGCCCGGTACGCGCGATTGCAATCCCTGTCGCGGCGTTATTCGCGACTACGGAACCAGCAGTATCTTCCCGATGTGTTGTGCGCTTTCCATCAGAGCGTGCGCCTGTGAGGCTTCGGCCAGCGGAAAAGCACGATTGGTGACAACGCGAATACGCCCGGCTTCGATGTGCGGCCACACCTCACCTTCGAGCTCCTTTGCGATACGTGCCTTGAACTCAGGCGACCGCGTGCGTAGCGTCGAACCGGTGTAACTCAAGCGCTTCAACATCACCGGCATCAGGTTGATCTCCACTTTAGAGCCGAGCGCGAACGCGAGCTGTATGAGACGCGCGTCGTGGCTCGCCGCTTTGAAATTCTTTTCGATATTCGGCCCGCCCACGATATCGAGAATTACGTTCGCGCCGCCCTCCTGTCTTACTGCCTCGACGAAGTCTTCGACGCGATAATCGATGACGCGGTCGGCACCCAAGTCGCGGCAGATCCCGCAGCGTGACTCCGGACTGTCGGTGGCGATCACCTTCGCCCCGAACGCTTTACCAAGCTGAATTGCGGTCGTGCCGATGCCGCCGGCGCCGCCATGGACCAGAAACGTCTCGCCCGCCTTGAGGCCGGCGCCGATAAAGACATTGCTCCACACGGTAAAAAAAGTTTCGGGAAGGCCGGCGGCGTCGCGAAGGTTGATTCCTTTTGGAATCGGCAGACACTGCTGCGCATCGGCCACGCAATATTCGGCGTATCCGCCACCGTTGGTGAGCGCTGTGACCCGGTCGCCCTTTGCCCAGCGCGTGACCGACTCTCCCACGGAGACGATTTCGCCGGCCACTTCGAGGCCAGGCAAGTCGGATGCGCCTGGAGGCGCGGGATAGAGCCCTTTGCGCTGCATGATGTCGGGTCCATTCACGCCGGCCGCCGCGACCTTGATCAGAACCTCATGCTTCTGTGGCTGCGGGAGAGGGCGCTCAGTCGGTTTGAGCACTTCGGGTGCACCCGGCGCGCTGATTTCGACCGCTTTCATGTTTGTCGGTAGGTTCATGCCATGTCCTCGTCAAGCCCTCATCGCCTCATGCCTCTCGCGCTGAATCGGCGCGGAGCTCCGCCAGCACTTCCTGTGTGTGCTCGCCCAGCGCCGGTGGATTGCGATAGACGCCCAGCCGTTCACCCGACACGCGCTGCGGCGAGATCATCACTTTGGATTTCGAGCCATTGGCCAATGTCATCTCTTCGATCCAGCCCATATGTTCCACCTGCGGATCTGCAAGGACCTGAGAATAGGTATTGAGCGGGGCGCACGGCACGCCGCGCTCGCGGTACAGCGCGAGGAGCCGCGCCGCTTCATATTTCATGAATTCGGCCTCCAGCAGCGCCTGCAGCGCGTCCTGATTCTGTGCTCGCGACGACGGTGTGGCAAAGCGCGGGTCCTGCGCAAGGTCGTTCCGGCCGATGCCGTCGCATGTCGCCTCCCACAATTTGTTCGTACCTGCAGCGAGGGCAAAATAGCCGTCACGGCAGCGAAAGGCTGCATAGGGCGCGTTCATCGGATGCGCCGAGCCGAGAGCGACGGGATCGCGGCCGGTCGCAAAAAGCTCGCTCGTCTGAAGGTGCGCGATCCCGAGCATGCCGCCGAGCATCGAAATATCGATATAGTCGCCGGGCGCGCCTGCGCGTACTTTGAAAAGGGCTGCGGCAATCGAGTAGGCCGCATACAGTCCGGCAGTGAAATCGGCGATGGGTATTCCGCACTTGGCCGGACGCGCCCCGCGTTCGCCGGTGACGCTCATGACGCCGCTCATCGCCTGCACCGTCATGTCGAAGCCGCCTTCGCCCGCGCGCGGACCTGTCTGCCCGAAGGCGGAAACCGAACAGTAGACTAGCGTGGGCTTTTCCCGCGCCAGCGCTGCGTAGTCGAGACCGAACTTCGCCATGACGCCAGGCCGGAAGTTTTCGATGACGACGTCCGCGGCCAGGGCGATTTTGCGTGCAGAGGCGAGATCGGCGGCGTCTTTCAGGTCGAGCGCGACCGAACGCTTGTTACGATTCACCGATGAGAAATACTGGCTGCAGCCGTCGATCATCGGGGGCCACGCCCGCATGAGATCGCCCTCAGGCGATTCGATCTTGATGACGTCGGCACCCATGTCCGCCAGGAGCGCGCCGCAGAAAGGCCCTGCGAGTACCTGACAAAACTCGGCTACGCGAACACCGGTGAGTGGAAGCATCGGCCGATTATAGGCGGAGGCCGGCGAAGCATGAGAAACTGCAACCCGCGATTTCCACACACTTGCAGGCAGTTATTCAATTGGCCGCCATTCCACGCATCGATCCAGGTCGGCTGCTCGATTTCGCGAGCGCCGTTTATGCAGGCGCAGGCGTGCCGGCAGACGATGCGCGGCTCATAGCCGATACGCTGGTCCAGGCGGACCTGTGGGGTCATCAATCGCACGGAGTGCTGCGGCTGGGCTGGTACCTGGACCGCTTACTCAACGGCGTCATGAAGCCGGTAACGAAGCCCGAGCTCGTCGTCGACGCGGGCGCGATTGCGGTAATCGACGGCAATGATGGCGTGGGTCACGTCCTGACGATGCAGGCCACGCGGGAGGCGATCACGCGCGCGAAAGCCCATGGCATCGGCGCGGTCGGCGTGCGCTACTCGAATCATTTCGGCACGTGCATGTACTACACCCTGACCGGCGCGCGCGAAAACTGCGTGATGCTGCTCACGAGCAACGGCGGACCGGCCATGGCGCCCTGGGGCGGCCGTAAGAAAATCATCGGCACCAATCCGTGGTCGGTTGCAGCGCCCGCGGGACAGCGCCCGCCATTCGTGGTCGACATGGCAAACACCGGTGTTGCGCGCGGGAAAATCTATCTGGCGCGCCAGCGGCGCCAACCGATTCCACTCGGCTGGGCGATCAACGCATCGGGTGCCCCGACGACCGATCCGCAGGAAGCGATCGACGGCATCATCCTGCCGATGGCGGAGCACAAGGGCTACGCGATTGCGGCCATGATCGACGTGCTGTCCGGCGTACTGACGGGCAGCGGTTTTCTGTCGGCGGTGCACAGTCCTTACAAGACTGCGGAAAAAAGCAACTGCGGTCATTTCATGATTGCCATCGATATCGAAATGTTCCAGCCGCTCGCCGCATTCAGTGAACGCATGGAGCAATGGATCCGCGAAGTGAAGGCCGTGCCCCTCGCGCAAGGCGTCGACGAAGTTTTCTATCCAGGCGAGATGGAGGCGAGGAACGATCAAAAGAACCGCGCGCAGGGCTTGCTGCTGCCTGCGGACACGCTCGCCGATTTGCAACGCATTGCCGGAGAGACCGGGCTTCAGTCGCGGTTGCCGTTCTGAAAGTGGCCGGGCGGCGAAACATTCATAGATTCATTTGACGGCGTGTCCCGATGGCGCGCCAACACGGGAGTCAGCATGAAAATCACCGCAGTCCGTGCGCACGCCCTGTCCTATCCGCTCGAGCAGGCGCTGTGGACGGCGCAGGAGGCGTTGAAAGAATCGAGCCTCGTTCTGGTCGCAGTCGAAGCAGGCGAGGGACTCACCGGCTACGGCATCATTCACGGCTCGCCCCTGAAAACCATAGCGGAGTGGGTGGAACGCCTGGGCGATGTCATCCGCGGTGAAGATGCGCTCGCCCACGAGATCGTCTGGCACCGCCTGTTCGCCCTGACCTGCCCGCGGCCGCGTGCGATGTTCGGCGCGGACGGTCTCGTTCCGCCCGTGCCGCGCAGCGCGCGCCCGCACGTGATGGCGGCAATCGGCGGAATCGACATCGCGCTCTGGGACTTGAAAGGCAAGGCCGCGCGCATGCCCGTGTACCAGCTCCTGGGCGGTCAGGCGAGACCCATTTTTACGTATTCCACCGGCGGCTACTATCCGCGCGATGCGACCATCGATCACGCCGTCGAGGAGATGGCGGGGTTCGTCGCAAAAGGCTATCGCGCGGTGAAGCTCAAGACCGGAGGCTTCGGCGTGGACGAGGAGATCGAGCGCGTGGCCGCAGTGCGCAAGGCGATCGGCCCTGGCACTTTGCTCATGCTGGACATGAACGCCGCGTACGGCCTGAACGACTGCATAAGGTTTGCGCGTGGCGTGGAGCCGTACGACATTACCTGGCTCGAGGAACCGCTGCACTGGTACCTGCAGCCACCCGATTACGTGCAGCTTGCGAGCGCGACCCGGATTCCGCTTTCACACGGCGAGCGCGAGATCCACCGCTTCACGGTGCGTGATTTTCTGGAATGCGGTGCGATCAAATACCTGCAATTCGACTCGACACGCGCCGGCGGATTGACCGAATCACTGCGGGCCGCTCAGCTCGCGGAACAGCACGGGGTGTTCGTAGTGCCCCACAGCGCTCCGGAAATTCACGCGCATCTCGTGGTCGCGATGCCCGAAGTTGGCTACTGCGTCGAATCGCACGGCTCGGAGACGCGCGATCCGCTCACGCATCAGGTTTTTCCCGATCGACTGACGTTCCGCGACGGGCACATCCATGTCAGCGATCGTCCGGGATTGGGTCTGACCGTCAACTGGAAAGCGGTCGAGCGCTACGCAGTGCGGCAGTGATGCGGAGCGCGCCAAGGCCACGCAGCGTATCAGTCCTTGCTGAACGTGAACCGGCTGCTGATGACGATCGTGTCGCCTGCCTGCTTCAGCTCTTCGGTGAACGGCACGAACGGCGACGCGCGCATCACGAGGTTTTTCGCCGCATCGTCCAGCTCCCGGTTGCCTGACGACACGCTCGCTTCGACGCGCTCGACTGTTCCGTCGGATCTGATCGACGTTCTCAGCACGGACGAGCCATAAAGCGCTTTGTCGCGTATGACCTCAGGAAAGTACCGGGATCCGAAGGCCTCCATGCGTGCCTGCCAGTCCTGCACGTAACGTGCAGATGGCGGTGCCCGCGCGGCTTCCGTCGCGCTCAGCTTGAGACGATAGGGACCCGTCGGTTCGGATACGACCGGCTTGGGCGCTGCACTCGGCGTGCGTGCGGGGCCGACCTTGAAGACGTACAGCGCCGCCAGCACCGCGAGCACGCCCAGGACGACGAACGCAATCCCGATCGGAGTGAAACGCCGCGCGACTCGCCGCTCCTCCTCGTATTCATCGACGAGCCTGCGAATCTTGCGCAATGCGGAAATTCCGACGGTCTTCCGTATGTGCTGCTGCAGCTGGCTGCGATCGCCGTCCATTTCGGATTGAGTATGCCCCGTGTCGGGATCAAAAGAGTAGCAGATAGACATCACTGCGAGAAACGTTTTCGGCGCATCGCGCAAATTGTCGCGGTCGGGATATGATCGTGCAGCCGGCCCAGAACAGGAAGACTCGAAGGTGAAACTGCCCCAGCACAATCGCTATGATTACTCACCGCTCGTCGAGCGCAAAGACTATAGCTGGCCCGGCGGTAAGCGCCTCGCGTTCTGCATCACGACCAACATCGAATGTTTCGCGTTCGGAAAAGGGCGCGGCCACGACAATGCCAAGCACGGCGAGCCTCAGACGCAGCGCAATTATTCGTGGCGCGATTACGGCAACCGTGTGGGCATCTGGCGTCTGTTCGACTTGGCGGAAGAGCTGGCGATGCCGCTCGCGCACAACGCGAACAGCCTGCTGTACGACTACGCGCCGCAGATTTTCGAAAGGCTGCGCAGCCGCGGTGACGAGATCGTCGGCCACGGCCGCACCAATTCGGAAAATCTTCATGACTTCCGCTGGGAAGACGACGAAGCGCGTGCGATCGCGGAAGTGACGGAGACGTTCGCACGCCACGAGGGCCGCGCCCCGAAGGGATGGATGGGTGCGGGCGCTTACGAAAATTCTTGGACACCCGATCTTCTGAAAGAAGCGGGATACGAGTACGTCATGGACTGGCCGCACGACGATCAGCCGGTCTGGATGCGCACTCGGGCGGGCCCAATACTTTCGGTGCCGTATCCGGTCGAGCTCAACGATTCGCCGCAGATCGTGCACCGCCAGCACACCGCCCGCGAGTTTTGCGACATGCTCGTCGATCAGTTCGAAGAGATGGTCGAGCAGAGCGATAAGCATCCGCTCGTCTGCAATATTTCGATACACCCCTACGTCTTCGGCTACCCGTTCCGGCTGCGGCCGCTGCGCAAAGCCTTGCAGCACTGCTTTGCGGGCACATTCATGGACCGCGTCTGGAAATGCAAACCGGGCGAGATCTCAGATCACTGCCGCACACTCGAGCCGGGCGTCATCCCCGGCAGCTAGCACGCGCAAATTCGCTGCTCGTCTTCGGCTCAACAAAAAGGCAGGGCCGCATGGCCCTGCCTCACCTAAACACCGCTTAGTCGTGTGACTTACGCCTGGCTGCGCGCTTTCTTTGCGTTTCGCTTAACGATTTTTTTGCCTTTATGCGCTTTATGCGCGACTTTGTGTTTCGCTTTGTGCATCTTGTGCACGGTTGCGTGTTTCGCCTTGTGCGTGTGACGGACTGCGGAAGACTTGGCCTTCTCGGCTTTCTTCTCCACTTTGTCCTGCACCGGCGCCTGCGGGCCCTGTGTTTTGAGCCTGGCTGCGCGTTCGCGCATTTCGGCGCGCTGTTCCATCGTCAGCTCTTCGCTCTTGCCGGCGTTCTGCGCAAAGGTGGCGGTCGACCCGAAAGCAAAGGCCGCTACGATAACTGCTGCAATGACTTTGTACATGGTTCGCTCCTCATTTGGTTTGGTATCCCGGCGTTGCGGGTTACGCGGCTAATAACGGGAGCGGGAAGCGGGCGTTGACGTGAGGTCCGATAAAAAAGTTGCGGGGTGGCGGAACGAAAAGGGGGCGCCGCATGTCACGTGCGGCGGGCTGCGCCCGCCGCACGTATGCGAATGCTTCAGTGTATGGTGCGCCGCCCACGCACCAGCCCGTCGCGCTTAGTAGCGGCGGACGCGGTACTGCACGTTCTCGGCGAAGCAGTAGGTCAGGGCATCGCCGCCGGAGGCGCGCAGGTTCTCCTGGCTGCACCCACGCGACCCGTGCGACGAGTTCCACGAACGCGAGGCGTCGTCGTCACGCAGTCCCTTGCGGTCGCTATGGCCCACCATCGCGGTGCCCTCGCCACTCTTCGTCCAGTCGCCGCAGGTCATCTCATCGCGACCCCATACCGTGCGGCCGTCGGGTGCGGAACCCGTTAGGATGTCGTGCCTGTTCGGCTTGTCGCCGACACCCGCAACCATGTCGCCTTTTTCGGTGAGCGCCGTCTCCTTGCTCAAGTTCGGTGACGTATGCAGCTCAGTCAGGTCGCGCGCGATGAGCACGCCTTTCTGGTTGTGCCACGGGCCGACGCCGATGCGCTCGCGTGCATGGATGGGCTGCTTTCCACCGGCGGCAGTTGTGCTGAGATACGCGCGCCAGATACGGCCATAGACGCCCACATTCTGCGCAAGCGACGTGCAGTGCTCGTCGGCGCCCTTCAGGCCGCCCATGTCCGCACCTTTTCCCCGCCCCACACTGGTCACGAAAAACGTCATCGGGCTTTCGCTGTACTGCGCCTGCGGGCCCACCAAGCAACCCGTAAATAGCAATGCGGTCGATGCCATCAGAGTCGCTCTTATTCTGCTTTTCATCCCTGCTCTCCTTAATGTTTCGCCGGTCGCTCGGCAATGGGTGGTCGATCGTAAGCTGTAACGGGAGGCGGCTCGCCTTGGAAGCGCTCCACTTCGACCAGCGCCGTGTGCGCGCTGCAGCCCTGCGTGAGCTTCGAAGTGCCCTTGTCGAGCGTAAGCACGTTCGGATTGCCGTGTTTCTCCAGCGTGCCGATCTCCCCTCGTACCAGCGGATCGTACCACGCTCCGGTAGGCAGGACCACCACGCCCCGGCGAACCCCCTCATCGAGGCGTGCGCCAGCGAGGCAGGCGCCCCGGCCGTTGAACACCCGAACGACGTCCCCGGCGCGGATGCCCCGGGCGCTTGCATCATCGGGGTGCAGGGTCAGCGCCTCGCGGCCGGCAATTTTTGCCGCCTGGCTGACGCTCCCATGATCGTACTGGCTGTGCAGGCGGGTCGCCGGCTGGTGCGAAATCAGGTGCAGGGGGTATTGCTCCGTGAGGGGGGAACCCAGCCACTCGGCCGGCTCGAACCACGCCGGGTGGCCAAAGCAGTCGTCATACCCGAATGATGCGATCGTCGAAGAGAAAATCTCGATCCGGCCGGAGGGTGTGGGCAGCTTGTTGGCGTCAGGATTGGCCCGATACGCTTTCAGCATGACCGGAGGCTCCTCCGGCGGCGGCATCTCGACGTAGCCTTCGGCCCAGAACGCTTCGAACGAGGGCAGCTGCAGGTCGAAGCGGCGGGCGCGTTCGCGGGATTCATCGTAAAGGTGGCGCAGCCACGCCGCGCTCGAGCGGCCTTCGGTGTACGCGGCTTTCACCCCAAGACGTTCGGCGAGCGCGCTGAAGATCTCGTAATCGTCGCGCGCTTCGCTGACGGGGTCGATCGCGCGCTTCATGGCGATCATGAAGCGGTCGCGCGAGCTCGAGCCGATGTCGTCACGCTCGAGCATGGTCGTCGCGGGGAGCACGATGTCGGCCATTTTGGCGTTGGCGTTCCAGTACTGCTCGTTCACGACGATCGTCTCCGGCTTGCGCCACGCGCGCACGAGCCGGTTGAGATCCTGGTGATGATGGAAAGGATTGCCGCCGGCCCAGTAGATCAGGCGGATGTCCGGGTAGATGCAACGCTTGCCGTCGAAATCGTAGTGTGTGCCCGGGCGCTCGAGCATGTCGGAAATGCGAGCGACCGGGATCGCCGTTTTGACCGGATTTGCACCCTGCGGCAGCACCGGACCGGAGAATGCACGGGCGTTGGCGCCTTCGGCATTTACAGGCCCGTAAGACAATGCGAATCCGCCCCCGGGCGTCCCCACCTGTCCGAGCAGGCAGGCGAGCGTGATGCCGAGCCAGTACGGCTGCTCGCCGTGGTCGCCGCGCTGCAGCGCCCACGCGACGCTCACCATCGTGCGGTGCGCGGCCATGCGCCGCGCGAGTGACGCAATCGTCGCGGCCGGCACATCGCATATGGGCGCCGCCCATTCGGCGCTCTTCGGCGTGCCATCGGATTCGCCGAGCACGTAGCGCCGGAATTCTTCGAAGCCGACGCAGTAACGCTCGAGGAAGGCGGCGTCGTGACGCTGCTCGACGATCAACGTGTGAGCGAGCCCGAGCATGAACGCGGCATCGGTGTTCGGCCGCGGTGCAATCCATTCCGCTCCGGGTGCGTCGGTCAGATCGTGCCGCAGCGGTGAGATATTCACGAATTTCACACCGGCGCGCGCTAGACGCTGGAGCGAAGTTCGCACTTCGTGCTGACTGGCGCCGCCGCTGTTCACCTGTGCGTTCTTGCCCGGTATCCCGCCGAAGGCCACCAGAAGCTCGCAGTGACGCTCGAGCTCGACCCACGCGGTGTGCTGCGAGCGCATCGCGTCCATGTCCATGAGGATGCGCGGCAGCAGCGTGCGGGCGGCGCCGAGGCTGTACGTGCCGAGATGCGCGACGTAGCCGCCGATCGCGTTCATGAAGCGGTGCACCTGGCCTTGCGCGTGATGGAAGCGGCCGGCACTGGACCAGCCGTAAGATCCCGCAAAAATGGAGGCATTGCCGAACTGGCTCTTCACGCGCGTGAGCTCGTTCGCAACGAGCGCGAGCGCTTCGTCCCAGCTAACGTGTACGAATGGCTCTGCGCCGCGTTTCTCGCGCGGAGCGTCTGGACCGCTTTCCAGATAACTTCTGCGCACCGCAGGACGGCGTATGCGCACCGGACCGGTCACCGTGCCGAGCAGCGATTGCCCGATGGGCGACGGATCCGGATCCTTGTCGAAAGGGACGATGCGCGCGATGTCGCCACGTTCGACGACGACGTCGTACACGCCCCAGTGGGTCGATGTCAGCAAGCCGTTACTCCCTAGCCTCGCGAGTATGCATCAGTTCGAGCGCGCTTGCATTGCACCAGCGGCGGCGGCAGGATAGGCCGCGGCAGCGCGAAATCTGGAGGCACCATGAGTAGGGTTCGATGTGTTGCGGCGATGTTGCTGCTCGGAGCGCCCGCCGCGGCAATAGCTCAGGAATTTCCGGTGAAACCCGTGCGCGTGATCGTCGGGCCCGGTCCCGACATCGTCGCGCGGATATTCGGACAACGATTCACCGAGTCGTGGGGACAGCAGACGATCGTCGAGACGCGGCCCGGCGGCGGTGGCACGGTCGCTGCGGAAACAGTCGCGAAATCGCAGGCGGACGGTTACACGCTGCTCCTTGCGAGCGCCTCCTATACGATCAACGCGGTTTTGCAGCCCGGCGCTATCGACCTTCTGCGCGATTTCTCGCCGGTCGCGTTTGCAGCGTCGTCGCCTTTCCTGTTGCTCGTGCATCCGTCAGTTCCGGCGCGTTCGGTGAAAGAGCTTATTGCGCTCGCCAAAGCGCGACCGGCGCAGCTGAACTACGCGTCATCGGGCAACGGCACGCCGCCGCATCTTGCCGGAGAGCTTTTCAAATCGATGGCGCACGTGAACATCGTGCACATTCCGTACAAGAATGCTGCGCCGGCGATCGTCGATACGATCAGCGGTCAGGTGCAGATGATGTTCGCGATACTTCCTCTGGGCCTGCCGCACGTGCAGTCGGGCCGCGTACGCGCGCTGGGCGTGACCGCGCTCAAGCGTTCGACGCTCGTTTCGAATCTGCCGACACTCTCCGAATCCGGTCTTGCAGGTTACGAAGTGATCGGTTGGAACGGCTTGCTCGCGCCTGCGGCGACGCCAAAATCGGTGGTTACAAAAATCAATGGTGAAGTTTCACGCGCCTTGAAACAGGGCGACGTGCCGCAGAAGCTGGCCGCGGTCGGTTACGAGCCGGCAAGCGAAAACACGCCCGAGCAGTTTGCCGCGTACCTCAAAGCGGAGATCGCGAAGTGGGCGAAAGTCGTGAAGGAGTCCGGCGCTAAAGCCGATTGAACGATGCACGGAATGAAGAGGCGGGCAGCTGTTTTTTCCGAATGCACGCGATCGTGTCGCGTGAGGCCCTACGGGATCAGGTTCTCGTCTCGATAGTGCTCGAACTGGCGGATGAACATGTCATGTGAATCCACCGCATCGCTGAAGCCGAGTGAACGCGCTTTCTCCATGGAGGAGGCGACATCCCATTCCGGCCGGAACTGATAATCGCCGTAACTCCACAGCACCAGCGCATCGAGGCGCGTTGCGCGCAAGCTGTGCCTCGCGACGATGCTATCCCAGACCGCGCTTTTGTCGGCCATGTATTCGGCCAGACTGAAGTGCCCGGCGCCTCCCGGCTCGAGTCCAAACCACGACGCAAATCGCGGCCAGAGATCGCTCCAAGTCGGGTGATCGCCATTCACGACATTGAAAGACTGGTTGGCGCAGCGCGGCTCGGTTGACATCCACGCCGCTGCGCGCGCGAGGAGGCGAAGATCAGTGAACTGCGTGCGCGTGTGATATCCGCGCTTGCTTCCCGGAAAATCGAAAGGCAGGCCCAGCTCGCGCTGGAGAGCGGCGTAAACGGCGATGACGAGTCCGAGCGAGCGCGGATGATCGATGGCGTCATCACAAAAAGCGTGAGGGCGCGACGTCGAATAACTCCAGGCCGCGCCGCGGCTGCGGCTCATCAGAAAATCTTCCTGGTCGAAATAGAAGTTGCGGCCCGGTGCGCGCGGGTTATCCTCACGGAGCGGCATCGGAAGAGGTCCGAGCTGATGGCCGTAGTACTTGCTGCCATGCACGGCATGCACGTGCTCGAGAGGGGCTATGGGTTCGAGCACGTCGACGAGATTCCTCAGCATGGAGGCATTGATCTCGACCGGCTCGGGCTGTCCTTCCACCGGATGGTCATAGCGGGCCGCATAGAAAACATGTGTGATTTGGGTCAGAGCGCTGAGAGCACGGCGGCAATCCGGCAGGTCGGCGAGGTCAACCGCGATCCAGCGCATGGCGTTGGTACCAGGCGGATTGCGCGCGAGACCTACGACGTTCCAGCCTGTGTGGATCAGATGTTCTGCCATGCGCCGTCCGATAAAGCCGGAAGCGCCGGCAACGAGTGCGGTTTTCATGCGTTCGTTTCAGGCATCGAGTTTGCTGTCTATAGGCGCTTTTCCCACACGAGGGCTCGTGCGGGAGTACACTCGAACATGCTATTGGAATCCGGAACAATACCAGTTGCGCCCGGATTTCCAGCAATTTCACAAGGAATCAGACTATGCGTACCTTCAACTCGTTGAGCACCTCCCTTGCGCTCATACTCGCCGGCCTGCTAGCTGCGGCGCCGGCGATCGCCGACAAACCGGAATGGGCTGGCAAGGGCAAAGGTAAAGGCGGAGGTCGCGATGAAGCTCGCGTCGTGCATTTCAACGACCAGCATCGCGGGTACGTGCAGGAGTATTACGGCGAGCAGTTCCGTTCGCCGCAAGGTTGTCCGCCCGGGCTTGCGAAGAAAAACAACGGCTGTATGCCGCCAGGCCAGGCCAAGAAATGGCAGGTCGGCCAGCCGCTTCCGCGCGATGTTGTTCACTACGACGTGGCGCCAGCTCTCGTCACCCGTCTCGGTACGCCCCCGCCAGGGTATCGTTACGTGAGAGTGGGTGGCGATATCCTGCTGGTCAAGACGCAAACTCAGACGGTGGTCGATGCGCTCCAATACCTAGTCAATAGATAGGCGTTCGAACACATGCGATTTTTACTGCCGGAGGCTGAGAAAGTTGCAGCACTTCTGATATCCCGCAAGCAGACGATTGCCGTGGCCGAGTCGTCTGCGGGCGGGCTCATCACCGCCGCGCTTCTTGCCGTGCCGGGCGCATCGGCCTACTGCCTCGGCGGCGCAGTCATCTACACCGGCAAGGCGCTCCGCACGCTGCTGCAAGTCGAGGAAGACGAGCTCAAAGGGCTGGCGCATTCGTCCGAAGCGCTGGCGCTCGTCAAGGCGCAGCTCGTGCGCAAGCGTCTGTCGGCGACGTGGGGGTTGAGCGAGGGCGGCGTCGCCGGACCGACCGGGAACAAATACGGATACGCACCGGGGCACGCGTGCATAGCCGTGAGCGGTCCCATCGAGCACGCGAAAACCATCGCCACGGGCAGCGACGACCGCATCTCGAACATGTATGCCTTCGCCGATGCGGCGCTGCGGCTGATGGCGGAGACACTCGCGAAGAATTCGTAGTCGCCGCATTGACAAGGCGCTGGCCGTGCCTCGATCATGAGCCAGTCACAGCCACAGGGGGAGTGCGCGCCATGAGCATCAAAGCGCTGATTGCAGCGGTCGCATCGATGGTTTTCGCCGGGACGCTCCACGCGCAGACCAAGTGGGACATGCCCACGCCGTACAGCGACGGCGAATTTCACACGATCAACGTCAAGCAGTTCGCCGAGGACGTGAAGAAAGCGAGCGGGGGCAAGCTCGAGATCGTCGTCCACAGCAACGGCTCGCTCATCAAGCATCCCGACATGTTGCGCGCGGTGTCGACGGGCCAGGTCAATATCGTCGAATTTCTGCTCGGTCAGTTCGGCAACGAAGATCCGGTGTTCGCGGCCGACAACATTCCCTTCGTCGCGACCGGTTACGACAACGCGTTCAAGTATTACCAGGCGCAGAAACCGCTGCTCGAGAAAAAGCTCGCGGGCCGCGGCGTGCGGCTCCTCTATTCCGTGGCGTGGCCAGGGCAGGGCCTGTACACGAAGAATCCGCTGAAGTCGGTCGACGATCTCAAAGGCACGAAGATGCGCACGTACAGCCCGCAGACGGCGCGCATGGCCGAGCTGCTGGGCGCAAGCCCGACTGTGATCCAGGTGCCCGAGGTGCCGCAGGCATTCGCGACCGGCACCGTGCACGCGATGATCACGTCTTCGGCCACCGGAACTTCGACGAAAGTCTGGGAGTTCGTGAAAAACTATTACATGGCGAACGCGTTCCACCCGAAAAACGTGGTCGTCGTGAACGAGCGCGCTTTCCAGCGCCTGAGCGACACCGAGAAAAAAGCGCTCGTCGATGCTGCCGCAGCCGCCGAAAAACGCGGTTGGGATCTCTCGCGGCAACGCGAACAGACGGCGAACAAGCTGCTCGCCGAACACGGCATGAGCGTGCTCGAGCCAGACGCGGCGATGAAAGCCGCATTCGCGCGGATCGGCGAAACCATGCTGATCGAGTGGCAGAAATCCGCGGGCGCCGAAGGTGACGCGCTTATCAAAGCCTACCGCAGCAGATAGAGACGCATTTGCGTCAGGCGCTCGACCGCCTCTATAGCGCAAGCGGCGCGCTGGCGGCGATCTGTCTGGGCGCCATCTGTTTTGTCATGCTGGCGCAGTCGCTGGGCCGTGAGCTGGGCTTACTCATTCGCGGGGCTGACGACATCACCGCCTGGCTCACTGCCGCTTCCGCGTTTTTCGCGCTCGGACACACTTTTCGCCACGGCGAGCTCGTGCGTGTCGGCCTCTGGATCGACCGGCTGAAAGGTTCAGCGCGTCGTGCGGCTGAGATTATTGCGCTGTCGGTGACTGCGCTTTTCGTCGGTTACATGGTGTGGGCCGTCGCGAAGTTCGTTTTCGAGAGCTGGAAGTTCAACGAGGTCGCGCAGGGCCTCATCAAGATTCCGATCTGGATTCCCCAGTTGAGTTTCGTGCTCGGCGTGATGATATTTTTCATCGCGGTGCTCGACGAGCTCGTCGTCGTATTACGGGGCGGCAAACCGGCCTATCAGGTCGCCGAGGAAGAGCGCCGCGCCGCGGGCGATTTCTCGGAGACGGTCTGACGTGACGACGCTCTCCATCGCCGCCGTACTCCTCGCGCTGCTGCTCATCCTGCTGATCGGCGGCGTCTGGATCGCCATCGCTCTCGCAGCCGTGGCGTGGTTCGGCCTGCAGTTCTTCACGAGCACGCCGCCGGAAGTGAATCTCTTCCAGTCCTTCTGGGGCTCGAACGCGAACTGGACGATCGCCGCGCTGCCGCTCTTCGTGTGGATGGGCGAGATCCTCTATCGCACGAAGCTCTCCGACGAAATGTTCGACGGGCTCTCGCCGTGGCTCGGGTGGCTTCCCGGCCGGCTCATGCACGTGAACGTGCTTGCCTGCGGCATCTTCGGCACGGTCTCGGGATCCTCTGCGGCGACGTGCGCGACGGTCGCGAAAGTCGCGCTGCCGGAGCTCAAGCGCCGCGGCTACGACGAGAAAGCGTGCCTGGGATCGCTTTGCGGCGCAGGCACGCTCGGGATACTGCTGCCGCCCTCGATCATCATGGTGGTGTATGCCGTGGCCGCGGAAGTATCGATACTCAAGGTCTTTCTCGCCGGGTTTCTACCCGGGTTTC
>DATLEF010000213.1:0-8158 GCA_035525455.1 Burkholderiales bacterium
AAAAGCTCGCAGAGCCGCTCGACTTCGCGCGAAAACACGTGCGGCAGTTCGTGCTTGCGCAGCGCGATCTCGATTTCCATGCCAGGGTCGGCATACTTGCCGAGCACTTCCACCACCCGCCCGACCGGCTGGACGTGCTTCGATGGCTGCACCATGATCTCGATCGACACCACGTGGCCTGCCTGCGCGCCGGCGCTCGCGTCGGGCGGAATCAGAAAGTCGCGGTTAATGCGCTTGTCTTCGGGTGCGACGAATAGCACCCCATGTTCGTTGCGCAGCCGGCCGACTACCCGCCGCTGCGCGCGCTCGAGGACTTCGACGATTTTTCCTTCCGGGCGGCCCCTGCGATCGACTCCGGTGATGCGCGCCATGACCCGGTCACCGTGGAGGACTTTCTGCATTTCGCCGAATCCCAGAAACAAATCGGGACCGTCCTCGTCGCGTATCAGAAAACCGAAGCCGTCAGCATGGCCCTGCACGACTCCCCGTATGAGGTCGAGCTTCGCGACCACGCAGATCGCGTCACGGCGATTGCGCATGATCTCGCCGTCGCGCTCCATTGCCGCCAGCCGCCGCTGAAATGCATTGCGCTCGTCACGCTTCACTTCGAGCAACTGCACGAGCGTCTGCTCGTCGACGGGCACGCCCTGCTCGTGCAGGACTTCGAGTATGTACTCGCGGCTTGGCAGCGGTTCTTCGTAACGCGTACGCTCGCGCTCGACATGAGGATCGCGCGAGCGGCGGCCCGTATGAGTCGGCGTGCGTCTGACGCGCCGCGTCGGTTTCGAGTTTTTTACCTGGCTCATTATTTGTATCCGTGGACGCGTTCAGGTTAGAATTCGGCCCCGTGCCGAGGTGGCGGAATTGGTAGACGCACTAGCTTCAGGTGCTAGCGGTGGCAACACCGTGGGGGTTCGAGTCCCTTCCTCGGCACCATCTTCTCAAACACAGCGTCAGTTCCCGGTGCCTTTGCGTGCTACCCACGCACGCTGCTCTACTCGAACGGGTGCCGCCTCACGATCGTCTGGTCGCGATCGGCGCCGGTCGAGATGAGATCGATCGGAACACTGCAGATGTCCTCGATGCGCTCCAGATAGCTGCGCGCATTCCTGGGCAGATCGTTCAATCGGGTCAGGCCCACCGTGCTTTCGCTCCATCCGGGAAGCACTTCGTATACCGGCTCGCACTCTGCGAGCATTTCGGCGCCGAACGGCAGTATGTCGCTCTTGACGCCGTGACAGCGATAGCCGATACCGAGCCGAACTTCTTCCATGCCGTCGAGCACGTCGAGTTTGGTCACGCAGAGGCCCGATACGCCGTTGATCTGTATCGAGCGCTTCAGCGCCGCGGCGTCGAACCATCCGCAGCGACGCGGCCGGCCGGTTGTGGATCCGAATTCGTTGCCCCGGCTCGCAAGCTGTCTGCCGACGTCGTCCTCGAGCTCGGTCGGAAAGGGACCGGAGCCGACTCGCGTCGTATAGGCTTTGGTGATACCCAGGATGTAGTGCAGCGCGTTCGGGCCAATGCCGGCTCCGGCAGCCGCCGCCCCCGCGACGCAATTGCTCGAAGTGACGAAAGGATACGTCCCGTGGTCCACGTCGAGGAGCGTTCCCTGCGCGCCTTCGAAGAGCAGATTGTTTCCCGCCTGCTGCGCTTCATAGAGCAACCGCGGCACGTCGGCGACCATCGGTTTGATGCGCTCGGCGAGCGCCAGCGTTTCCTCGAGCGTCTCGTTGAAATCGATCGTGGGCGCCTTGTAATAATTCTTGAGCATGAAGTTGTGGTAATCGAGGACCTCGCCCAGCTTCGCGGCGAATCGCTTGCGGTGGAAAAGGTCTTGCAGGCGAATCGCGCGCCGCGCGACCTTGTCCTCGTAGGCCGGCCCTATGCCGCGGCCGGTCGTGCCGATTTTCGCGTCGCCTTTAGCCGCCTCGCGCGCGCGATCCACCGCGGTGTGGTGCGGCAGGATAAGCGGACATGCTTCGCTGATCTTCAACCGCGACGCCACGTGCACTCCCGCGCGCTCGAGCATTTCGATTTCTTCGATGAGCGCCTGCGGCGAGAGCACGACTCCGTTGCCGATATAACACGCGACGTTTCCGCGCAGAATGCCGGACGGGATGAGATGCAGAACGGTCTTGCATCCTGCAATGACAAGCGTATGGCCCGCATTGTGCCCGCCCTGGAAACGCACCACGCCCTGCGCGTGATCCGTGAGCCAGTCGACGATCTTGCCTTTGCCTTCATCACCCCACTGGGTGCCGATCACTACGACGTTCTTAGCCATGAATCTTTTTCCAATACCCATTTTCCCGCGCGCCGGACGAGTCGCCGGTCGCATTCGAGCTCGTGCTGCGCCCCAGCGTGTCCCGGCAGATCGAGCACCACTGCGGTGCCGCGCGCTCGCAATGCCGCTATCCGTTTCTGCAGCGCAGCGTCCGCGGGTGCATAGGGCGCGAGGACACGTGAACCCCGTGCGCCGCTGATGCTCAACGTTGCGAGCTCCCGCAAATCGATGCTGAAACCCGTCGCAGGCCGCGCGCGACCGAACGCTTTCCCCACTTCGTCATAGCGGCCGCCGCGACCGATCGCGTACGACTGTCCCTGTGCATAAGCGGCGAACACCATTCCGCTGTGATAGTGATAGCCGCGCAGCTCTCCCAAGTCGAATGAGCGTATGCGCGCTGCGTCCTGCAGCGCCTTCGAGAGCGCCCGCAGATCGTTCAGGGCAGCCGTGATCTCGGCATGCGCAGGAAGCCGGCGCACAGCCTCCTTGAGCACTTCCGGGCCGCCGTAGAGCTCTGGCAGTGCAGCGAGCGCTTCGCGTGTCGCACGCGGCAATCCACCAGCGAGCTCGCGCAGCCGCGGCAGGTTCTTCGCCTGCATTGCGCGAAAAAGCTCCGATTCGAGATCGCGTTCCACATGCGCGCGCCGCACGAGGCTGCGGAAGATGCCCACGTGCCCGATGTCGAGATACACATCCTTGATACCGGCCAGCTGCAGGGCCTGCATCATGAGGCGCTGTATCTCGACGTCGCTTTCGATACCCGCGTGCCCATAGACCTCGGCGCCGATCTGCAGCGGTTCGCGCGTGCGGTTCATGCCGTTGGGTAGCGTGTGAACGACGCTGCCGGCATAACAGAGCCGGGTGACGCCGCTGCGATTGAGCAGGTGCGCATCGATACGCGCAACCTGCGGGGCGATGTCGGCGCGCAATCCCAGCATGCGACCCGAGAGTTGATCGACCAGCTTGAAAGTCTGCAGGTCGAGATCATGCCCGGTTCCGGTGAGGAGCGAGTCGACGTATTCGAGCAGAGGCGGCATGACGAGCTCGTAGCCGTGCACCGCGAACAGATCGAGGATCTGCCGGCGCAGGCGCTCGATGCGCGTCGCTTCAGGCGGCAGTATGTCCTCGATGTACTCCGGCAGCAGCCACGCACGCATGGGATTTAACGCCGCACTATGAAGAGCAGAAGCAACCCGGCGAGCATCGAGGTAAGTCCGATAAAGCGGATTTGTCCGTCGCTCATTTCGGTGAGCCGCCGGAACGTGTCGCGCCAAAGCGTTGGAACGAGGAAAGGAAGCACGCCTTCAATGACGAGCATCAGGGCGAAGGCAGTCAGCAGCGTGTTGGTCATCGGCGGCTCGTATGGTCGACGTGAACTGGCCGGCGCCCGCTCATGACTACTTCCCTGCCTTGCCGCCCGATCTGAGGTACTTGAAGAATTCCGAAGTCGGTTCGAGCACAAGCACGTCGCTCTTGTTTCTGAAGCTCTGCTTGTACGCTTCCATGCTGCGGTAGAAAGCGAAGAATTCGGGATTGATTCCGTACGCGCTGGCCTGTATGGCCGTTGCCTTTGCATCGCCATCGCCTTTGACACGCTGCGCGTCGCGATAAGCCTGCGCCAGTATGATCTCGCGCTGGCGATCGGCATCTGCGCGGATTTTTTCCGATTCCGCGGAGCCGGTGGATCGCAGCTCGTTCGCCACGCGCTTGCGCTCGGCTTCCATGCGGCGGTAGACCGATTCACTGACTTCCTGCGGCAGGTCCACCCGCTTCATCCGCACGTCGAGCACCTGCACGCCGATCTTCGATGCGTCCTCATTTGCGCGCTGGCGCATGAGCTCGATGATCTTGTCGCGTTCGCCCGAGACGACCTCGTGCACGGTGCGGTTGCCGAATTCCGCGCGCAGGCTGTCGTTGATCGTCTGCAACAGGCGGGTTCTGGCGCGTGCTTCGTCGCCGCCGACCGAAACGTAGTACTGCCGCACGTCGATGATGCGCCATTTGACGAAGAGGTCAACGAGGACGTTCTTCTTTTCCGAAGTGAGGAAACGCTCCGGCTCCGCGGAGTCGATCGTGAGGATGCGCGTATCGAAATAGCGCACGTTGTCAAGAAGCGGGATCTTTACGTAGAGGCCAGGCGCCCGTTTGACGTTCACGACCTCGCCCAGCCGGAACACGATCGCGTTCTGACGCTGGTCCACGACGAACAGCGAAAGCATCGCGATAATCAGGAGCGCGATGAGTCCGATCGCTATGGCCCCGAAATTACGTTTCATCACCGCGACTCCCTTTCGCGGCTGCGGAACGCGTCGCGGCTGCGAGCAGCGGCGGGTTCCTGCGGTACCGGCGCTTCCGCGGCTGGCTTCGCGGCTTCAGGGGCGGCTGATCCGGTCATCTGCATGATCTTGTCGAGCGGCAGGTAAAGCAGGTTGTTGCCGCCCTTCTGATCGACCAGCACCTTGCTGCTGTTGGTCATGATCTGCTGCATCGCTTCGATGTACAACCGGTCGCGTGTCACCTGCGGCGCCTTGCTGTACTCGGCAACGATCTGGCGGAAACGCGATGCGTCACCTTCGGCTTGTTCGATCACACGCTGCTTATAGCCTTCGGACTCTTCGTTCAGACGCGCCGCCATACCGCGCGCTTTCGGGATCACGTCGTTGGCGTAGGCCTGCCCCTCGTTTTTCTGGCGCTCGCGGTCCTGGCTCGCGCGCACCGCATCGTCGAACGCCGCCTGGACCTGTTCGGGCGGCTGCGCGTTCTGCATCGTGACTTTACTGATGTTGATGCCCGTGCCGTAGCGATCGAGCAGAGCCTGCATGAGCCGGTGCGCGCGTCCGGCCACCTCGGCGCGGCCTTCGTAGAGCACGAAATCCATGCTGCTTTTCCCCACGATTTCGCGCACCGCAGTCTCGGCCGCCTGCAGCACCGATTCGTCGGGCTCGCGACTGTTGAAGAGGTAGTCGTTGGGGCTCTTCAGCACGTACTGAACCGCGAACTGGACATCGATGATGTTCTCGTCGTCGGTCAACATCAGCGATTCCTTGAGCACCTTGCTCTTGACGTTGTTGCGATAACCGACCTCGACCGTGCGCACACCGAGCAGGTTCACGACTTCCGCCGACTCGATGGGGTAAGGCAGGTGCCAGCGCGGGCCAGGCATCGTCGTTTCGAGGTAGCCACCGAATCGCAGCACCACGCCACGCTGGCCTTCCGGCACGATATAAAAACCGCTGGCAAGCCAAACGGCGATCACGAGGCCTACGAGCAGTCCTGCGCCACCCAGCCCGCGCGGGCCGCGTACGGCGGGGCCGGGACCGCCGTCGCTGCCGCGGCGGCCGAAAAGGCCTTCGAGCTTGCGATTGAAGTTGCGCCACAGTTCTTCCAGGTCGGGCGGCCCCTGGTTGCCGCCGCCCGGGCGGCGGCCCCATTGCGGATCGTTGAGCGACATCAGCGCCCCGCGCACCTTGAGCAGGCGCTCCTTCAGATAGTCGCGAGCAGACCGCAATGACGCTGACATGGAGAGCATATTGTGAGGGATTCTCATGCTACCGCGGGTCGTCGGTCCCGGGTAAGGCGAAGCGCGGCCGACGCGTATTCTTCCAGCGCGAGCCCTACGGATTCGAGCCCCGCCCCGGATTCGGCGCTGAGCCAAATGCGCGAAATCTTACCATATTCGTCGCGTTCGACCCGCGGCGCAAGCGCCGTCAGATCGATCTTGTTGAGCACGAGCACCTGCGGGATCGACTCCGCCCCGATCTCCTCCAGCACCTCATTCACTGCGGCGATCTGCGCGTCGCGGTCGGCACTGCTCGCGTCGACCACGTGCAGCAGCAAGTCAGCGTGCACCGTCTCTTCGAGCGTTGCACGAAAAGCCGCGACCAGCGTATGTGGTAGCTGTCTGATGAAGCCCACGGTGTCGGAGAGGACGACCGCTGTCAGATCGGACGTGCGTATCCGGCGGGTCGTCGTGTCGAGGGTCGCGAAGAGCTGATCGGCCGCATGCACGCCGGCGTGCGTGAGCCGGTTGAACAACGTCGATTTGCCGGCGTTGGTGTAGCCGACGAGTGACACGGAAAATACGTGCGCGCGCTCACGTGCACGCCGCTGCACTGCGCGCTGCGCCTGCATGTGCGCGAGCTTTTCTTTCAGCGTCTTCACGCGTTTCCCAAGCAGCCGCCGATCGGTCTCGAGCTGAGTCTCGCCAGGGCCGCGCAAGCCAATGCCGCCTTTTTGCCGTTCAAGATGGGTCCAGCCACGCACGAGCCGGGTTGCGAGATGCTCGAGCTGAGCAAGCTCCACCTGGACTTTGCCTTCGTAGCTGCGTGCACGCTGCGCAAAGATATCAAGTATGAGACTCGTGCGGTCTACGACACGGCAGTTCAGGCGCTGCTCGAGGTTGCGCTCCTGCACGGGCGAAAGATCGTGATTGAAAATGGCGAGCGGCGCGCGCGTCGCCGCGACCGCTTCAGCGATCTCGTCGACTTTGCCTTTGCCTGCGAACAGCGCAGGATCGGGCCGCTGCCGCCGCCCTTTGACGACGGCCAGCGCGTTGACGCCAGCGCTTGCGGCGAGCTGCTTCGCTTCCGCCAGGCTTTCGGCATAGTCGTCCTGACCGAGATCGAGCCCGACCAGGACCGCTTGGGTATCGCTACCCCGACGATCGGCCATCAAGAACGGAAAGTCTGGAAGCTCAACTGTCGGCGCTTTGGTCGGCCTGGAAATTGACCGGACGCGCGGGAACCACAGTCGAAATCGCGTGCTTGTACACCATTTGCGTCACCGTGTTCTTCAGCAGCACGACATACTGATCGAACGAGTCTATCTGGCCCTGCAACTTGATGCCGTTGACGAGGTATATGGAGACAGGGATGTGTTCCTTGCGCAAAGTGTTCAGGAACGGGTCTTGTAGTAACTGCCCTTTGTTGCTCATGATACCCTCGCGTTTGTAGTTATCGGATTGTCACTGTATCTGAAATTGTCTCGTCGCGCCATTGAGTTAGCCGCGGAAGTACGCTGCTTGAGAAGATGTTATGCGTACGGGTTTCGACCGGTTCTCAGCTCGACTTTCAGCGGCGTGCCCTGCAATTTGAAAGCCTCCCGAAAGAAACGTTCAAGATAGCGCCGGTAACTGTCGGGAATGTGATTGAGCGCGCTGCCATGGATGATGATGCGGGGCGGGTTCGAGCCTCCCTGGTGCGCATACCGCAGTTTCGGACGGCCGTAGCCGGCGCGCGGCGGCTGTTGTTGCATGACTGCAGCCTGGAGCGCTCGCGTGAGCTTGGGCGTGGGCAGCTTCGCCATGGCTGCGGCATATGCGCCGTCGACGGACTTCATGAGACCGCCGATCCCCTGCCCCCCGAGCGCCGATATGAAATGCAGGCGCGCGAAGGCGAGGAAGTTCAACTTGCGCTCGAGGACGCCTTTCGCCCGTTCCCGGGCGCTTGCATCGACAGCCTCCCACTTGTTCACAGCGAGCACGAGCGCCCGCCCTGCTTCAACGATGAACCCGGCGATATGGGCGTCCTGCTCCGAAATTTCCTGTGTCGCGTCGAGCACGAGCACCACGACATTGGCATCGGCGATCGCCTGCATCGTTTTCACCACCGAAAATTTCTCGGCCGTTTCCGCGATACGGCCGCGCTTACGCACTCCGGCCGTGTCGATGAGGGTATAGGGGCGTCCTTGCCACTCGAAATCCATATAAATGGAATCGTGGTCTGCTCACTGCCGTGTCCGGCATTCTATTCGTCTACTATACGAACTTCATCAGCCCACAGACTTTGGCGCTCACCTCCTCGGCGGAAGTTCTGCTGATGGTCATCTCCGGCGGAGCCGGCACGCTGCTCGGGCCGATCGTCGGCGCGACAT
>DATLEF010000214.1:0-22077 GCA_035525455.1 Burkholderiales bacterium
TGAATGAATTCTCCCATGGCTCCCCCTTATTGCAGCGCGAACTTGACGACGTTGTAAAGGATCAGCGTGAGCACGACTCCGGAAATGACCGTGCCCCACAGTGAGTCGAGTGGGTTTTTCATCTCACCTCCTTTGGTTTGATATGGTTTGTTATTTACGACAACGTCCTAGGGTAACCAAAGGAGGCGGCATAGGCAATACGAGCGAGCTTCCGGCAAAAGGATCGAGAAGGCACGCCATGCGCTCGGCAAATGCGCCGAACCGATGCGGCCGCGCAACGCGAGCAGGTGCGCAAGACCGGGACACAAAACGGCGGTCGGAACAAAGTCACGCGTCCGGCGTCGAGCTCCTGCTGCGCCTGCGCGAGCATCACGCGCGGCGCGATCCTGGACTATGCCTCGCTCAAATCGACGGGTATGCCGCCGTTCTACCGCCTGCCCAACCGGACCATTTGCCTCCTAAACGCGCCTGCGGGGGCAGGGACGGGCGGCGATGCGTGGTTTTGGTGCAACATCAAGGCTCTAAATTGTCATTCTGCTGCACCCACAGCGCTGCCTGCGCACCTCCGTGTATTAGAATTCATAAAACCTACAATACAGAACCGAGACCCATCATGAGAGCTGCGCTATTCGCCGGGCTCGTCGCGGGTTCAGTGGTTATCAACGCACTACCGGCGCACGCAGGGGAAAGCTCATCGTTACGCGGCCTCAAGCCGCCGAGCGAGGCGCTGGAAGCCGACAGCTCGATCGAGTCGATCGCGCGCGAACCCGGCCTCCGTTGGCGCAGCCTGGACACCCTTCCTGCTCTCGCACCGGGCCTGACGGCCTCCGGCGGCGCGCTTCCCACCAGACGCTTCACCGTAAGCGACGTAGACCTCAGAGTCGGCGTCTACCGGCCGCTCGGCACGTTCAGGACGCCATCAGTCACAGGCAGCTTCGATCCGGTGCACGACGTCGTACCTAAATTCGCGCTTTACACGCAGGTGAATCAAACGCTACCGGGAGGCTGGGGACTCGGATTCAGCGTGCGCCAGAACGAGTACAACTTCGCGACGAGCAATCTGCTGTCGGTATCCGCCGAACGCTACTGGGGGAATTTCCGCGGTGCGTATACGTTGTATTCGAACCGGATCGAAGGTGCCGACCTGGGCTCCGCGCATCGCGTGCAGCTCAACTATTTCTACGGCGAGCGCAACACGGTCGGGCTCGCGTATACGAGCGGACGCGACATCGAGACTCTCATTCTGCCGTTTGGTCAGCAGCTGAGCGATGCGCGCGACCTCACGCTCTCGGGCCGCCATTGGCTCTCGACCAACTGGGCGCTCACGTACGACGTGCTCAGCCACGAGCAGGCGAACCTCAACCGCCGTCAGGGCCTGCGGCTCGGAGTCAGCCGCAGCTTCTGATAGATTATCCGTAGCGGCGCGAGCCGCCCAAGCCCTGCAGTAAAATGCCCTGCCGAGTACCGTAGGTGCGAGGCAGGAAGCAACGTAGGTCTTACTTCCCGCCGCTGCCCCCCGTCATCGGCACGAACCGCACCGACAGTATCGAGCGGCGACTCAGTTTTCCGTCGGCTTGTTTTTCCATCAGGTAAAGCGTCTGCAGCCCCGCTTGCGAACCGAGTGGGATCACCAGCTTGCCGCCGATTTTCAACTGTTCGGCAAGCGCAGCCGGCAGCTCGGGCGCAGCCGCGGTGACGATGATCGCGTCGAACGGCGCCTGCTCGGGCCAGCCGCGATAGCCGTCGCCGATGCGCGTTGCAATCTTCCCGTAGCCGAGCTCCACCAGGCGCTTCGCCGCTTCGCGTGCGAGCGGCTCGATGATTTCGATCGTGTAGACCCTTGCGCCGAGCTCGGCGAGCACGGCCGCCTGATAGCCCGAGCCGGTTCCGATCTCGAGCACTTTCTGTCCCGCCTGCACGTCGAGCAGGTCCGTCATGAGCGCGACGATGAAAGGCTGCGAAATCGTCTGGCCGAGCCCGATCGAAAGCGGACGGTCGCGGTAGGCGTGGGGTTCTTCCGCAGGCGGCACGAGCCTGTGGCGGGGGACGCGCGCAAGCGCCTGCATCACGGAGTCGCTCAAGGCCGCGCGGCCGGTCTCGGCACGCGTATCGCGCGTCGTGCGCGCGATGTCGTCCAGCATCGCTTTGCGTTCCGCCGCGTAACGATCCTGTGCCGGGGCATTCATGATGGTAAGCGCCGCAAGAATCACACCGCCCGCCCAGCGGCCTGCATGAGACGCAAGGGACAAAAAAGAAAAGGGCATACGGTTAGGGAACCTCCGAACAAGTCCCGCGCGGGCGCGACGGAGCCGATTTGGGATGCAGTTCTAGGAGGAAGCTCGCAGCAATATCGCGAATATTGCAAGAGGTTCCGACAACGAAATGCGCCCCGCACGCAGCGCTTGCGCTGCGGGGCGTTCGCCGGGCCCACGAGCGCAACGGCAAGCCGTTGCGCACCGGCCCGTCCCTTCGGGTTACGGCCACAACGCGCGCCTGCTTCGTCGCATCGCTTGCCAATATCGACATATTGGCTGCGCTCCGCTCCTTGCATTCATCACGTTGTGGCCGTAACGCGCTCCACGTGGGACTTGTTCAGAGGTTCCTTAAGTCCCTAAGTATGCCCCGTGCTGCGGACGCGGCCAAGGCGCCGCGTTTTCGTATCAACGCGACTGCCGCGTATGCGCCTATTTCGAGAGACAGCCCTTCATGAAGGATTTGCGGGCGTCGCCTTTCAGTTTCTTGTCAGCGGCTTCGCTGTTGCAGGCTTTCATCTTTTCCTGCTGCGCGGTTTTCTTCGCACTCTTCTCGGTTTTTTTCTTGTCGGTGGTCTCTTTCGTTTTGCCTTTCGGCGGTTCCGTCGCCGCCTTTTCCTTCGCGACGTCGGATTTCTTCACCTCGCCCTTGCCCTTCGGCGCTTCGGTCTTCGACGACTTTTCAGTCGCCATGGCCGCTTTTTTCTCCGCATCCTTGGTCTTGTCCTGAGCCAGCGCAAGCGGAGCCGCCGCCAGCATGAAGCACACAGCCGCTATCAGATGTTTCATGGTCCCCTCCCTGAGGTTAACGCGCCCGGCCCCATGCCGGCGCGTACTTAAACGCGCGAGTCTCACCAGGGATGACCGCAGGACAAAGCATTCAACACGGAGGACACAAAGGACACGAAGGTAACATGCTGAACCAAAAGCGGTCGGCTTTATGGCTCAGCTACCGTTCCGAGCCTTTGACGAATTCGTCGAGCACCGCGCACCACGCGGCGGCGAGATTGCCGCGGTTGTATCCGCCACCACCGAAGCCCATGATGCGTCCGCCCGTCAATTCGTTCGCCAACGCGCAGAGGCTGCGCGCCGCGTGCGCATGCGCGGCCGGCGTGTACTGCAAGTGCGCGAGCGGATCGCCGGCAAGGCTGTCAGCGCCGCATTGAAACACGATGAACTCGGGCTTGTGCCGCCGCACGTGCTCGACGCCGCGCTCCCATGCGGCATAGAACTCGTTGTCGCCCCATCCGGGCTGCATCGGTATGTTGAGCTTCAGGCCTTCGCCCGCGCCTTTCCCGCACTCGTAGTCGGCGCCCGTGCCGGGATAGAGAAAGCGCCCGTCTTCGTGTATGTCCGCGTAAATGAGCTCGGGATCTTCTTCGTACGGATAGTACAGTCCGTCGCCGTGATGCACGTCGATATCGACATACGCGACACGCTTCACTCCATACTCGCTGCGCAAAGTATCGATGACGACGCCGCAATCGTTGAACACGCAAAAACCCGCGGCTGTGGTGCGCCGCGCGTGATGCAGGCCGCCGATCGGCTGGAACGTGCGATACGCGCTGCCGCCCATGACCTGCGCCAGGCCTTCGAGCGCCGCACCGACAACGTGCGCGGAGGCATCGTACACACCGGGATACGCGGGCGTGTCGCCGTAGTCGATCGAGCCGTAGCCTTCGGTGGATAGCACGCGCACGCGTTCCACGTGCTCACGCTTGTGAAAACGCTCGATCTCCTCGTGTTTCGCCTCGCGCGATGCGCACAGCGCTACACGCTTGGGCAATCCCTGCTTTTCAGCCTCTTTCCAGAAAGCATCCTGGCGGTCCGGGCCAAAAGGATGCCCATGCGGAAATCCGTAGCGCCCCAGCGCTTCGTCCACATAGAGTTGTACTTCGCTGGTCATGCAGCACCTCCGAGATCGAGTATCAGATTATGAACGGCTTCGGAAGAAGCAGAAACGTGGCAGTATGCGAATGATGCGCGACGTTCACGCCTGGTTCGCGCGTTTTTTGCTCATATCGTCAGGCCGCGGAATTGCTTCTGCGTGATCTGCCATGAGTCTGCTCACCGATCACGATATCTATCTGTTTAAAGAAGGCAGTCACACGCGGCTTTATGACAAGCTGGGCTGCCACGCAACGCCGGATGGCGCGGCGCATTTCGCAGTGTGGGCCCCGAACGCGCGATCGGTTTCGGTGATCGGCGATTTCAACGGCTGGAACGCGGGCGCGACCGAGCTGCACGCACGCTGGGATGGATCCGGTATCTGGGAAGGCAATGCACCCAGCGTGGCGCCCGGAGCCACATACAAGTATCGCATCGTCTCGCATCACCAGAGCACGCAGGAAAAAGCGGACCCTTTCGCGTTCCACTGCGAAGAGCCGCCGCGCACGGCTTCGCGCGTGTGGACGGGCGATTACAAATGGGGCGATGGCGAATGGATGAAGAGCCGCGGTGCGCGCAACGCGCTCGACGCGCCGATGTCCATGTACGAAGTGCACCTGGGCTCGTGGCGGCGCGACGAAAAGGGCCGCTATCTCGGCTATCGCGCGCTCGCCGGACAGCTGGTCGAGCACATGAAGAAAACCGGTTTCACGCACGTCGAAGTGATGCCGGTCACCGAGCATCCGTTCTACGGCTCGTGGGGTTATCAGACGACGGGCTATTTCGCACCGACGGCGCGTTACGGCACGCCGGAGGATTTCATGTTTTTCGTCGACACGCTGCACCAGGCCGGCATCGGCGTGATCCTCGACTGGGTGCCGTCGCATTTTCCGAACGACGCGCACGGCCTTTATCGCTTCGACGGCACGCATCTCTACGAGCATGCCGACCCGAAACAGGGCTATCACCCCGACTGGAACAGCGCGATATTCAATTACGGCCGCAACGAAGTGCGCTCCTTCCTCATCTCGAGCGCGCTCTTCTGGCTCGAGCGCTATCACATCGATGGCCTCCGCGTCGACGCAGTCGCCTCGATTCTGTATCTCGACTATGCACGCAAGAGCGGTGAGTGGGTTCCGAACAAGTACGGCGGCAGGGAAAATCTCGAAGCGATTCAGTTTCTGCGCACGCTGAACGAAGCGGTCTATCGCGACCATCCCGGAACCGAGGTCATCGCGGAAGAATCCACGGCCTGGCCCATGGTGTCGCGTCCGACGTACCTCGGCGGACTCGGCTTCGGGCTCAAGTGGAACATGGGCTGGATGCACGACACGCTGCGTTACATGAAAGAGAACCCGATCCACCGCCGCTTTCATCACGGCGAGCTCACGTTCTCGCTCATCTACGCATTCAACGAGAACTTCGTGCTGCCGCTTTCGCACGACGAAGTGGTGCACGGCAAAGGCTCGCTGATCGGCAAGATGCCGGGCGATACCTGGCAACAGTTCGCGAACCTGCGGCTCCTTTACGGGTACATGTGGGCGCACCCGGGCAAGAAGCTGCTTTTCATGGGCGGCGAATTCGGCCAGCGCCGCGAATGGCAGCACGAGGAAAGTCTCGAATGGTGGGTGCTGCAGCACGCGGAGCACGCGGGCGTCATGCAGTGGATCTCCGATCTCAACCGCCTGTACACCCAGGAGCGCGCGCTCCACGAAGTCGACTTCGAGCCGCAGGGTTTCGAATGGCTGGACTGCTGCGACGCCGACCTCTCGACGCTTTCGTTCGTGCGCAAACCGCGTGGAGACGGAAACCCACTGCTGATCGTGTGCAATTTCACGCCCGTGCCGCGAGAGAACTATCTGCTGGGCGTGCCGCGCGCCGGCTACTGGACGGAAGCGCTCAACTCGGATGCGCCCTTTTACGGCGGAAGCGGAATGGGCAACTACGGCGGCGTCGATTCGCATCCGGTCCCTGCCCATGGCCGGTATCATGCTATCCGCATAACACTGCCTCCCCTGTCCATCCTCTACTTCAAGCATGAACGCTAGAGCGCCCAAAGCCGCCGCAAAACCCGACCGCCGTGCAGTGAAGGACGGACGCGTGCGCGCCGTGATCGACCGTGTCATTCCCGAAATCGATGGCGGGCGTTTCCCGGTAAAGCGCGTCGCTGGCGACACGATGATCGTCGAAGCCGATGTATTCACCGACGGCCACGACACGCTCACGTGCATGCTCGGGTATAAATTCGAGAGCGACGCCGACTGGATCGAAGTCCCGATGAAGGCGCTCGGCAACGATCGCTGGAGCGGCGAGTTCGTGGTCGAGCGCGTGGGCCGCTACCGCTACACCGTCACCGCGTGGGTCGATCACTTTCTTTCCTGGCGTAACGAGTTCAAGCGCCGCGTCGATCCCGCCGACATCGCTTCGGCGGCGCTCGTGGGCAGCAAGCTCATCGCCGAAACGGCGAATCGCGCGGCGCGCGGCGATGCGCAGCGGCTGCGGCAATGGGGCAAGCAGCTCGTCGCAACTGAGGACACCGAAGAACTGAAGCGTCTCGTCCTCGACGAAGACCTGGCGGGAATCGCAATGCGCTATCCGGACCGGCGCTATGCAGCCGTCTACGAGCGCGAGCTTGCGATCGTCGTCGACCGGCTGCGCGCGCGCTTCTCGAGCTGGTACGAGTTCTTCCCGCGCTCGATGAGCGCGAAGTCCGGACGCCACGGCACCTTCCGCGATTGCGAAAAGCACCTGGCCTACGTGGCGGAGCTCGGCTTCGACGTCTTATACCTTCCGCCGATCCATCCGATCGGGCGCGCAAAGCGCAAAGGCAAAAACAATGCGCTCGAAGCCGGCGCGGGCGAGCCCGGCAGCCCGTGGGCGATCGGCTCGGAAGAAGGCGGCCACAAAGCGATACATCCGGAACTCGGCACGCTGGACGATTTTCGGCGCCTTGTCGCGAAGGCACGCGAGCTCGACATCGACATTGCGCTCGATATCGCCTTCCAGACCGCGCCCGACCATCCGTACGTGAAGGCACATCCCGAATGGTTCACGTGGCGTCCTGACGGCACGGTGCAGTACGCGGAAAATCCGCCCAAGAAATACCAGGACATCTATCCGTTCAATTTCGAGAGCGAGGACTGGCTCGCCTTGTGGGACGAGCTGAAAAGCGTTTTCGACTACTGGATCGCGCAGGGCGTTACCGTCTTTCGCGTCGACAATCCGCACACCAAGCCGTTTCTCTTCTGGGAGTGGGCGGTGAACGCGATCAAGGCCGAGCATCCCGAAGTGATCTTTCTCGCCGAAGCCTTCACCCGGCCGAAAGTGATGCACCGGCTCGCGAAGCTCGGCTACACGCAGTCCTACACCTACTTCGCGTGGCGGAACACCAAGCACGAGCTCACCGAATATTTCAACGAGCTCGCGCACGGACCCGGCCGCGAATACTTCCGCCCGAACGTGTGGCCGAACACGCCCGACATCCTGACCGAATACATGCAGCACGGCGGGCGGCCGGCGTTCATCGCGCGCCTGCTGCTCGCGTCGACGCTGGCGGCGAACTATGGAATATACGGGCCGGCTTTCGAGCTTTCCGAGCACGCGCCTCGCGAACCGGGCAGCGAAGAGTACCTGCACTCCGAGAAATACGAGATCCGCACCTGGGATCTCGAGCGCGAGGACAGCCTTCGCTACCTGATCGCACGCGTGAACGCGATCCGCAAGGAGAACGCCGCACTGCAGGACGACAGCACGCTATCGTTCGCTGCGACCGACAACGACGCGCTCATCGCTTACGTCAAAGCGACTGCCGACCTTTCGAACGTGCTCCTCGTCATCGTCAATCTCGACCCGCACCACAGGCAAAGCGGCTGGATCGATCTCGATCTCGGGCATATCGCCCTCGAAGCAGACATACCGTATCAGGTGCATGATCTGCTGACCGACGCGCAATACGTCTGGCACGGCCGGCGCAACTACGTCGAGCTCCCGCCGGGCATGGGTCACATTTTCGCGGTGCGCCGCCGGGTGCGCGACGAGCGCGACTTCGATTACT
The DNA here is from genome assembly GCA_035525455.1 of Burkholderiales bacterium. Classification (GTDB taxonomy): domain Bacteria; phylum Pseudomonadota; class Gammaproteobacteria; order Burkholderiales; family SG8-41; genus JAQGMV01. Next base: position 8,194 of record DATLEF010000214.1, read on the forward strand.
TCCAATAGAAGGAGCGACATGGACCGCCCCGTTGCAGCGATCGCTGCGACCGAAGCCGAAGAGACCGTGAGCATGGATGACCTCCTGTGGTACAAGGACGCGGTCATCTATCAGCTGCACGTCAAAGCTTTTTTCGATTCCAACGACGACGGCATCGGTGACTTGCGCGGGCTCACCGCCAAGCTCGATTACATCCGCGAGCTCGGCGTCAACGCGATCTGGCTGCTGCCCTTCTACCCCTCGCCGCTGAAGGACGACGGCTACGACGTCGCGGATTATCACAACGTGCACCCGATGTACGGCACGCGCGCCGACTTTCGCGTGTTCCTGCGCGAAGCCCATCGCGCCGGCCTCAAAGTCATCACCGAGCTCGTCGTAAACCATACTTCCGATCAGCACCCGTGGTTTCAGGCTGCGCGCCGCGCGCCGCCGGGCTCCTCCAAGCGCGACTTCTACGTCTGGAGCGACGACCCCGGCAAGTACAGCGAGACGCGCATCATTTTCACCGACACCGAAACTTCTAACTGGTCGTGGGACGAGGTCGCGAAAGCGTATTACTGGCATCGCTTCTTCAGCCACCAGCCGGATCTGAACTTCGACAATCCGAACGTGCTGAAAGCGGTCATTCGCACGATGCGCTTCTGGCTCGACATGGGCGTGGACGGCTTCCGGCTCGATGCGATCCCGTACCTGGTCGAGCGCGAAGGCACGAACAACGAAAATCTGCCGGAAACGCACGAAGTCATACGCAAGATACGCGCAGCGCTGGACGCGCACTACGAAGGCAAGCTCCTGCTCGCGGAAGCGAACCAGTGGCCCGAAGACGTGCGCGAGTATTTCGGCAACGCCGACGAGTGCAACATGGCGTATCACTTCCCGCTGATGCCGCGCATGTACATGGCGATCGCGCAGGAAGACCGCTACCCGGTCGTCGAGATCATGCAGCAGACGCCGGACATACCGGACACCTGCCAGTGGGCGATATTCCTGCGCAACCACGACGAGCTCACGCTCGAAATGGTGACGAGCAAAGAGCGCGACTACATGTACCGGATGTACGCCGCGGACCCGCGCGCGCGCATCAATCTCGGCATTCGCCGCCGTCTCGCGCCGCTTATGGAAAACGACGTCGACACGATCAAGCTCATGAACAGCCTGCTCTTGTCGATGCCCGGCTCGCCGATCGTCTATTACGGCGACGAGATCGGAATGGGCGACAACATTTTCCTGGGCGACCGCAACGGCGTGCGCACGCCGATGCAATGGACGCCGGACCGCAACGCGGGTTTCTCGCGCGCGGACCCGCAGCGGCTCTATCTGCCGCCGATCATGGACGCGGTGTATGGCTTTGAGGCGGTCAACGTCGAAGCCCAGCTGCGTGATCCCGGTTCGTTGCTCAACTGGATGAAGCGCATGCTCGCGGTGCGCAAGACGAGCCGCGCGTTCGGCCGCGGCCGGCTCACTTTTCTGCGGCCCGGTAACCGCAAAATCCTCGCGTACCTGCGCGAGCTCGGCGACGAAGCGATACTGTGCGTCGCCAACGTCGGGCGCTCGGCCCAGCCGGTCGAGCTCGACCTCGCGCGCTTCCGCGGGCGCGTGCCGCTCGAGCTCCTCGGGCGCACGCCTTTCCCGCCGATCGGTGACCTGCCTTACATGTTGACGCTTCCCGCGCACGGCTTTTACTGGTTCCGTCTCGCGACCGACGTCCCGGTGCCGAGCTGGCACGAGCACCGCATGGCGCCCGAAGATCTGCCGATCGTCATCCTGTTCGACGGCTGGACGAGCTTTTTCCGCGACCGCGTCGTGCCGTGGCGCATCGGCATGGCGGAAAAAACGCGCGAACAGCTCGAACGCGACGTCATGCCGCGTTACCTGCAGGCGCAGCGCTGGTACGCAGCGAAAGGCGAGACGATCAAAGCCGCACGCTTGCTCGATTACGCGCTCTGGGACGCGCCGGGCGGCAAGTGGATGATCGCGACCTTCACCACTGAGGGCAGCGGCGAGCCCGAGTCCTATTTCGTACCGCTCGCGCTCGCGTGGGAGGATACCGAAGAAGAGCGCATGCGCACGCTTGCGTCGGTCACGATGGCGCGCGTGCGGCAGCAGGCGAGCGTCGGCGTGCTGGCCGATGCGTTCGGCGACGAGCGTTTTTGCCGCGCGCTCGCGGCTGCAATCGGACGCGGCGGCGAGATCCCGACGGCTCGCGGCGTAATCCGCTTCCTGCCCACACTCTCCTATCCCGAGCTGGCCGGCCCCGATCCGCTCTCACTTCAGGTGGGCTTCCAGAAAGGACAAAGCAGCAACAGCATCGTCTCGCTCGGCGGGCGTTTGTTCCTGAAAGCGTATCGGCGCCTGCGTCACGGCATGAATCCGGAAGTCGAGATCGGACGCTTTCTCACCGATGTCGCGCATTTCCCGAACTGCGTGCCGCTCGCCGGCGTGCTCGAGCATGTCGGCCAGGACGGCGTCCTCACGACACTCGGCATCCTGCAGGCATACGTGCGCAACCAGGGCGATGCGTGGACTTACACGCTCGAATATGTCGCCCGCTTCCTCGACACGCAGCGCGCCGCTGCCGAAGTGCCGCCGGACGTGCATGGCGCCTATCTCGCGCTCGTGCAAACGCTCGGCACGCGCACCGCAGAGCTGCATGTCGCTTTCGCGCAGCGCACCGGAGATCCGGCGTTCGATCCCGAGCCTGCGACCGCCGAAGATTATGCGCAGTGGAAACAGCACCTGCACGAGGAAGCGATCGCGACGTTCGACCTGCTCGCACAGCGCATCGAGCAGCTTCCCGCGCCTGTGGCGGCTGAAGCGCGCCAGTTGCTGCAGCTCCGCGCACCTGTGATCGCGCGGGTGAATTCGCTGCCGCTGCCTGCCGGCGTCGTGCTCAAGACGCGGCATCACGGCGACTATCATCTCGGCCAGGTGCTTATTTCCAAAAACGATTTCATCATCACCGATTTCGAAGGCGAGCCTGCGCGCGCCCTCGAGGAGCGCCGTCAGAAGCAGACGCCGCTGCGCGACGTCGCAGGTATGCTGCGCTCGTTCAACTACGCGGCAGCCGCGGCGCTCGGTAAAACCGTGGGATCAGCCGAGGAGCAGGCGAAGCTCGCCGCGCTTGCGGCCGATTGGGAAGGGGAAGCGCGCAAAGCGTTCCTGAGCGCATACGATGAGACGGCGCGGCGCGCAGGCCTGTACGCCGATCAGGCCGATTTGAACGCGCTGCTCGCGTTCTTCGAGCTTGCGAAAGCGCTGTACGAGCTACGCTACGAGCTCAACAACCGGCCGGACTGGGTGCGCTGGCCGCTGGCGGGGATCGTGAGGCTGGTGCCGGGAGTGTAGGGGCGAGGGGAGATTCACGATGCCGCGCTACTGGGCGGCATAAAGGTACTGTGGAGGCCGTCATGAATATGGACACGCTGCTGGAACCGCTGCACGGCATGCTGCTTTCGATCGGCGCATTCCTGCCGCGGCTCGCGATCGCAATCGTCGCGATCATCGCGGGCTGGCTGCTGGCGAAGGCCGCGCGCTTTGCAGTCGTCAAAACGCTCCGCGCACTGAATTTCAACGTGCTCACCGAGCGCGCGGGTCTCGACGAATTCTTAAGCCAGGGCGGCATCCGCAGCGACACCACGGATATCTTCGGCCTCCTGGTGTACTGGCTGATCGTCCTCGCCGCACTGCTCATCGCATTCAACACGCTGGGACTCACACACATCACCGAAATTCTGCGCCAGGTCGTGATGTTCGTGCCGCGGCTCATGGTCGCGCTCGTGGTCCTGGCATTCGGTTCCTATTTCGCGCGCTTCATCGCCGGCGCGGTGATGGCGTACTGCCGCAACGTCGGAATACAGGACAGCGATCTGCTCGGCCGTCTCGCGCAATACGCAATCCTCGCTTTCGTCGTGCTGATCGCGCTGGAGCAGCTCCAGATCGGCGGCGACATCGTGCGTCACAGCTTTCTCATCGTGCTCGCGGGCGCCGTGCTCGCACTCGCACTCGCCTTCGGCCTCGGCGGGCGGGAGTGGGCAGCGGGCCTCCTCGAGCGCTGGTGGCCGCGCCCCTCGCTCGACGATCGAACCAAAATCGAAGATCTGCCGCGCAGAACGCAAGGGCCGCGCAGGACCGATCTGTAAATCCGTACAAGTTTCAAGACACTGGATGCCGGGTCAAGCCCGGCATGACAGCGCATAACAAGAACGCACCATGAGCACAACAATCACCGCAGTCTGGCCCGGACGTCCCTATCCTCGCGGCGCGACGTGGGACGGCGAAGGCGTCAACTTCTCGCTCTTTTCCCAGCACGCCGAAAAAGTCGAGCTCTGCCTCTTCGACGCGAAAGGCCGGCGCGAGGTGAAGCGCATCACGCTCACCGAGCACACCGATCTCGTCTGGCACTGCTACCTTCCCGAAGCGCGGCCGGGTCTCCTTTACGGCTATCGCGTGCATGGTCCGTACCGTCCCGAGCAGGGACATCGTTTTAACGCGCACAAGCTGCTGCTCGATCCGTACGCGAAATCGCTCGCCGGGCTGATCAACTGGAGCGACGCGCACTACGCCTACCGTCTCGGACACGAGCGCGAGGATTTGTCCTTCGACCGGCGCGATTCCGCGGGCGGCATGCCCAAGTGCCGCGTGATCGATCCCGCTTTCACGTGGGGCGAGGATCACCGTCCGAACGTGCCGTGGCACGAAACGGTGATTTACGAGCTGCACGTGAAAGGCTACACGACGCGCCATCCCGACGTGCCTCCGGGGCTGCGCGGCACGTACGCCGGTCTGGCGACGCCCGCGGTGATCGATCACCTGAAACGTCTCGGAGTGACGGCCGTCGAGCTGATGCCGGTGCAGGCTTTCGTCGACGACCGCTACCTCGTGCAGAAAGGGCTGCGCAATTTCTGGGGCTACAACTCCATCGGCTATTTCGCGCCCGACGCGCGCTATTCATCGACGGGCAACGTGTCCGAATTCAAGACGATGGTGAAAGCTTTTCATTCCGCCGGAATAGAAGTGATCCTCGACGTCGTCTACAACCATACCGCCGAAGGGAGCCACCTCGGCCCCACCCTGTGCTTCCGCGGCATCGACAACTCGAGCTACTACCGGCTCAATGCGCAGAACCCCCGCCTTTACACCGACTACACGGGCTGCGGCAACACGCTCAACATGCAGAATCCGCGCGTGCTCGAGCTCATCATGGATTCGCTGCGCTACTGGGTGACCGAGATGCACGTCGACGGCTTCCGCTTCGATCTCGCATCCGCACTGGCACGTGAGTTGCACGAAGTCGATCGCCTCGGCGCCTTCTTCGACATCATTCGCCAGGATCCGGTGATCTCGCAGGTGAAGCTGATCGCCGAACCATGGGACCTCGGTGAAGGCGGCTATCAGGTGGGTAACTTTCCCGCCGGGTGGACCGAGTGGAACGACAAATACAGGGACACCATGCGGGCCTACTGGAAGGGAGACGGTGGGATCATCGGTGAGTTCGCGCAGCGTCTCACCGGCTCGAGCGACCTCTACGAGCGCAGCGGCCGCCGTCCGCATGCCAGCATCAACTTCATCACGTGTCACGACGGTTTCACGCTGCACGATCTCGTCACGTACAACACCAAGCACAACGAGCTGAACCTCGAAGAAAACCGCGACGGCTTCAATAACAACGTTTCGTGGAATTGCGGCGTGGAAGGCAAGACCGACGATTCGGCGATCAATACGCTGCGTGCGCGCCAGCAGCGCAACTTCATCGCGACCCTTCTGCTCTCGCAAGGCGTGCCAATGATGCTTGCCGGAGACGAGCTCGACAGGACGCAGGGCGGCAACAATAACCCCTACTGCCAGGACAACGAAATCTCGTGGATCGACTGGACGGCGACACCGCACAGGGAGCGCCTGCTCGAATTCTGGGTGCGGATGATCCAGTACCGGCGCGAACACCACGTTTTGCGCCGCAGGCATTTCTTTCAGGGCCGCCCTATCCGCGGCTCCGAAGCGAAAGATATCGTCTGGCTCAATAAGGACGGCGGTGAAATGACCGACGCGGAATGGCGCGAATCGCATGCACGCTGCCTGGGCGTCTATCTCTCCGGCGAAAGTCTGACCGAGACCGATCGTCACGGCCGGCCGCTCACGGACGCGACCCTGCTCGTTCTGTTCAACGCCGACGAGCGCGATATTCCGTTTCCGCTGCCGCGATTCCTGCCCCGCACGAGCTGGCGTCTGGTGATGGACACGTCGATCGAGGACGGTCTCGCGGGTGGTGCGACTTTTGAAGCGGGCAACGTCTATCGCCTGCACAACCGCTCCATCGTTCTGCTCCAGCAAGAAAAGGCCGGCGAGTGAAGCGCGCGCATGCGATGCCGTTCGGCGCAGAGCTCCTCGACGGCGGACGCACGCGCTTTCGCCTGTGGGCGCCGAGCGCGCATTTGGTGGAGCTCATGATTGCGGCGAATGGACCCGCGCGCGCCCACCCCCTCGAGCGCACGAGCGACGGTTGGTGCGAGCTCGTGACCGAAGCGCCCGCCGGAACACGTTATCGATATCGCATCGGCGGTGAGCTGGCGGTGCCGGATCCGGCATCGCGCTGCAACCCCGATGACGTTCACGGCGAAAGCGAAGTCATCGATCCGCGCGCGTTCGACTGGCCCGATACGGCGTGGCGCGGACGGCCCTGGACCGAAGCCGTCATTTACGAGCTCCATGTGGGTACCTTCTCGGCAGCTGGAACGTTTGCAGGCCTCGAGGCGCACCTCGATTACCTCGCGGGCCTCGGCGTCACTGCAATCGAGCTGATGCCGATCGCCGACTTTCCGCGCAGGCGCAACTGGGGATACGACGGCGTGCTGCCTTATGCGCCCGATTCGGTCTACGGGCGGCCCGACGATCTGAAACGCGTGGTCGTCGCCGCGCACGAGCGAAACCTCATGGTCATGCTCGACGTCGTCTACAACCATTTCGGGCCGGACGGCAATTATCTGCACGCTTATGCCGCGCCCTTTTTCACCGACCGCCATCACACGGCGTGGGGTGACGCGATCAACTTCGACGGCGCGCAGTCGCGCACCGTACGCGATTTCTTCATACACAACGCGCTTTACTGGCTGGAGGAATATCACCTGGACGGCCTGCGCTTCGACGCCGTGCACGCGATCCTCGACGATTCCGATCCCCACATATTGACGGAGCTCGCCGAGGCCGTGCGGAACGGGCCCGGCCGTGAACGCCACATTCATCTCGTGCTCGAGAACGATCGCAACGAAGCGCATTTGCTCCCGCACACGGACGGGCGCGCGCGCTGGTACGACGGGCAGTGGAACGACGATTTCCACCATCCCCTGCACGTAATGCTGACCGGCGAGAAGGACGCCTATTACATCGACTACGCCGATGCACCCGCAAGACATCTCGGACGCGCACTCACCGAAGGCTACGCGTACCAGGGCGAGCCCTCCGCGTACCGCGATCACGTGTGCCGCGGGGAGTCCACGCGCGATCTGCCGCTGAGCGCATTCGTCTCGTTTCTGCAAAACCACGACCAGGTGGGAAACCGCGCGTGCGGTGAACGCCTCGTCACATTGACGGACGAGCGCCGTCTGCGTGCTGCGACAGTGGCGTGGCTGCTCGCACCTGCGACACCGCTCCTCTTCATGGGCGACGAGTTCGGAGCTTTGACGCCTTTTCTTTTTTTCTGCGATTTCGAATCCGAGCTCGCGGAAGCGGTCAGCGAAGGCCGCGGACGCGAATTCGGAAATATCGAGGGCTCGGCACAGTGCGGAGGCCAGCCCATGCCGGATCCGAACGACGCGAAGACGTTCCTGCGGAGCAAGCTCGATTGGGCCAGCCTCGACGACGCCCGCCACGCCGCGTTCCTCACGCTCTATAAGGATCTGATCGCCGTGCGCATGCGCAAGCTCGTCCCGCGGTTCGCTGGAATGCCGCCCAACGCGGGCACGTTCGATGTGCTGGCCGAACGCGCGTTGATTGCACGTTGGCGCCTGGGCGACGGCAGCGAGCTCGCACTGCGCCTCAACCTCGCAGACGCCGCGGTTCGCGCGCCGGAGCCGCCGCGAGGCGAGATGCTGTATTGTGAGCCGCAGTCCGCAATCGATGCGCTCGACGCGGGTGAGATGCCGGCGGCATCGGCGGCCTGTTATCTGATTCAGAAAGCTGCACCCAAAGCTCCCGGCGCATAGTCGAATGTCCGAACTCATTGCAACGAACCCCACGCTCGATCATTTGTGCCGCGTGCACGGTGTGGCGGGTGAGTACAAGGACATCTGGGGCAAAGTCCACCGCGCGTCCGATGAAACGCGTCTCGGGCTCCTCAAAGCGCTCGGCGTGCTGGAAGACGAAAGCGGGCTCGAAGAGGCGCTCAAGAACCACGAGCGGCAGACTTGGACGCAGGTCGTGCCGCACGTCGCGGTGTTCCGCGTTGACGGCAATCCCTATCGCATGCGGTTTCATTTCGCCGAACGGCATTACGAAACCACATACCGCTGGACGTTCGCGCTGGCGAATGGCGACGTGCGCACGGGAGAATTTCGCCCCTGCGATCTCGAGCGCCTGCAGCGCCACGAGCTCGACGGCAAAGCGTATCTCGAAGTCGCATTCGACTGGCGCGACCGGCTGCCGTGCGGTTATCACCGCTACGCGCTCTCCGGCCCCGAGATTCCGTTCGACGCTTACGTGTCTTTCATCGTCGGCCCGGAGTGCTGTCATGTGCCTCCGGCCCTGCAAGGCAGCGGCCGCGTATGGGGCGCCGCCCTTCAGCTCTATGCGTTGCGCTCGCAGCGCAACTGGGGCGTGGGCGACTTCACCGATTTGCGCACGGTGGTGGAGCAGTGGGGTCCGCGCGGCGCGGACGTGGTCGGCGTAAATCCCCTGCACGCGCTTTATCCGCACAACCCCGCTCATTCGAGCCCATACAGCCCGTCGTCGCGCCTCTTCATCAACGTGCTGTACGTCGACGTCGAAGCGGTCCCGGACGCGCTCGAATGCGCGGACGTGCTCGCGACGATCGCCTCAGCGCAGTTTCAGACGGCATTGAAAGCCGCGCGCGCAAGCGCGCTTGTCGACTATCCGGCAGTGAGCGCGCTGAAGCTCCCGCTCCTCGAGCGCCTGTACAAGCATTTCAGACAACACCATCTCGCGTCCGAAACGGATCGCGGCCGGGAGTTTCGCGCCTTCCAGCAGCAAGGCGGAAGGCGGCTCCGCCTGCACGCGCTGTTCGAAGCGCTGCAGGAGCGCTTTCATCACGAGGACGCCTCGATCTGGGGTTGGCAGGTGTGGCCCGAACCGTATCGGCGGCCGCAGTCGCCCGAAGTCGCCCGCTTCGCCGAAGCGACGGCGAATATCGAGCGCATCGAGTTCTACCAGTATCTGCAGTGGCAGGCGGCCTTGCAGCTGAAGCACGCGGCCAGCCGCGCGAAGGAGCTCGGATTCGGCGTCGGCATCTATCAGGACCTCGCGATATCGATCGATCGCGCGGGCGCGGAAAGCTGGGCGAACCAGGACGTCTACGCGGTGGGCGCGAGCGTCGGCGCGCCGCCCGACGAAGTGAATCTCAAAGGCCAGAACTGGGGACTGCCGCCGCTGCGCCCGGGTGAGCTCAAAGCCGCGCGCTACGATCCATACATCGCGACGCTGCGCGCGAACATGCGCGATGCGAGCGCGCTGCGCATCGACCACGTGATGGGGCTGTACCGGCTCTTCTGGATCCTGCCCGGCGCCCCCGCCACCGACGGTGCGTACGTCCATTACCCGTTCGACGATCTGCTGACGATACTTGCGCTCGAAAGCACGCGTAACGAGTGCATGGTGATCGGCGAAGACCTCGGAACCGTGCCGGACGAAGTGCGCGCGGGCCTCGAGCGCTCGCGTGTATTTTCCTACCGAGTACTCTGGTTCGAGCGCAACACGGTCGGCCAGTACAAGCGCCCCGAGGAATACCCGGCGAATGCGCTCGTCGCGGTATCGACGCACGATCTGCCGACGCTCACGGGATTCTGGGAAGGACACGATCTCGAAGTGCGCCGGCAGCTCGACCTCTTCCCCTCGGAAGAGATGCGGGGGCAGTACGTCGCCAGCCGCGCCGACGAGCGCGAGCGCATTATCGCCGCGCTGGAGCACGAGAAGATGCTGCCGTCGGGCGTCACTCCCGATCCTGCCGCCACGCCGATGTCGCCGGAGCTCGCGCGCGCCGTGCATGCGTATCTCGCCAAAACGCCGTCACGCCTGCTCGTCGTGCAGGTCGAAGACGTGCTCGGCGAGCGCGAGCAGGCGAACCTGCCCGGCACGGTCGAAGAGCAGCCCAACTGGCAGCGGAAGCTTCCGCTCGAGCTCGAAGAGATCGAAAGCGATCCGCGCTTCGCCGCGCTCGCCGAGGAGCTTGCGCGTATCCGCCCTAGGCCGGGGCCGGCGCGCAAGCGCCGGCCCCACGAAGCCCGCGCCCGCATTCCCCGCTGCACTTACCGACTCCAGCTGAACGGCACGTTCACGTTCAACGACGCCACGGCGCTCGTGCCGTACCTGTCGCGGCTCGGCGTGAGCCACGTCTACTGCTCGCCGTACCTTCGGGCGCGAGCAGGCAGCACGCACGGCTACGACATCATCGATCACAACGCACTCAATCCCGAGATCGGCACGCGCGAGGATTTCGAGCGTTTCGTGGCCACGCTGAAAGAGCACGGCATGGGTCACATCCTCGACATGGTGCCCAATCACATGGGCGTCATGGGCGCGGACAACGCGTGGTGGCTCGACGTGCTGGAGAACGGCCGCGCATCCGCATACTCGGATTTCTTCGACATTCAGTGGGAAGCGGCCACGAGCGCGATCGCAGACAAGCTACTGATTCCCGTGCTCGCCGATCAGTACGGTCTCGTGCTCGAACGCGGCGAGCTCACGCTCGCATTCAAGGCCGAGAGCGGCGAATTCGCGGTCTGCTATTACGATCACCGCTTCCCCATCGATCCCCGCGAATACCCGCGCATCCTCGAGCCGGCGATCGCGCAGCTCGCGGCGAGCACGCTTCCGCAACATGCCGTGGCGGAGCTCTCGAGCCTCTGCGCGGCTTTCGGTCACCTGCCCGCGCGCGAGGAGACGGACCGCAGCCGCAGGCTCGAGCGCCAGCGCGACAAGGAGGTGCACAAGCGGCAGCTCGCGCGCCTTGCCGCGGAGCACACGCCGATCGCCGAGGCGATATCCTATGCGGTGTCGGTCGCGAACGGCACGCCGGGCGAGCGCACAAGCTTCGAGCGCCTGCACGAGCTCCTCGAGCGCCAGGCCTATCGCCTGTCGTCGTGGCGCGTGGCGGCGGACGAGATCAATTACCGGCGCTTCTTCGATATCAACGACCTCGCGGCGCTGCGCATGGAAGACGAGGCCGCTTTCGAAGCGACCCACCGCTTCGTGCTCGCGCTCGCGGTCGAAGGCAAGATCGACGGGCTGCGCATCGATCATCCGGACGGACTCTACGATCCGGACCAGTATTTCCGGCGCCTGCAGGGCCGCTACGCGCAGCTCGCCGGCATCGACATCGAGCCCGATGAAGGCGGCCGCCCGCCCCGGCCGCTCTACGTCGTCATCGAGAAGATCGCGGCCTCGCACGAAAAAATCCCCGAAACGTGGGCAGTGTACGGGACTTCCGGCTATCGCTTCGGCACTGTTGTCAACAACGTGCTCGTCGACTGCACCGCGGCCGACGAGATGGAGCGCGTCTATCGCAGCTTCGCGGAAGAAGCGCGAGATTACGCCGAGACCGCATACGAGGGTAAACGCGCGATCATGCAGGCGGCGCTTGCCGCACCGCTCACGATGCTCGCCGCCGAGCTTTTACGTATCGCGCGCGCCGACCGCCGCACGCGCGATTACACGCTCTTCAATCTGCGGCACGCACTCTCCGAGATCGTCGCGTGCTTTCCGGTCTACCGCTCCTACATCGTCGAGGCGCCCTCGTCGCAGGACCAGCGCTACATCGACTGGGCGGTCGCGCAGGCGCGCCGCCGCAGCCACGCCGCGGACACGACCATTTTCGAATTCGTGCGGCGCATGCTGCTGGCCGAAGCGCCGGCTGACGCAAACCTCGCGCTGAAGGAGCGCATCCGCACCTTCGCGATGAAAGTCCAGCAGTTCACCGCACCCGTGACTGCGAAAGGCATCGAGGACACGGCGTTCTATAGATACAACCGGCTGGTATCTCTCAACGATGTGGGCGGCGACCCGGGCCAGTTCGGAATGCCGGTCTCGGCGTTTCACGGCGCGACCGCCGATCGCGCGACGCACCGGCCCCACACGATGCTCGCCACGTCCACTCACGACAACAAGCGCTCGGAAGACGTGCGCGCGCGCATCGACGTGCTCTCCGAAATGCCGGCCGAATGGCGGCAGTGGCTGCGGCGCTGGGCCCGCATGAACCGCAGCAAGAAAGCGGCGATCGACGAGGAGCCGGCGCCATCGGCGAACGACGAATACCTCCTCTACCAGGTGCTGCTGGGCTCTTTCCCGCCGCACGACGTCGACGAGGGAGCTCTCGCCCGCTACTGCGAGCGGATCGAGGCGTACATGCTGAAAGCCGTGCGCGAAGCAAAAGTGCACACTAGCTGGATCAATCCCAACGCCGAATACGAAGCGGCCGTCACCGCTTTCGTGCGCGCGCTGCTCGCGCCGTCCGCCCGCAACCTGTTCCTGAAGGACCTGCGCTCTCACAGCCGGCGCATCGCCTGGTTCGGCATGCTGAACAGCCTCTCCATGACGCTGCTCAAGCTCGCGTCACCGGGCGTGCCGGACATCTACCAGGGCAACGAGATCTGCGATCTGAGTCTCGTCGATCCGGACAATCGCCGTGCGGTCGACTACGGCGCGCGTCAGCGCGTGCTGGACGAGCTCGTGCGATTGCGCGATTCGTCAGCCCTCACGCGGGAGGCGCGCGCGCTCGCGAAATCGGCGCTCGATGGCCGCGCGAAAATGTGGATCGTGTGGCGCACGCTCGAATTGAGGCGCACGCAGCCGGAGCTTTTCGAGCTGGGGCATTACCTGCCCCTGCACGCCGAAGGCACACGCGCCGATCACATCATTGCATTCATGCGCCGGCACGGCGATAGCGCGCTGATCGTGATCGCTGGACGGTTGTGGCTCACGCTCGGCTGCGACGAAGGCACGCCCCCGGACGCGCAGGCATGGGCGGACACGACCATAGAAGCGGGCCCACTCACAGGCAGCCTCACGAACGTGCTGACGGGTGAGACCGTGCAGATCGAGGACGGGCGGATCCGCGCCGCCGTAGCGTTGGGAGGCTTTCCCGCGGCGCTGCTGTGTTCTATGAATCCCAGCGGCGGGAACGCTTAGGTTCCGGCGAGTCTGAGGAGGCGACCCTGGCGCCGAGCGCGCGCTGCCGCGGATGGATATAGCCGTTGCGCATTGCGTGCGCGATGCAGTCGATGCGCTCCCTGAAAGCAAGCGTGCTGCGCCGCACGATCTGCCCCATGCTGTCGAGCTCTTTCCAGACCCACGCGCGATTGGCTTCGCGCTCGAACTTCCACATCCCCTGCTCCTGCTCGGCTTGTTATGCCAGGACAATATGCAACACCTATGCCGACTACTGACACGCGGTGCTGCTAGAACAGAGCCATCTGGTCGGGCTTGCCCGGCACGCGGAAAAGCGCCCGGTCGAGGTCCCTGCCGCGCTGCGCCGTGAAGCCGATGCGCTTGCAGGCGATGTCGTAACGCTTCTCGAGCAGCTCGGCGAGCTGGCCGGTGCCGACCATGCGGCTGCCGAATGAAGGATCGTTGTCGCGGCCGCCGCGCATCGCGTGCACTCGGCTCATGACGTGTTTGGCTTTCAGCGGGTAGTGGCGCTCGAGCCAATCCTTGAAAAGGTCTTTC
>DATLEF010000023.1:0-22043 GCA_035525455.1 Burkholderiales bacterium
CCGCGGTCGGCCGCGCCGAATTCGTGCAGGACTTTGTGCTTGCCAACGCTTCCATCGTTTTGAATTGGATACGCGCGCAGCTGGCGCGGTCCGGTGCGATCGGGATCGCCTTCAGCGACGTACAGCGACTTCCCGTCGGGCGAAAGCGCCAGCGCGCGCGCGCCTTGCGTATCGAAAGTTATGCGCTTCAGGCTCCACTTGCCTTGCGCATCGCGTTCAAGCCTCAATATCGATGCCTGCTCCGGAAATGGATAAACCGGAGGTCCGTACGGCGGCACCGTATTGAAGGCGTCAGCGAACCAGACGCGGCCCTTCATGTCGCTGGTCAGGTCGGTCGGCTGATTGTGGTGCTTGCCGTCGAGCAGGTCGCAAGTCGGCGCGGTCGAGCCGTCCGGCTTGAATTCGATTACGCGGCGTCCGCCTTCCTGCGCGCCGAATATGGAGCCGTTGGGCCCCGCCGCGATGCCGTTCGTTCTGCCGGTGTAGCGCCGAAACTCCGTAACCTCGCGCGTGTCCGGATCGAAGCGCAGCACGCGCTCTTCGCGCACGGCGCTGAACAGCATGTGCTTGCCGTCCCACGCTAGACCGCCGGTAGGCCCGTTATAAGCTCCGGCGACGCGTACGAAATTCAGATTCATGTCTTGTCTCCCCGTTACAGCGCCGGAACGCCGGCAATGGGCATCCGCGAACGCGTCACACAACCGATGAATGTGATGTAGAGCGTGCGCCAGTCGTCATCGCCGAAAGCGAAATTGGTCGGATGCCATCCCGGTGTTTTGAGCCTGGCGAGCACGTTGCCTTGGCGGTCGTGCATCCAGATACCACCGGGACCGGTGTCGTAGACGTTGCCTTCCACGTCGCATTTCATGCCGTCGGGCACTCCGCGCTCGGGATCCGTGTACCTGTAGAACATCCGGCCCGGCCCGAGGCTGCCGTCGGGCTGCATGTCGTATACGCGGACGACGCGCTCACGGCTGCAATTGATGTACATCAGCTTCTCGTCAGGCGAAAAACACAAGCCGTTGGGATAAACCGCGTCGTCATTGGCGATCGACAGCGTGCCGTCCGGCGCGATGCGGAAAACCGGATTGCTGTCGAGGTATTTCTGAATGTCGTCACCGACCATACCGACGTTCAGCAAGCCGCCGTTCGGATCGGTGAAATAGATCGAGCCGTCCGAATGCACGACGATGTCGTTCGGGCTGTTGAGCTTCTTGCCTTGCCAATGCGATGCGAGCGTCGTTTTGTTCTTTCCATCGATGTCCATGCGAAACACAGTGCGGCCACCCCAGCCGGCGATGACCAGTCTGCCCTGCGCGTCGAGCACCATGCCGTCGGCGTGGTCCGACGGGTTCATGATGCACTCGGGCTTGCCGCCCTGTTTCCATTTCCATATCGAATCGCCGCAGATATCGACGTAGAACAGTTGTTTCGTGCGCTTGTCCCAGATGGGGCCCTCGCCGAATATGACTTCGGGCGCGATCACTTCCACTTCGATGTTCTTCTTTGGAAAGTGGCGCTCCGCGCCGGGTGCCAGCATGTCGACTTCGATTTTTACTTCCTGTGCTCCGTGCATTCGGGCTTCCTTTCTTAGAGTCCCTACCTCAATTTCCCAGACGGATCGCCATGGCGGCGATGTCGTCGGCCTGCGGCTCGCCCGCCGCAAAATCGCGCACGCTCGCGATCACTTCCGAAACCACGGCTCTCGCCGGCGCGCCCGCGAGTCGTTTCAGCACAGCCTCGAGCCGCTTGTCCGAAAAGAACGCGCTTTCAGCATCCATCGCTTCGGTCACGCCGTCGGTATAGACAAAGAGACACTGGCCCGGCGCAATGCGGCAGGTTTCGGTCACGTATTCGTAATCGTCGAAGATGCCCAGCGGGATACCATGCGCGCCCTGCACGGGCGAGACACCGCTTTCGCCGATCACGTACGGCGTATTGTGTCCGGCGTTGCAGTACTTGAGCGTGCCTGTCCCCGGATCGAGGATGCCGAAGAACGCGGTCACGAACATATCCTGTCGATTGTCGAGGCAGACGTCTTCGTTGATTCTCGAGACTACGGCGCCGGGCTCGACCGGCCTGCCGTCGGGCTCGCGATAGAGCATCGCCACGAGCCGCGTCATCGTCTTGACGCGCGCCATGAAAAGCGCCGCCGGCGCGCCTTTGCCCGACACATCGGCGACGACGAAGTAGAGGCGCCCGTCTTCGCCCCAGAAGAAGTCGTAAAGGTCGCCGCCGATCTCGCGCGCGGGCTCCAGTGTCGCGAAAATCTCCATCTTCGCCACCCGCGCCGGCGAATTGAAGTCGAGCGGCACCATGCTCATCTGAATCTCGCGCGCGGCCTTCAGCTCATTTTCGAGCTGGTCGCGGTGGCGCACGATATCGTCGCGCAGCCGTTTCTTTTCGAGACTCGCGTTGACGCGCGTGCGCAGCAGCGTCGGATTGAAAGGCTTCGGCAGATAGTCTTCCGCCCCGAGCTCGATGCAGCGGATGACGCTCTCGATCTCGTCCACGGCCGAAATCATGATGACCGGGATGTGGCGCAGGCGCGCATCGCCGCGCAGGCGCTCGAGCACGTCGTACCCGGAAAGGCCCGGCATCATGATGTCGAGCAGGATCAGATCCGGAGGATTCGCAGCCGCGAGCTCGAGCGCTTTCGCGCCGTTCGTCGCCACTTTCACCTTGTACTGCTCCCCGAGGAGCCCTGCGAGCAGCGTGATATTCGCCGGCGTATCGTCGACCGCGAGTATCGTCTCAGGCGCGCGCGCCGGATTCATGGCTGTAGCAACTTGCGTTCGTGCGTCACGTGCCCGCTTTCTCCGTCGACAGCGCTGCAAGCGCCACGTCGAACTCGAAATTATCGACCGCGCGGCGCACTTGCGAATAGGTTTTCACCGGGAGCATGTGCTTCAACTCTTCACCGCGCTCGGACCAGAGCTGCTGTGCGGCGACGTCGCCATCGCCGAGCAGGCGCCGCAGCTCGTCCACCCATGCCGGCAGCGTGACCTCCGAGAGGAGCTGCTCTTCGCTGCCTGCGTCGACAGGTGCAGCGGTCATCGTCGTATCGATATTCAACACATCGGAAAGTCCAGACATCACGGGACGCAGCCCCCGCTCTACATCGCCGAGCGCGGCATCCGGACTTTCGCCCCGCCGCAATACCTGTTCGAGCACTCCGGCCGCATCGGCGACTTTCACCGAGCCGACGTTGGCAGCCACACCTTTGAGCGAATGCGCAAGCCGCGTCGCCTCTTCGTGCCTGCCTTCGCGAAGCAGCAGCGTGAGCTCCTGGCCGAATGCGGAGAAGCCGATCACGTATTGCTTGAGCAGGCTCAGATAAAGCCCTTCGTTGCCGCGCGTGCGTTTGAGGCCCGCCTCGGCGTCGAGGCCGTCGATGCTTTGCAGCGCGCTTGCGCCGGCCGGCGGGGTCGCGCGCTGCTGCGAGAGCACGGCGACGGTTTTGAGCACGGGCTCGGCTGCTTTGCCGGCGCCGCGCGCTTTGTCGACGACTTCGCGCCTGCAGAAACTCGAGACGACGCGATAGAGCTCGTCCGGATCGATGGGCTTTCCGATGTGTCCGCGCATGCCGAGGGCAAGACAGCGCTCCTGCTCTTCCATCATCACGTGCGCGGTCATCGCCACGATGGGCAGCGCTGAATAGCGGGCAACGGCGCGCAGCCGCTTGGTGGTCTCATATCCATCGAGCACGGGCATCTGCAGGTCCATGAAGACCAGCGAATAAAAGTCCGCCGGCTTTGCGTCGAGCATCTCGATCGCCTGCTCGCCGTGTTGCGCGAGATCGGCGATGACGCCCATGCCGCGCAGCAGCTCCATCACGAGCTGCTGGTTGATCGGGTGGTCCTCGACGACTAGCACATGCATGTTCTCGAGCGAAGGGTTCTGCTCTTCGATCGTGCCGCCTTCGGCCGCGATCTGCTCGCCATGCAGACTGGAAAGCGTCTGCTGCAGCGAGACCGGCAGCACGGGCTTCGAAAGGAAATGCTTGACTCCGAGATGATCGACCGACCCGCGCAGATCCTCGGTGTCGTACGCCGAGATCACGACGATTTGCGGAGCGCTGGCGCCGAAGCGGGAATGGATCGCCGATATCAGGTCGCCGCCATCCATGCCCGGCATCACCCAGTCGATGAAGGCCAGCGCGAAAGGCTCGTTCCCGGCGGTCGCGTTCTCCAGTGCCGCGAGCGCGCGTTCGCCGTTCTCGGCTTCCTCGACGTTGAAACCGAATGCCTGCAGCATGCCGCTCAAAACCATGCGCGCTTCCGGCAGGTCGTCGACCACGAGTGCGCGATCGCCCGCAGGACCGGTCCAGACGGCGGGCATCGGCACCGCCGCCTTGCCAAGCTTGACGGTGAACTGGAAAGACGAGCCTTTGCCCGGCTCGCTCGTGACGATGATCTCGCCGCCCATCATTTCGACGAGCCGCTTCGAGATCGCCAGGCCGAGCCCCGTGCCGCCGTACTTGCGCGTAGTCGAGCCGTCGGCCTGTGTGAACTCCGCGAAAAGCTTGGCCGTCTGCTCGGGTGTCATGCCGATGCCGGTATCCGTCACGGTGAAGCGCAGCACGACGTTCTCGCCGTCCGATTCGAGGATGGAAGGCGACAGGCGCACGTACCCGCGCTCGGTGAACTTGACCGCATTCGAGAGCAGGTTGATGAGGATCTGGCCGAGGCGCAGTCCGTCGCCGATCATGTGCGGCTCGCGAGCGAGCTGGGGATCCATGTCGAGCAGCAGCTCGATTTCCTTTTCCAGCGCTTTCTGGCGCACGAGGAAAAGACTGTTCGCGATCGTCTGCTGCAGATCGAAAGGCACGAGCTCCAGGTCGAGCTTGTCCGCCTCGATCTTGGAAAAATCCAGGATGTCGTTGATCACGCCGAGCAGCGCTTTCGCCGCTTCATGGATTTTCGTGACGTAGTCTTTCTGCCGCGGATCGAGCTTCGTTTTCAGCGCAAGGTAAGCCATGCCGATGATCGCGTTCATCGGAGTGCGGATCTCGTGGCTCATGTTCGCGAGGAACATCGATTTCGCCCGCG
Organism: Burkholderiales bacterium; assembly: GCA_035525455.1. Lineage (GTDB taxonomy): Bacteria > Pseudomonadota > Gammaproteobacteria > Burkholderiales > SG8-41 > JAQGMV01. Next base: position 5,052 of record DATLEF010000023.1, read on the forward strand.
TGGCCGTTTCTGCCGCCGCACGAGCCTCCTGCAACTCCTGCGAGGCCTTGGTTCGCTGCTGGATGTCTTCCTCGATCGCGGAGGCCATGTTGTTGAACGCATTTGCGACCGTGTTCAGCTCGACAACCGCTTTGCCGGGCTTCACGCGAGCGGCGTAGTTGCCTTCCGCAATGCGGTCTGCCCCCGCCGCGATGCGCCTGATCGGGCGCAGCACCGATTTGTTGATGAAGAGCGACCCTGCGATCGTGAGGAGCAGCAGCACGATCATGGCAGCGCATGCGAGCACGATCGCACGCCACAGATGTTCGGTCGCCCGCTGTACGGTCAGGCCCGTGCGCGCATCGGCCATATCGGTCAGGCGGTTGACGTCCGCCATCAACCCCGCCTGGAGTTTTTCGTATTCGGAACCATACAGCGTCTTCAGCGCGAACTCCGGATGCGGGGCACCGCCTGTCACGAATTCGTTTTTTTCCGGATCGTAAAGACCCTGCATCGCCGCGAATCCAATCTGCTGCAGCTTGTGCTGCGTGTCGCTCGTGTCGATCGCCTGGTCGAGGACCTTGAGCTCCTCATCGGAAGCGCCGGCTTCTTTCATGCGCACCGGAAAGGATTTGCCGTTGGCAACGCCGTCTTCGCCTTTCAGGTACTCGCGCAGTCCGCTGCCACCCATGACCGTGCGGTAATCGGTGAGCGCGTAATACTCGGTGAGGTAGCGCGTGTCGCCGGTCGCTGCGTACGCGCGCACGAGCCGGCTCATCGTCTGCGTGAGGCGCGAGAGCTCGGAAGTGAGCGAAAGCGTGACTTTGCGCTGCTCGAGCGCCTGGCCGACTTCGCTGAAAGACGCGGCCACCAACCACAGCGCGGCTCCGATCGCGGCGAGGAACGTCAAGGTCGCGACCGGGAAGGCGATCGAGAAGAACTTCAATCTCATGCGTGAAACCCTCTGGCCCCCTCATTTATGCACAGGCATAAGAGCTGCGCAAGAGCGCGCCTCCCGGCGCGTGCAGCGCGAGACGCGTCTACTTAGGCGGAATGATCGGCAGCAGCAGATAGGACGGCCGCTCGCCGCCGGCGTGGATCGTATTACGCGCCGCCTGGTTGTAGTCGGCGTGATAGTGCGTGAAGTGGCCGGTGCCGACGCCGTCTTTCGGCTGCACGTCGAGCCGCAGCTTGTGGCCTTTCCTGAAGACCATAGACGTCGGCCACACTTCGACCTGGCACTCGACGATCTCGCCGGGCGCAAGCCACACGCGTTCGTCGTGCGCATGATACGGCCGATAAGGCAGCGACTTCGCTCGATCGAGCTTACGGTGTGAGGCGCGCAGCCATCCCTTCGTCACGCACGGAACCGAATCGCCGCGCTGACCGACTTCACACACGTCCTTGCCATCCGCGCCGATGTTGCGAATCGTCGCGATGATGTCCATGTCTTTCGACGTGCTCGACACCCACACGTTGAGCACGATCGGGCCTGTCACTTCGGTGTCTTCTTTCATCGGCGGCGTCTCGAAGGAAACGCCCGTGCGTCCGCCCATGCTGTGCCTTCCACCGGGGGATGCTTCGTACGTGATCTTTGCAGCAGCGCCCGGAATCTCGGTGCTCAACCGGCCTTCGACGCCGTCGGCCAGCGGCGATTCGCGCTGTGGCTGGAGGTAAAACTGGGTCCATTGCGTGCGCGGAATCGGCCAGTCGTCTTCAAAGCGGAACGGATACGGTTTTCTGCTGCCGCCGGTGCGTATCTCCAGCTTCACGCGCGGCTCGTCCATGATGCCGGTATCGATTCCCTTGAGCCAGTGATCGAACCAGCGCAGTTGCTCGAGCCTGCCTTCCTCGCCGTGAAACGGGTGGTAATGCGAGCCGCTGTGGATACGCAGTTTTTTGTTCTCGGACGCGGCGCACACATAAGCCTCGGTGTTGCCGCGCAAGTGCATTGCAAAACCACCCCAGTTGCCGACGCTGTACACGGGCACCGTAATCTTGTCCCAGCGCGCGCTGCACATGCGCCAGAATTCCGAGTCGAGGTTGTTGCGCATGTAATCCCAGAGCAGGTTGTTGTCGAATGCGTCCGGGTTGTAGCTGCTCGGCTCTCCCAGCAGATGATGCGCGGTCTGCATGTGATGCCACTGCGTGAGAAAACCCATCGCGAAGATACCCCCGTGATAGGCCTGGTCGCGGTACTGATCGGCGCGGCCTTCCCACGGCATGATCGCCTTCAGCGACGGCGGCTGCAGCCCCGCGACGCGCCACTGGAAATTGGCGTGGTATGAAATGCCCAGCGTGCCGACGCTGCCGCTGCACCAGCTTTGTTTCGCGATCCATTCGATGCAATCGTAGGTGTCGACCGCTTCCTGGAGCGAGCTCGGCTCGGATTTACCGGGCGACTTGCCCGAGCCGCGGCTGTCCACGCGGACCAGGGCGTAACCGCGAGGACACCACCACAACGGATTGACGGTTTCCCAGTTCATGTATTCGTTCGCGGGCTCGCCCAGGTCTTCGGGAGGAATCCACAGCTTGTCCTTCATGTACGGTCCGGTGTTCATGATGGCCGGAAAGCGCTCGCTGCCGCCTTCGGGACGGAACACGTCGGCGTAGAGGAGACTCCCGTCGCGCAACGGAATGCGCACGTCTTTTTCGACGACGAGCTTGTAGTCCTTGGGCTGCGACAGTTTCCCGCTTTTCTCAGGCATGGCGATCCTCAGGGGGAGTCGTTGATTGTCTTGGAGGGTGGAAGTGTAAGATAAAAGCGCATCTCGGGCAGTCGCGCGGCCCTCTTCGGTTCGGAGGAGAACCTCATGCGTCGCATCGCTTACTCATTCCTGCTTCTCACGCTGAGCGCCGTCTGCATCGCGGCATACCCCGAGCGACCCGTGCGCCTGATCGTGCCGGCCGCTCCGGGTGGAGCCATCGACGTCGTGGGCCGCATCGTCGGCATCAAGCTCACGGAGCATCTGGGCCAGAATGTCGTGATCGATAACCGCGCCGGCGCAAACAACATCATCGGTAGCGAGCTCGCCGCACGCGCGATTCCCGATGGCTACACGCTGCTCACGACGGCCGGCGCGCACACGATCAATCCGGCGGTTTACCGGAAGCTCCCCTACGACGCGCTCCGCGATTTCACGCCGGTGAGCCACATCGCGAACTCCGGCGGCCTCGTGATCGTCGTGCATCCTTCGTTTCCGGCGAAATCGATCGAGCAGCTGATCGAGATGGCACGCTCGACGCCGGGGAAAATCAATTACGCGTCCGGCGGCTTCGGGAATCTCACGCACGTTGCAGGAGAAATGTTCCAGGTCATGGCGCGGGTGAAAATCACGCATGTGCCATACAAAGCGGTAGGACCCGCGGTGAACGATCTCCTCGCCGGACACATTCCGCTCATGTTCGGCCCAAGCCCTGTGCTAGTGCCGATGGTGCAGGCAGGGCGTGTGCGGCCGCTTGCGTATACCGGCACCGCGCGTTCGCCACAGCTTCCGAATGTGCCGACGGTCGATGAAGCCGGCCTCAAAGGCTACGTCGCGAGCGGCTGGTACGGGCTCTATGGTCCGCGCGGAATGCCGCAGCCCATCGTCGACCGCCTGAGCGAGGCGATTCGGGTCATCGTCAACATGCCCGATACCCGCGAGCGCTTTGCAGCCTTCAATCTCGAACCGGTTGGAAGCACGCCGAAAGCATTTGCCGCTTTTCTGAAGGAAGACCTGCAGAAGTACGCGCGCATCGCAAAGGCGGCGGGAATCGACCCGCAGTAAGGTCTACGCCGCTCCTTCGGGCGCAAGGACGTGCTTATGCGCCTTTCGGCGCTCTTGGAAATCCACGCCTTCGGCACAGCGTCGCTGCGCCTCGCCGTGCAGTGCTTATGCGCCTTGCGGCGCTCTTTCAAGTGTACGCAATCGCGCGGCGTTCTAGCCGAGCTTCGACAGCGCGATGCGGCCTTTTTCGGTGATCTTGAGGCTGGGCGGTTTTGCGCCCATCTCGATCAGGCCGGCGTTGAGCAGACGTTCCGCGATCTCCGGCGGAACGTGGTCCGCGCCGGCCTTGGTCGCGGCGCGGCGCAGCCACAGGATGTCCTGGAAATCGATCTGATGTGTCTGCTTTTCCACGCACGAACCTTTGCGGTCATGGGGTCAGATCGAATTATGCCCTGACTACGAGGGAGCCGTATCGCAACGGCATATTACTAAGGAAGCTTAGCGATATGCAGCCGGATTCCATGTATGAACTTCGTCCTGGCCCTCCTTGCACCACGCGTAGAGCGCGTCGTACATGACCATTCCATGCGCCAGCATCTCGTGATCGTCCTTGTCGAGACGCGAAAGACCCAGCGACAGCGCAAGAAGTCCAGGCGCCTGAGGCGCGAGGGCAAGCTCGCCGGTGTCGGCGCCGCGCACGATGACGGCGAGTTGCTGTAACGCCGGATCGTTCAGGCGGTAGTGCTTCAGAAACGCATCGAAACTGCAGAGCGGCCCTTCGTGCGAAAACGCGACGTCGGGAATGTCGTACGGAATCGCTCCCGTTTCGCGGGCGGTCTCGCGCACCGCAGGTGTGGGCACGTACAGGAACTGCGCATCCGGATCGACAAAACGCGCGATGAGCCACGGACACGCGATGCGGTCGATCTTCGGCCGCTCGCGCGTGACCCAACGCGTCGCGCCATTCGCCGGCTTGCGATCGACGCCGCCCTCGTGCGCTTTCCAGCCTTCGTCGAGACCGCCTTCGAGGTAGTAGCTTTCGATACCGTGCTCGCGCAGCGCGCGCGCGGCATTCTGACTGACCTCGTGTCCGTGCACGCAGTACACGACGACCGTGCTCGCGCTCGGCAACGTTGCGGCCCATTGCGCGACGTGCTCGGGATCGCGCCTCAGCGCGCCCGACGCCATGTCGGTTGCGCTTTCAAAAGCGGTGCGCCGCCTGACGTCGATCAGTAGCGGGGACGTCGTGCTGCCGAGTTGCGCCGTGAGATCCGAATACGAAATAGATGCAGTCATGTCGGGCTCCTCCACGAGAGGCTAGTACGGTTGATCGGGTCGGCCGCGCCCGATTCAGGCTCGCGCCGCTCGCATCGCGCCGCGGCCCATGATCCACGCGGGGATTAGGCCCAGTGTGAACGCGACTGCAGTGATGAGGAAGCTGTCGCGAAAACCCATCGTGTACGCCTGCGCGTAGACGACGCGCCCGAGGAAATGCAGCGCGCCCGAAGCCTGCAGGTCGGGCGGCACGCCCGCTTGCGCGAGCAGCGCCTGCATGTTGCGCAGGAGCTCTGTCGTACCGCTATTGCCCGCAATCTGCATCGCGGTAATCGTGTCGCTGTGGAAAAAAGTGCGGCGATCAAGCATCACCGAAAGCAGGTTCACGCCGAACGCGCCGCCGAGCTGGCGTGCGAAATTGATCATCCCCGCACCCTGACCCAGCAGCTCGGGACGAAGCGAGCGCAGCGCAGTCACGTTGAGCGCAGGCTTGATGAGGCCCAAACCGATCCGCGAGAGGACGACTGAGCCGGCGACCGTCCAGAAAGCGCTGTTAACGTCGACGCTCGCGAGCCAGTAGGACGACACGACGAAACAGAGAAGGCCGGCGATGATGAGCCCGCGCGTGGGGATCCGATCGCTCAAGAAGCCCGAGAACGGCATGAAGAGCCCGAGTATCAGGCCGCCCGGCATGAGCAGCAGACCTGCGGAAAGCGGCGTGTAACCCTGCACCGTCTGCACGAAAAGCGGCACGAGATAAGTCGAGCCGAAAAGGCCGATGCCGAAAAGGCATGCGACCGCCGCCGCACATGCAAACTGTCCGTTGAAAAGAATGCGCAGATCGACGAGCGGCTGCGGCGTGTACTGCTCCCACGCGATGAAGGCAGCCCCGCAGAAGAGAGCGATCGCAAACAGCGTCACGATGAAATCCGAATACCAGCCTTCACGCTGACCGTTCGAAAGCGCCGTCAGGAGGCACGCCAGCGCGACCGTCAGGAGTACAAAGCCGATCCAGTCGAAGCGCGAGCGCACGCTGGATTCCTCGCGCTCGGGCATGAAGATGCTGCCGAGCAAAACCGCCAGCGATGCAACCGGCACGGCGACGTAGAAAATCGAGCGCCAGTTGAAGTGCTCGATCATCACGCCGCCCAGCGTCGGCCCCAGCGCCGGGCCGAGAATCACGCTCATGCCGAAAAAGCCCATGGCGGTTCCGCGCTGACTCGGCGGGAAGACCCTGAAGAGCGTGTACATCGAGAGCGGCTGCAGCACTCCGGCGATGGCGCCCTGCGCGATCCGGCAGCCGATCAGCACCGATTCATTCGGCGCCATACCGGCGATCAGGAGCGCGATGATGAAAATGCAAAGCGCCGCGATGAACGTGCGCCGCTGACCGTAGCGGTTGATGAGCCACGCATTGAGGAGCATGCCGATCGTCATCGCCGCCAGCGCACCCGTGGACAGCCACTGCGCGCGGTCCTGACCGATGCCGAACGTACCCATGATGTCGGGGATCGCGACGTTCACCGTCGTCGTCGTCAGCACGGCCGAGATCGTGCCGAGCATGACGGTGACCGTCGCGTACCAGCGGTAGCGCGCGCCGTAGCGCGCCGCCAGGATTTCAGTCGTTTCCGACTGCAATTTCCACTTCTGCCATCATGCCCGGCCGCAGCATCACGTCTTTGTCTGACAGCAGGATGCGCACGGGCAGGCGCTGCGTGATTTTCGTGAAGTTGCCGCTCGGATTCGGATCGGGCAGGAGCGCGAACTTGCTCGTGGCGGCCTGCCCGATGCGATAGATTTCCCCCTGAAACACGCGGCGGGGATACGCATCGATGCGCACGTCCACTTTCATTCCCGGCTTGAGCTGACCGATCGCCGTCTCTTTCACGTTCGCCTGCACCCAGATCTGGCGCGGGTCGTGGAACATCGCAATGCGTTGTCCGACCGCGACGTGCTCGCCTTTGCGCACGAAAGTCATGACAATGCGTCCGTCGGCAGGCGCCTTGATCGTGCGATCCGCGATATCGACTTCCTGGCGCTGGACTTCGGCGCGGATCTCGGCAGCCTGATGGGTGAGCACGCCCAGCTGCTGTTGCATTACGCCCAGCTGTTTGCGGCTGCCGCCCGCCGCTGACACAGTTCCTCTGACCGCCGCAACTTCCGAGATCGCCTTGCGATGGCTTTCCTGTGCCTGCTGGTAAGTGGTGCGCGCCCGCTCCATCGCCTGCTGCGAAAGCCACTTCTGTTTTTGCAAATCCACTGCGCGGTCGTAATCGTCGCGGGCCTGTTTCAGGCTCGCTTCCATAGACGCGACTTCCGCCTGTGCGGCCGCGAGTCGGTTGGTCTCGCTCTGGAATTTTCCGAGCGTTTCCTGGTCGACCTGTCCGGTCTGGGCGCGGATGACCGCCATCTGGCTTTCGATCGTCCTCAGGCGCGCCAGGAGCACTTCACGCTGGAGCGCCGAATCGCGCTCGTCCACGCGCACGATCAGCTGTCCCTTTTTCACCTCGTCGCCTTCGATGACCGGCAGCTCGGTAATCCAGCCCGAAACGCGGCTCGAGATCGTGACCACTTCGCCATCGACGCGCGCATCGTCGATGTAAATGTGCGTCCAGCGGTGCACCAGCCAATGGCCTGCCCAAGCGAGCAGCACGAGCGCCAGAGCCGCAATAAGCCAGGCTTTGGCGCGCGCGGGAATCATGCGCGGCTTCCTTGCATCCACGTTGTGAGACACCTCGGTTCCAGCCCGGTCCATATGCGTATGTTACAGCCCAAGGCACCGGGGCACGGCTGGAAAGACCACGATGTGAGCGGTCGAAAGTATTTTGCGCTGTTAGACCCGCACGCACTAAGCATGTGATTCATCGATCCTTCTCAGGGAAACCCACGGCCGCTAGATTCGGTCCCCTCGAATACGGCACGTGGAAAAAGCGTATGTCCCGAATCTATGTCATTCACGAGAACGACGCATGGGTCGAGCCGCTGCGCGCGGCGTTCGCCGAGCTGCGTTTGCCTTATGAAGAATGGTTCGTGAGCGAAGGCACGCTCGACTTTTCTTCGACGCCGCCCCAAGGCGTGTTCTACAACCGCATGAGCGCGTCCTCGCACACGCGCGGGCATCGTTACGCGCCGGAGCTGACCTCGGGCGTGCTGGCATGGCTCGAATCGCACGGCCGTCCGGTGGTGAACGACAGCCGCGCCCTGCAGCTCGAAATCAACAAGCTCGCGCAGTACGGCGCGCTCAGCCTGCACGGCATACGCACGCCGCGAACGGTGGCCGCCGTCGGTCGCAGCCATGTGATCGAGGCCGCGAAGTCTTTTAGCGGCACCTTCATCACCAAGCACAACCGCGCCGGCAAAGGCCTGGGCGTGCGGCTCTTTCAGGACGTCACGGCACTGGAGAGCTACGTGAAAAGCGATCTGTTCGAAGATTCGGTCGACGGCATCACGCTCGTCCAGGAATACATCCGTGCGCAGGAGCCGATCATCACCCGCGTCGAATTCGTCGGCGGCAAATTCCTCTATGCGGTGGAAGTCGACACCTCGCTCGGTTTCGAGCTGTGTCCGGCGGACGTGTGCCAGGTGGGCGACGCCTTCTGTCCGGTCGGTACGGCGCCGGTTTCGAGCGCGCCGCGGTTTCGTATCCTGAAAGAATTCAGCGACCCGATCGTGCAGCAATACCAGCGTTTCATCGCGGCCAACGGCATCGGGGTCGCCGGCATCGAGTTCATCCGGGACGCGAATGGCGAGCTGTACACCTATGATGTGAATACGAATACGAACTACAACGCCGCCGCCGAAATGGAAGCCCGCATCTACGGCATGCGAGCGATCGCGCGTTATCTCGGGGACGAGCTGCGCCGGCTGCAGCGCCCCGCCCCAGTCTCCCTGCTAGCGCGTTGATAAAGAAGGCTTGACGCCCCGCTCAGTACCCTATAAGGTGCGCCACCCTGTTTGGTTTCAGGCGCTGAAAGTACGGCTATATTGTTGTTCGTTCTTGAGGGCTTAGAGATTTAACTCGGTTTGGGCTCAGCCCTTTTTTTATTTTTCTAGGACGACACAAAATGGCAACAGGTACAGTCAAGTGGTTCAACGACGCCAAAGGTTTTGGCTTTATTACTCCTGACGGCGGCGGCGAAGATCTTTTCGCGCATTTCTCGGCGATCAACATGCCCGGCTTCAAAACCCTTGCGGAAGGTCAGAAGGTTTCCTTCGAAATCACCGCAGGCAACAAAGGCAAGAAGCAGGCGAGCAACATCCAGGCAGCGTAATTCAGCTGTGATGGCGTAAGAAGCCGGGCCTAGGCCCGGCTTTTTTATTGGGTGCGCGCCTGATGTAAAGTGCATGCCTGAAGGAGGAGGTGCCATGGCTCTGAAATTACGCAGGCTCTCGCACGCGCTCGGCGCGGAAGTCTGTGACCTCGACGTCTCGAAAATCAGCGAAGGCTTCTTCGGCGAGATTTACCAGGCGTTCCTCGATCACGGCATTCTGCTTTTCCGCAATCAGGACATCACGCGCGAGCAGCACATCGAGTTCAGCCGCCGCTTCGGCGAGCTCGACCGCCACGACGCGCTGCCGCGCGACCGCCATCCCGACTACCCGGAGCTTCTGCTGGTCACGAACGAGCCGAAGCCCGACGGCAGTCCATCGGACAGCCGCTACACGGGGCGCCAGTGGCATTCGGACATGTCGTTCACGCAAGTGCCGTCGCTGGGCTCGCTGCTCAAAAGCTGGGTCGTGCCGGAAGTCGGCGGCGACACGGTGTTCGCCAACATGTACCTGGCTTACGAGACGCTCTCGGACGGCATGAAAAACATGATCGCGGACCTGCACGGCATACAGTTGGCGGGCACGCGCAAGATCAACAGCGAGCAATCCGGCGTGCCGCGCGCGGAGGAACAGAAGCGCCTGAATCCGCCGATCGCCCAGCCGGTGGTACGCGTGCATCCGGAGACGGGACGCAAAGCGCTCTATCTCGGCGACAAAGTGAAACGCTTCGACGGCTTCACCGAAGCGGAGAGTAAACCGCTCATCGATTACCTGAACAAGCACGCGACGCGCTTCGAATTCATTTACCGCCACCAATGGCGGGCGAACGACATCGTCGCGTGGGACAACCGCTGCATGATGCACCTCGCGCTCGGCGATTTCGACGAGACGCAGCGCCGGCACATGGAGCGCACGACCGTGCTCGGCACGCCTTCCGGATATATCGTGGAGCACGCTTGAATCGAGCAGCGCTCGCGTTTTTGGCCACGTGCTTTTCGCTCACGGGCTTACACGCGAAAGCTGCCGAATCAGCGTTTCCAGCCAGATCCGTCCGCCTGATCGTGCCGTTTCCGCCCGGCGGCCTGAACGATCTTGCGTCCCGGCTCGTTGCGAATCAGCTCAACGCGCTGTGGGGCCGTGCCGTCATCATCGATAACCGCGGCGGCGCGGGCGGGAACGTGGGTGCCGAGATCGCAGCCAAAGCGAATCCGGACGGTTACACGCTGTTCGTCGTGTCCACCACGATCGCCAGCAACGTCGCGCTTTATTCGAAGCTCGCGTACGATCTGAAGCGCGATTTCGCGCCGATCAGCGCGCTCGTGAGCGGCGCGTACGTGCTCGTCGTGAATCCCTCCGTGCCCGCCTCTTCGGTGCAGCAGCTCATACAGCTCGCCAAAGCGCAGCCTCGCAAGCTCAACTTTTCTTCCTTCGGCGAAGGCGGTTCGGCCCATCTCACCGGCGAGCTCTTCAAGCGCCTGGCGGGTGTCGATATCGTGCACGTCCCCTACAAAGGCGGTGGGCCCGCGCTGGCTGCGGTCATGACGGGCGAAGTGCAGATGACTTTCGCCAATCTGTCCGTCGCGCTTCCCCAGATAAAAGCCGCAAAGGTCAAAGCGCTTGCGGTCACGAGCATGACTCGCAGGGACGCCCTGCCCGGCATGCCGTCGCTCGAAGAGCTCGGCCTTAAAGGCTTCGACGCCACGTCCTGGGTCGGCCTGCTTGCGCCGGCAAAAACCCCGCGCAATCTCATCGTTAAATTGAATCAGGATGTGCGGACCGTTCTTTCGAATGCGGAGATGGTGAGGCAGCTCGAAGCGCAGTCGCTGGAACCATTCCCGAGCACACCAGAAGAGCTCGGGAAACACATTGCGGCCGAAATCGAGCGCTGGGGCAAAGTGGCGCGCGACGCGGGTGTCCGGCTCGAATAAGGTTATTCGACCTTGATGCCGCTTGCTTTGACCACTTTCGTCCAGCGCGCAATCTCGGATTTCAGATGCGCTGCGAATTGTTCGGGCGTGCTGCCCACGGGTTCCGCGGCATCGAGCTGGAGCTTCCGCGTGACATCGGGCAGATGCACGATGCGGACCGTTTCAGCATGCAGCCGGTTCACGATCGCGCGCGGCACTTTCACGGGCGCCAGCAAGCCCATCCACCCGGTGAATTCATAGCCTGGCAGCGATTCGGCCACTGTCGGCACATCCGGCAAGGCCGGCGCACGGTGCGGAGTCGTGACCGCGAGCAGCCGCAAACGGTTTTCCTTGATGTGCGGCAGCGTCGAAACCGGGCTGCCGAACGCATAGTGAAGGCGACCGCCGACGAGATCGGTGAGCGCCGCCGGCACGCCTTTGTATGGGACGTGCACGACGTCGATGCCCGCAAGCAGCTGGAAAAGCACACCCGCTAGATGGTTCGACGTGCCGTTGCCGCCCGAACCGTAATTCAGCTGGCCCGGCTTCGACTTCGCGAACGCAATCAGCTCCGGCACCGTTTTGGCCGCCACCGATGGATGCACGACGAGCACGTTCGACTGTGTCAGCACCTGCGTCACCGGCTGGAAATCGCGCAGCGTGTCGTAGGGGAGTTTGCCGTAGAGACTTTCGCGCACCGCAAGCGCTGAAGTCGTGAACATGATCGTGTAGCCGTCGGGCAGCGCTCGCGCCGCGATTTCCGCGCCGATCGCGCCGATGCGGTTGTCGATGACAACCTGCTGCCCCCAGGCTTCGGCGAGCTTCTGCCCGATCACCCGCGCCACGATGTCGGCGCCCCCGCCGGCTTGCGATGGAACGATGACGCGTATCGGCTTCGAAGGGTATGGCTGCGCTGCCGCCAGGCCGCAGGTTAGCGCCAGCGCGCCCAAGGGCACTCGATGGAACATTCGTCGATCCTATCGCCATAAACCGTCTAAGGCTACACGTGCGAGACATCAACGCTTTGATTCCATTCAAAACCTTGACAAGCCGAAGCTCGCTGCGAAGGTCGAACGCCTTTTCGAGATCGAAAAGCGATAAACCTGCGATACAAGAGCAATGTTCCCTCCGCAGGATGCCGTGTCCGGGCGGCGCTGCTCGACCCGGCCCCGTTCATCATCCAAGGAGAAAACGAATGAGCTCATGCCTGAAATTGTGTGCAGCACTATTGCTGCTCGGAACGCTTGCCGGATGCGCGTATCCCGGCCCGGGATTCGGAACAATGTCGGACTCCATGGAAGACCCGCCGATTTACCAGACTCCGAGCGAATAGCGTCGCGGCGCCGCAGCCGCACCACGGCTGCGGCGGGTTCCCACTGTTAAACTCGCAGCCTCGCGGAATTCAGGGATTCAGGGATTCAGATGCGTAACGTGCTCGTCATCGAGGATCAACAGGACATTGCCCATCTTGTCCGTTTGCACCTGAAGGATCTGCCGTGCAAAGTCGAGCTCGCTTTCGACGGTCACACCGGACTCGCGGCGACTGAAAAGAAAGCGTTCGATCTGGTCGTGCTCGATTTGATGCTGCCGGGCATCGATGGCCTGGAAGTCTGCCGGCAGCTGCGTTCGCGGACCGTCTATACGCCCATCATGATGCTGACCGCGAAAGCGGCTGAGTTCGACCGCGTGCTCGGGCTGGAGCTGGGCGCCGACGACTATCTCACCAAGCCATTCAGCATCCGTGAGCTCGTCGCCCGCGTGAAAGCGATCTTCCGGCGCATGGAGCACCTCGAGAACACGGCAGGAAATGCAGATGAGGAAATCATCCGCTGCGCAGACCTCGAGCTCGACGTGGCCAAACGCGGAACCCGATTGCGCGGCGCGCCCGTGAATCTCACCTCCAGGGAATTCGATCTGCTGCTGCACTTCCTGCGCAACCCGGGACGCGTCTATACGCGGCACCAGCTGCTCGACGCCGTCTGGGGCTACGGCTATGACGGGTACGAGCACAACGTGAACTGCCACATCAATCGCCTCCGCGCCAAAATCGAAAAAGACCAGGCGCGGCCGCAGATCATCGTCACCGTGCGGGGCGTCGGCTACAAGCTCGCCGAAGCGCAGACTGCGAACTGAGAATGCCCAAGAGCCTTTACGCGAAGCTCCTCGCGGTGCTGATCGGCCTCACCGTCATCATGGCGGCGATGTTCCTGGTGATCATTCGCCACTCGGACACCGCACGCAATCAGGAGATCAACCAGAAAATCTATCGCGGCCTGGCGAGCCGCCTGATCAACGAGCATATTCTCGCCGAGCACCAGAGCGCCGACCCGAGCGCGGCGCGCCAGGTGTTCGACCGCATCCGGATCGTCAATCCACGCATAGACGTCTACCTCCTCGACAGCGCCGGGAATGTCATCGCGGCCTCCGGTCTGAACTCCCTGAAGCGCTCTTCCGTCGACTTGAGCCCGATACAGCGTTTCCTGAAAGGCGAGGAAGAGCTTCCGATACTCGGGCAGGACCCCTCGGAACCGGAGCGTAAGCGCGTGTTTTCGGTAGCGCCGGTTCCGTTGTCCGGAAACACGAGCGGCTATCTCTATCTCGTCCTGCGCGGCTCCAGCGGCGACACGCTCGCGCAGCAGATCAAGCAAAGCTACGTGCTCCGCGAAACCCTGTGGCTGCTCGGCTGCGGGCTCGTGATCGCGCTGCTTGCGAGCACGCTCATCATCACGCTCATGACGCGGCCCTTGCGCCAGCTTACGGCCGTCATGGACAAGTTCCGGCGCAGCGGCTTTGCCGAGCAGCCACCGCCGCTCAGTCTCCGCAAGGACGAGGTCGGCACGCTGACCGATACGTTCAATCGCATGGCCGATCGCATACTCGACCAGATGACCGCGTTGCAGAACACCGACGCCATGCGCCGCGAGCTCGTCGCGAACATCTCTCACGATTTGCGCACACCGCTCGCGTCGCTGCAGGGTTATCTCGAGACGCTTCATCTGAAAGGCGAGCAGCTTTCGCCGGAGGAGCAGCGAAACTATCTCGAAGTCGCGCTCAAGCAGACCGAGCAGCTGAGCGGCCTCGTGATGCGTCTTTTCGATCTCGCCAAGCTCGATTCGGGACAGGTCGTCGTCGCGCTGGAGCCTTTTGCACTCGGCGACCTGGTGCAGGATGTAGTCCAGGAATTCGAGCTCGCTGCTTCGAACAAGGGAATCGCGCTGAGAGCGCTCATGCGGCCCGATCTGCCGCTCGTCAGCGCCGACATCGGGCTCATGGAACGCGTGCTTCGAAACCTGATCGAAAACGCGCTGCGCTATACGGATACGGGGGGATCGGTGACGCTCTCTGCGACGCCCGGGGCCGATGGCGCAGTGCTGGAAGTGTCCGATACCGGAATCGGCATTCCTGCCGAGGAGCTGCCGCGCATTTTCGATCGTTTTTACCGTCTCGAAAAAAGCCGGGGTCTCGCGGCCGGCAATGCCGGTCTTGGACTTGCCATCACGAAACGCATACTCGATCTTCACGGAAGCACGATTTCAGTCTCGAGCCAGCCGGGCAAAACCGTATTCGGGTTCACGGTACCCTACGCGACGCTTGCCTCCAGAGGCGTGCAGGATGCGATCGAGGACGAGGAGGCGGTCGTGCTTCCGAATCGCCGCGCGCCGGCTTTCACCTATCCGATGACAGGGCCGACAGCCTAACTCTTCCGCTCGTCCGCTTCCTCGGCAACCGAGAGCGGCCTCGCTACACCTTCGAGCGACATCCGCTCGGCATCGACGCCGATGCGCCACTCCACTGCGGCGGCAATCAGCATGAGCGCAGCGCCCAGCGCGTAACCCCAGAAGACCGCGACGCGTTCCCCCGTGCCGATCAGCGCGCCGAACAGCCACGGCGCCGCGATGCCGCCGGCCGCTGTGCCCAGCGCATAGAAGACGGCGATACCGAGCGCGCGCAGCTCGAGCGGGAAAACTTCGCTCGCGGTGAGATAGGCCGAGCTGGCCGCCGCGGAGGCGAAGAAGAATATGCAGCCCCACATCAAGGTCTGCCCGTACGCCGAAAGCGCCGACTGCACGAAAAGCGCGCCGGTCAGGAGCAGCAAAACCGCCGATATCGCATAAGTGCCCGAGATCATCTTGCGCCTGCCCAGCGTGTCGAAGAGGCTCCCCAGCACGAGCGGGCCGAGAAAGTTCGCAATCGCAAATGGAAGAAGATAAAGACCGGTCTGCGCGGAAGGCACGCCGTAGAAGCGCGTGAGCACCAGCGCGTAAGTAAAAAAGATCGCGTTGTAGAGAAACGCCTGCGAGGTGATGAGGACGAAACAGAGCAGCGAGCGACTGCGATAGCGCGTGAACATGGTCTCGAAGACGACGCCGAGGCCGGTATGGCTGCGCGGATGAATCGTAACCGCGCTATCCGTGCGCGAAAGTGCGACGCCTGTGCCGCGCTCGACGCGCTCTTCGATCCCGGCGACGACGCTTTCTGCGCGCTCCGAATAGCCGTGAACCGCGAGCCAGCGCGGACTTTCGGGAATGAAGCGGCGCGCGAACAGCACGAGGAATCCGAGACCCGCTCCGATGCCGAAACCCACGCGCCAGCCGACGTCGACTGCGAATACGCGCTGATCAAGGAGCACGAGCGTCGCTGCCGAGCCTGCGATTGCGCCCAGCCAGAAGCTGCCGTTGATCATCAGGTTTACGCGGCCGCGCACCCGCGCCGGGATGAGCTCGTCGATCGCGGAATTGATGGCTGCGTATTCGCCGCCGATGCCGAAACCCGTGATCCAGCGAAAAGCGGCGAGGCTGACAAGGTCCCACGAAAACGCCGTCAGCAGCGTGCCGGTGAGATAGATACCCATGGTGATGAAGAAGAGGCGCGCGCGTCCGTAGCGATCGGTCAGGTGGCCGCAGAAGAGCGCCCCGATGACCGCACCGAGCAGATAGGACGAAGCCGCAAGGCCGATCTCGGTGCTCGAAAGATGCAGCGTGCCCGGGTCCTGCAGAACGCCGCTGACAGCGCCTTTCAGCGTCACTTCCAGCCCGTCGATTGCCCAGCTCGCGCCGAGCGCGATGACGACCAGCCAGTGAAAGCGGCTCCACGGCAGGCGGTCGAGGCGCGCCGGGATGTCGCTGCGATAAGGTTCGAAGCGCCGCTCGGTCATACTAGCGTCCGTAACATGATGCACGGGAAGCGACCAGCATGCCAAAGAATACAGACCGGCTGGATGCCTTGAGAGCGAGTCTCGAGAAGTTCGCCGCCGAGCGCGACTGGGACCAGTTCCACAATCCGAAGAACCTCGCGATGGCGCTGACCGGTGAAGTCGGCGAGCTCGTCGAGCATTTCCAGTGGCTCACGTTCGAGCAGGCCGAAAACCTGTCCGCCGCAACGCGCGAAGAAGTCGCGCTCGAAGCGGCCGACGTGCTGCTGTTCCTGATCCGGCTGTGCGACAAGCTCGGCATCGATCTCGCCGATGCCGCCGAGCGCAAGCTCGCGCTCAACGCGAAGAAATATCCGGTTCGGAAGTCTCGCGGGCGCGCGACTAAATACGACAAGTTATAAAAGCGCGCCTAGCGAGCTGCCGTGAGCTTCATCAATTCACCAACGTCCTGCAGCTTTTCGAGGTCCATCACCTGCTCCGCCAGCTGAGCCGCCCGCTTCGCTCCGATCACCGGGCCCGCGAGGCTGTCGAATTTCGCACGCAGCTCGCCATCGGTCATCGGGTTCTGGATCGAGCCTTTCGGATAGTCGACCTGTGAAGTGAGCACGCGGCCGTCTTTCAGCGTCGCGGTCATTTTGCACGAGACGCCGCGCGGCAGCGATGCGTCCTCGGAGATCGACGTGATCCCCATCAACCGCTT
>DATLEF010000051.1:0-2041 GCA_035525455.1 Burkholderiales bacterium
CGCACGTATGTGCTCCAGGACGTGAACGGCAATATTGAGCTGACCCATTCGATTTCCGCCGGGCTCGACTACGCCGCCGTTGGACCGGAGCACGCGTGGCTGAAAGACATGGGGCGCGCGGAGTACTCATCCATCGGTGACGAAGAGGCGCTCGCAGCATTTCAGCAACTGGCGCGCACGGAGGGGATTATTCCGGCGCTCGAGTCGTCGCACGCGATTGCCTACGGCATGACGCTGGCGCAGGCGTTGGGACGGGACGCGCAGATCCTCATTAATTTGTCGGGGCGGGGCGACAAAGATGTCGACAGCGTGTCGCGTCACATCGGGATGAAAACAGAAGCAGATGAGCCGCGATTAAACCATGCCGTCTAGAATCGTCTCGGCCTTCGGCCGCATTCGCGCGGAACAACGAACAGGCCTCATCACGTATGTCACGGCCGGCGATCCGGACCTGGCGCGTTCGGCCGATATTCTGTGTGCGCTCGATCGCGCAGGCGCTGATGTGCTCGAGGTCGGCATTCCGTTCTCGGAGCCGCTCGCCGACGGTCCGGTTATTCAGCGTGCCACGGAGCGTGCGCTCGCGGCCGGCACGACGGCGTCGAGCGTCCTCGATCTCGTTGCAGGCATTCGATCGACGGTGAAAGCACCGATTGTGCTCTTCACGTATGCGAATCCTGTGCTGCGAATGGGGGTCGAGACGTTCGGCAATCGCGCGCGGGCGGCTGGCGTCGACGGCGTGCTCGTGCTCGACCTGCCGATCGAGGAAGCCGGGAGCTTTCGCGACGCGATGGCAGCGCGCGACATTGACATGATTTTTCTGCTGAGCCCGACGACTACGGATGCGCGCGTGAAGGAAGCGGCGGCCCTTGGACGCGGGTTCCTGTATGGCATTTCCCGGCTTGGCGTGACCGGCGCGCGCGACACCGTGGCGGATGGTGCAGAGGCCCTGGCGCAGCGCATGCGCGCGGCGACGTCGCTGCCGATCGCACTCGGGTTCGGCATCTCGTCGCCAGAGCACGTGCGGCAGATCGGCAGGTTTGCGGATGCGGCAGTGGTCGGAAGCGCCCTCGTGACGGTCATCGGAGACGCTGGAAAGGGTACGGATCTGATCGAGAGGGTAGAATCGTATGTTCGCTGGCTAAGGGGCGACCGACACACACATGACAATCGACGAGCTCAGACAGCGGATCGATCAGCTTGACGAACAACTGGTCGAGCTGCTCAGCGAGCGTGCGCACTGCGCGCTCGAAATCGGGAAGCTGAAGCAGGCCCTCGGGCTGGACGTGTACCAGCCCGATCGCGAGAAACAGGTGTTGCACCACGTGCAGACGCACGGCAAGCACACGGACAGCCCCCTCGAGGGGGACGCCATCGTGCGGGTGTTCGAACGGATTATCGACGAGGCGCGGCGCATCGAGCGCGCCACGGCTCATCAAGCTGGCAAAGGGGAGGATTCATAGCCATGGTCGTTGTAATGGAAGAACGCGCAACCGAGGCGCAAATCGAGAAGGTCGTTGCGTCGTTGGTCGAAGCCGGGATGGATGTGCATCGATCGACGGGCGTCAATCGCACCGTTCTCGGTGTTGTAGGAGCGCACAAAGTGGATTCGGATTTGATCTCAGTTATGGACGGCGTGCACGAAGTGCTTCGCATTACCGAGCCGTACAAGCTCGCGAGCCGCACGTTCAAGCCGGAAGGCACTGTCATCGTGATCGACGATGTGCGCATCGGCGGCGACGAGGTCATCGTGATGGCCGGCCCGTGCTCGGCGGAAACCGAAGAGCAGGTCTTCACCACCGCCGCGGCAGTGAAGAAAGCCGGCGCGAAGGTGTTCCGCGGCGGCGCCTTCAAGCCGCGCAGCTCGCCCTACAGCTTCCAGGGGCTCGGCGAGGAAGGCCTGCGCATGCTGCGCGCGGCATCCGACCAGCACAACATGAAGCTGGTATCGGAGGTCATGGACGTCAGCCAGATCGAGGTGGTCGGCCGCTACGCGCACATTTATCAGGTGGGCGCGCGCAACATGCAGAACTTCACGCTGCTC
>DATLEF010000058.1:0-5576 GCA_035525455.1 Burkholderiales bacterium
GAAGTTTTCTTCGGCCTTGATCTCGCGCTCGAGCCCCAGCCGCTCGGTGGGGTGATAAGGCGTGAGGTTCTCGAACAGGATCTTGTGCTTCGAATTCTCGGGCGGCTCGCTGTTGACCTTGTCGACTTTGACGAGCGCGAAATAGCGCTCGCCGTCTTTCGGGGTTCTGATCTCGCCTTCGATCGTATCGCCGGTGTGCAGATTGAAGCGCCTGATCTGCGAAGGCGAGACGTAGATGTCGTCGGTGCCGGCCAGATACGAAGTGTCGGGCGAGCGCAGGAAGCCGAAGCCGTCGGGCAGCACTTCGAGCGTTCCGCCGCCGTAGATCGCATCGCCTTTCTTCGCCTGGTTCTTCAGGAGCGCGAAGATGAGCTCCTGCTTGCGCATGCGGTTAGCGCCGTCGAGCTCGTTCTTGACGGCCATGTCGACGAGCTCGCCGACGTGCAGGTTTTTCAGATCGGATAGATGCATGGAACTGCTCGCGCGAATAACGGGTAGAACCAGGGGTAGGAAGCGGAGGAACGGCGCCCGCGCCTGAACTGCTCGATTCTTATTTAGGGAAAGCGGCCTAAAGAAGTTCAGGCGCTGCGAGGAAGGTTAACGAAGTTAAATATTACTGTCAATAAACGCGGTCAGCTGTGATTTCGACAGCGCGCCGACCTTGGTTGCTTCGACCGTGCCGTTCTTGAATATCATGAGCGTCGGTATGCCGCGGATGCCGTATTTCGGCGGCGTGCCCTGATTTTCGTCGATGTTCAGTTTCGCGACTTTGAGACGGCCGGCATATTCCTTCGCCACTTCGTCGAGTATCGGCGCGATCATTTTGCAGGGACCGCACCATTCGGCCCAGTAGTCCACGAGCACCGGCGTGGACGATTGGAGAACTTCCGGCTCGAACGAGTCGTCGGTTACGTAATGGATATGCTCTGCCATGTATGTGCCTTCAAACAGTTTAGGAGGTTGCCACTGGACGGGCGTGGCGAGAGAGTGCGCGATTCAGCAATTATCCTAACCGCTTTCCCCGTGCTTGGGAAGGCGCGTTTACGCCGGCTGCAGGGACGATATCACGTTGTTTCTGCTAGAATATGCTGCTTTTATCGCCGCGCCGACCGGTGCCCGGCTTCAAGGAACGCCATGACTTACGTTGTGACCGAGACCTGCATCAAATGCAAGTACACCGATTGCGTTGATGTGTGCCCGGTCGACTGCTTTCGCGAAGGGCCCAACATCCTCGTCATTGACCCCGACGAGTGCATCGATTGCACGTTGTGCGTAGCCGAATGCCCGGTCGAGGCGATATTCGCGGAGGACGATGTACCCGATAGCCAGCGCGAGTTCATCCAGTTGAACGCCGAGCTCGCAAAAGTGTGGCCCCCGATCATCGAAAAGAAAGACGCGCCCGCCGACGCGGACGAATGGGCCCCGATCAAAGAGAAGAAGCAGCACCTCGAGAAGTAGCCTCCGGCCTGTGGCGGGCGGCTCGCCTGCTCATTCCATGCAGGCGAAACGCCTGCGGCACACTCTCACGTCCGACATGCCTGCCGCAACCGGCACCAAACGCACCGCCGTTCCATCGCCTGAATTGCTGTCGGCAGCCGCGCAGGCCGTCGTGGACGCTCACAGCGGGTGCGTCCCGGACCTACGAGACTGCATAGTCCTGCTGCCCACGCTGCACGCAGCGTCCGATTTCGCGCGGGCGCTGATCGCGGCAGCAGGGACTCCCGCGCTGCTCCTCCCGCGCTTGACCACGCTCACGCAGTGGGCCGACGAAGTGCCGCTCGAGAAGCCCGTAAGCACGCCTGCGGCGCGGCAGGCGATGCTCTATCGACTTCTCGTGGAGCACGGGTGGTTAAAGGGCGCGGATCTGTGGAGCGTCGCAGCCGAGCTCGGGCTGCTCTTCGACGAGCTCACGCGGCTCAACGTCGCGCTCCCCGGAAACCTGCGGGATTTCACGCGGCAACTCGAGCGCGCCTATCGCGCCCGCAGCGATTCCGCGCTCAATTTCGAAGCTCGCCTCGTGCACGAGCTCTGGCGTGCCGCGAATCGTCCAGGTGACACGCTGGACCCCCAGGCCGCGTATGAGTTGCGCCTCGCGCGTCTCGCCGGGACAGTCTCGGCGCCGGTTTACGCGGTCGGCCTCGAAGACCTGTCGCCCGGCGAAAGTCAGTTCCTCGAGCGCGCGGCCTTGCGCGTGCCTGTCAGCCACTTCGCGGCCGACACCGAGGCGGGTGACGCGCTCTTCCGCACCCTTGCCGTCGCGTGGCCGCGGACGAGCAGCTATCCGGATTTGCTTGCGCGGTGCGCGTCGCTTCTCGAGACACAACCGCGGAGCGCGCTGGCGGGGCGCGTGCGCATTTTCGCGGCGGCGAGCGCCGAGCACGAAGCGCAGGCCGTGGACGTGACCGTACGCGAATGGCTGCTCGAAGGTCGGGACAGCATTGCGGTCATCGTCAACGACCGCGTCGTCGCCAGACGTGCGCGCGCGCTGCTCGAACGCGCCGGCGTTCTGGTCGAAGACGAAGCCGGCTGGGCATTCTCCACCACGAGCGCTGCGACGGCAGTCGGGCGTTGGCTCGACGTGGCGGCGAACGAAGCGTATTACCGCGATCTTCTCGATCTCATGAAGTCGCCTTTCGCGTTCTTCGAGATGCCTCGCGACGAAAGACACGCGGCGGTATGGCGGCTCGAGAGTTATGCGCGCGACAAAAGCGTCGTCTCCGGTTTGCAGAACTTCCTGGGACTCGCGCAGGCACGCGGCGATCACGAGCTCACCCGGATGCTGCAGCGCGTGCAGCGGGGGCTCGCAATCCTCGGCCGCGGCCGCCGGCCCGTCGCGCGATGGCTGGAGGCGCTCGTCTCGGGTCTCGAGGAGATCGGCGTCGCTCAGGGTTTCGCCGCTGACAGCGCGGGAGAGCAACTCCTCGAGCTTTTCGAACGGCTGAGGCACGAGCTCGCGGAAGAGCCGCTTGCGATTCCCTATGCCGAGTGGCGGCGCTGGCTCGCTCGCGAGCTCGAGACGGCGACGTTCCGCGATCGCGCGATTCGCAGCCCAGTCGTGTTCACGCATCTCGGGGCGGCGCAGCTGCGGCGGTTCGACGCCGTCCTGCTCCTGGGCTGCGATGCGACCCATTTTCCGGGCGCGGATCCGATTACGCTGTTCTTCAACCAGGCCGTGCGTGCCGAGCTCGGACTGTCCACGAATACCGAGCGTATTTCGAGGATCGAGCGTCAGCTCGCTGCGCTCATCGCGTCGTCCGGCACCGCGCTTGCGACGTGGCAGTGCCGAAGCCCGGCGGGAGAACCGAATCTCGCGTCCCCGCAGCTCGAGCGGCTTACCGCGCTGCACACGCTCGCATATCACGATACGCTGGAAGACGTAGCCCTTGCGCTGAGGCTACCTGAAGCCGAGGTGCATTACGGGGAGGCATCCGATCTTGCGGCGACCGTGGTGCCGGCGCCACATATCCCCGCCGCGCTCGTCCCTGCGACGATATCAGCGAGCGGCTACAACAGCCTCATGGCGTGCCCGTATCAGTTCTACGCGCGCTACGTGCTCAAGTTGGCCGAGCTCGACGACGTGCAGGAAGAAATCGAGAAGCGCGATTACGGTCTGCTCGTGCACGAGGTGCTCGCGCATTTCCATCGCCAGCATCCGAGGATCCTCGATCTCGATGCGGGCGTTGCCGCGCGCGAGCTCGAGACGTTGAGCGAGCAGGCATTCCGGGGAATCGTTTCGCGCAACTATCTCGAACGTGCATGGCTCATGCGGTGGCTCGCACTGATTCCGGGATACGTGGAGTGGCAGCGCGCCCGAGAACAGGAAGGGTGGCTGTGGCACGCCGCGGAAGTCGCGCAGGACGTGACGATCGAAACGCCCGCGGGGCGGCGATTGAAGCTGCGCGGGAGGCTCGACCGCGTGGACTCCGACCGCAACGGCCGTTTTGCGGTGATCGACTACAAAACGCAACGTTCTCAAACTTTGAAAGAGAAGCTCACTGCGCCCGGCGAAGACGTGCAGCTCGCGGTGTACGCCCTCCTCTGGGACGGTTCCGTGGAAGTGGCGATGTTTCTTTCGATGGAGCGAGAGGGTGTTATGCCCGTGAGCATCGGCAAGGACCTGGGCAGGATCGCGGAAGCCGCGCGCACGCGCCTCGCGCACGTTTACGATGCGTTGCACGGGGAGGGCGCGCTCATTGCGCAAGGTGTCGAAACCGTGTGCGAATACTGCGAAGTGCGCGGCTTGTGCCGCCGGAACTTCTGGCCATGACCGGCGAGTCCAAAGGGATCAATCGCATCGCGCTCGACCCGCTGAAGAGCGTCGTCGTCGAGGCCGTCGCGGGAAGCGGCAAGACGTGGCTCCTCGTATCGCGCATCGTGCGGCTGCTGGTCGAAGGCGTCGCGCCCTCGGAAATCCTCGCGATCACGTTCACGCGCAAAGCGGCGCAGGAAATGGCGACGCGTTTGCGCGACTGGCTGCGCGAGCTCGCAATGCAAGACGAAGACCGTGTCCGCGAGCTCCTGCGCGAGCGCGAAGTGCCCGAAAGCCAGCTCGACGATGGCATCAGGCGCGCGCGGCTCCTGTATGAGCAATTCCTGACCGCGCAGCCGCCGATCACGATCGCGACTTTCCACAGCTGGTTCCTGCAATTGCTCAAGCGCGCGCCGCTCGAAGCGGGAGCGCTTGGCGACGTGAACCTCGTCGAGCAGACCGGCGCGCTCGTCGACGAAGCGTGGCAGCGATTCGGAAGCCGCGTGCAGCGCGAGCCCGACAGCGATCTCGCGCACGCACTCGACCGCCTTTTCCGCGGATACGGCCTGGACAGTACGCGGCGGCTCCTGCGTAACTTCGTCGTGCACCGCGCGGAGTGGTGGGCCTATACGCGTGGGCAGCCGGACCCCGTCGGATGGGCTTTGCAACGCATCGCGTCCGAAATGGAGGATCCGCACGGGAACGCCGCGCAGTCGGCTTTTGAAGACGCGGCGCTCAAGTCGGATTTGACGACGTTCGCAGCCCTGCTCGCCCGTAACACGCCGACCGACAAGAATCTCGCGCAAGCCTATCTCAGTGTCGCCGCAGGCGGCAACGCCGATATCTGGTTCGATGCCGCGTGCGATCTCGTGCTCAAAAAGATAGACGGCACGATTCGCGCACGCAAGCCGAGTGCGGCGCAGGCGAAGCGCCTGGGCAGGGATGAAGCGGTCATGCTCTCCCTGCACGAGAGTCTCGGCGCGCGTCTCGCCGTGTGCGCGCAGCTCAGGGCGAACCAGATCTGCTATCGCGTGAACGAAGCCGCGCTCGCCTGCGGCGTTGCGCTTGTCGAAGCCTACCAGGCGGTCAAGAACGAGCGGCAGGCGATCGATTACGGTGACATCGAATGGCACGCTTACAGCCTGGTGTCGGTGGGCGAGCACGCTGTTCACATGCATTACAAGCTGGACGCCCGTTACCGTCACATCCTGCTCGACGAGTTCCAGGATACGAATCCCCTGCAGTGGCTCACGCTGAAGAGCTGGTTTGCCGCTGCCGCTGAAGCGCAATCCCGGCCGGTGGTCTTTCTCGTCGGCGATCCCAAACA
>DATLEF010000061.1:0-9744 GCA_035525455.1 Burkholderiales bacterium
GAGCAGCGCGCGCGCAGCCGCCTGTGCGTACGGACCGCCGCTGCCGATCGCGATCAAGCCCTGCTCGGGCTCCAGGACGTCGCCGGTGCCGGTGATGATGAGTGACGTCTCGCGGTCGGCGACGGCGAGCATCGCCTCCAGGCGGCGCAGCATGCGGTCGGTGCGCCAGTCTTTCGCAAGCTCCACCGCCGAACGCGTGAGGTTGCCCTGATGCTTCTCGAGTTTCGCTTCGAAGCGTTCGAACAGAGTGAACGCATCCGCGGTGCCGCCCGCGAAGCCCGCGAGTATCCGGTCCTGAAAAAGGCGCCGCACCTTGCGCGCAGTCGCTTTGACGACGACGTTGCCGAGCGTCACCTGCCCGTCGCCGCCCAACGCCACCTGGGTGCCGCGTCGAACTGAAAGTATGGTGGTACCGTGAAAAGTCGTTTCGCTCATCAGGAAGGATAACGCGGGACCGCCGGGAGATTCCGGCAAACGTTGGGGCGCGGGAGCCCCTATTCAAGGTCAATTATAGCGCTGCGAAGCGCACCCGCTGCCGTCAGGCTCGAGCGGCGACCGATCGCGGACCCAGCGCAAAAACCGGGATAGCAAGCGCGGCCATCACCCACACGATTGCGGGTCCGGTTGGAAGGTCGGTGTAGGCCGACAGAACGAGCCCGAGAACGTAGGCGCACGCGCTTACTGCGTACGCCGCCGCGATGCGAAAGCGCGGGAATCTGCGGGTCGCCAGCGCGGGCACGATGAGTGTGGTGAAAACGAGATAGAGCCCCACGAGTTGGACCGACACCGTTACCGCAATCGCGAAGACCAGATAAAACGCGACGTGTCCGCCGCGCGCGCCGCGCCCGGTCATGAACGCGAGTAACCCCGCATACACCAGAGCGACCAGCGGCAACTTTGACGGTGTGACCCAAAGGATTTGCCCGACGAGCAACTCCTTCAAATGTTCCCCCCCGTGCGGGTTGCTTGCGAGCAGCAGCAGCGCGCCGCACGCCGCGAGCACGAACGTGACGCCGATCATCGCTTCCTGCACGTCGGGCCAGTGCTTGTCCGTCCACGTAAGCAGCAGCGCCCCGGTCAGCGCGGCGCTGAGCGCACACGCCTGTACCGCCCAGCCTTGCGGCTCGAGACCCAGGGTGTCCGCAAAAACGACGCCGAGACCCGCAATTTGCGCGATAGCGAGATCGATGAACACGATGCCGCGCTTGAGCACCTGCGCACCGAGGGGCACGTGCGTCGCCGTAATCAGCAGCCCCACGACGCACGCCGGCCACAAGATGCCCCAGTCGAGACTGGAAAAACTCATTTCGCGACCGCGAGGAGCCGCGCGAGCGTGTCGTCGAACAGCGTAAAGAGGTCCTTTGCCTTGTCCGTCCCGCCGACGGTATAGGGCAGCATGACGCTCGCGACTTTAGCGCGCTCCGCGAGCCACTCGGCCGCGCGCGGATCGTTGTAAGCCGAGCGCACGACGGCCCTGGCAGGCTCCTTTGCCAGACGCGCGAGCAGCCCGGTGAGATGGGCCGTAGACGGCGGCAGCCCGGGCTTCGGTTCGAGCGATCCGATCTCCCGCATCCCAAGCCAGTTGATGAGATAACTCAGATCGCGGTGATACACGACAATGCTCATGCCTTTCAGTTGTGCGCCGTCCTTTTCCCAGCGCGTGCTCGCCTCCTGCCAACGCGCGAGAAAATCCTTCACTCGCGCTCGATAGTGCGCTGCCTCGCTGGCATCGAGCTGGGCCATGCGCTCCGCGAGCGCGCTCGCGATTTTCGCAATGTTGCGTGGATCGAGGTGCACGTGCGGATTGCCGGCCGCGTGTACATCGCCGAGCGATCGATCGAGGCGTTGCGGCACTTCGATCAGGGCGAGCTGGCGAGCCGCTTCAAAATAGCCGGGCCGCCCCGTCTGTATTCGCGAATTGCCGGACTGTGATTGAACGAGAGGCAACCAGCCGACTTCGAGCTCGGCGCCAGTGCACACGAACAGATCCGCGCTGCGCGCGCGCGCAATGAGGCTCGGCCGTGCCTCGATGCGATGCGGATCCTGCAGCGCCGTCGCGGCGACGTAAATGCTCGCCTTCTCGCCGGCAAGCTCTTTGGCGAGCGCACCCCACTCCGGCTCGCATGCAAAGATATTGAGCGCCGCGAACGCCGGCGCCACGGCGCATGCGGCCACGGTCGCGACAAAAGCGCGCAGCGACGTCCTGATCGTGGTCTTCATTTTGTTCTCCGCTCTAGAAGCGATGTGCGCCATGCGGCCCCAGGCTGTGTATGTATTGCAGAAACACCTGATTGTCAGTGACGCCGAGACGCGATTTGTCGGCAGCGAATTGCAGACGCAGCCGGCTGAATTCGGTCGGGCTGAAGTCGAGCATTCCGGTGTGGCGCGTCGGATGGTGATTCGCGAGCAGCGGAAAATCGGCCGCGGTGGGACCCAATCCGTTCGCGACGATGCCGATATCGACGGTACCCCGCTTGAGCGCGTCATAGCGGTAGCCCAGACGCCAGCGCGGCATGAACTGGTAGACCGTCTGCGCATACCATCCGGATTGCACCGTCCGGAAGTAATCCGTTAACGCAGTGCCGAACTGCGGCGCCGCCTGCGCCGTATCGTCGTATGTGAGCGCGCCGTTTTGACGCACGTGGAAGTATTCGCCTTGCAGCTTCAGGTGGCTATTACTCGAATTGCCGTTAGGCGCCCACTTGAGTATGCCGTCGACGATCCACATGCGCGAGCTGCCGGAGAAGCTGTTGGTCACAACGCCTCCAACGCTGTCGACATCGCTGAATGCGCGGTTGCTCGCAGAGGCTCTCAAGTACGAGACCCCGGCGCGCCATGC
Source organism: Burkholderiales bacterium (assembly GCA_035525455.1). Taxonomy (GTDB): domain Bacteria; phylum Pseudomonadota; class Gammaproteobacteria; order Burkholderiales; family SG8-41; genus JAQGMV01. The sequence goes on from DATLEF010000061.1 coordinate 2,840, forward strand.
ATAGCTCTCACCGATGTCGCCGCCCAGGTGCGCAAGCAGGGCCGCTGCGCTCGCGCCGTTCTTGTTCTGATCGGAACCGGGGAATGATCCGCCGCTCCCCAGCTCGGCGCCCATCTCCAGGAAGAGCGGCGTCGGCGCCACCCATCTGAGCTGCACGCCGTCCTGGCGGAAACGATTGCCCAGAAATGCCTTGTAGGGGAGCGGCGCGTCCTGGAAATCCCATGCGTGTTGATGAATTTCGTTCTGGTAACCGACGCCTGAAAGGAAACGGCCGGCTTTCAAAGTAAACCCTGCCGGCAATGCCAGCGTCTGAAAATAGGCTTCTTCGACTTCGACCTGATTGTCCGGCGTGAGCGCGGCGATCGCCACACCGCGGAAGTAGGGGTCGATGTTGGCCGTGAATGTGAGCTCGGTTTCCCCAAGTCCGAAGCTGCGGCGCGGCGGGCCTACTTCTCCTCCGGACGGAACGAAGCCCGTGATGACGAAGTTGTTCGGATCCTGCGACGAGCGCGCCCAGGTGCCCTGCAGGATCAGCGAGATCGCCGGATTGAATGCGCTCTGCGTGCTGCGCTGGCTCGCGGCGCCTGCGGCGGTTTCAGCTTGAGCGGCGCTTTGCTCCGCTTTGCCGGCGCGCGCTTCGGCTTCGCTCAGCCGCTTTTCCAGCGCCTGCATGCGCTCTTCGTAACTTCTCTGGACCTGCTTCATCTCCTCGCGCAGGCGGCCGAGCTCCGTATCCTGACCGAGCGCCGGCGTCGTGCACGTGAGTGCAGATACGATCACCAATACAGCAATAGGGGTCTTGCCCACGAGTCTCTCCTTTCGACAAAAAGCTACGCCGCGGCCAAAGCGCCGCAGCTGGCGCTGTCAAAGGAGAGAGGGCGGTCCGCGCGAGCGTGCAGTCGGCGAGTCGAAATGCGCTACGCCAGGAGTGGCGTGACGCGGAGTGTTCGCAGAAGGTGTTTCGCAGGAAAAGCTATAGGCGGAGATCGGTCCGGCGCCCAGCACTTGCGCAAGGACCGCGTCGAGCGCACATGTCGTGGTGAACTCGCGCGAACCTGACGGGTCATTTTCGTATGCGAGTGCCTGCTGCTGAGCCGGAGCCGCGTGCGCCGCGTGCCGCAGCGCGTGCACGAGGCCCACGTGTTGCGCGAAGAGCAGCAGCGCGCAGACGAGCAGCAGCAGCACGCGCTGGGAACGCGATGGCGGACGCATCGGGGAAAAAGTCGTTAACAACATGTTCAGGCGGGCATACATTAGCGTGCAGCCACCTTCGTGTCCATCGGCATGCGAAAGCCGCTGCGAATCATATTTAGAGCTGAATGGTGAAACGCGTTCTGCTGCTCCTCATCGAGGGTTATCGCCTGGCGCTGAGCCCTCTCCTCGGCGCGAGCTGCCGCTTCTATCCGACGTGCTCGGCATACGCAGCCGAGGCGATCGAAAAACATGGCGCATTGCGCGGCGCATGGCTCGCTCTCCGACGCATTACGAAGTGCCACCCCTGGCACCCGGGCGGCGTCGATCCGGTGCCTCCGGCGAGGCGCTGAACGCGCAACAACCTATCGAGCGGCGGCGCAAGCGCGCGGCATGCTCTTTAGAAAAACGCGAATGCGCGCGCCTCTATGCTCTGCCGGGGCGGCGCGCCCGCGGGTGTGGTGGGATCTTCAAACGAGGTATGCGGCGTAAAACGCGCGCGGCCGTCTTTGGCCGAGTCGTACACCTTGAACACGAGCGCTTCGTCGCGGCGCATGCGCGAAAAATAAAACCAGCGGTGGCGGGGGCTGAACTTCAGTCGATAAGTCTGGCCGACGCGATGCGGGTAGCGGCGCTCCGCGATCATGAGATCTTCTTCTGAAACCGTTCGTGCATCGGCGATTGCAAGCGGGTTCGACTGAATGGGTTCGTTGATCGCACGCCATACCTGGATGATCGCGAAACGGCGCTCGAGGAGCGCGTTCGCTTCATCACCCATGATTTCGCGCACGCGCTGCGGTCCTGACCATTCGGTGTAATCGTTGTGGGCGGAAAGCACCGGCTCGCGTATGAGCTTTTCCTCGCGCTCCGATTCGTCTCCCGAGCGCAGCGTGTGATCGAAGAGCACGACTCGCGACGCACCCGAGCACGCCTTGATGAGCGCCTCGACTTCGCGGTAGTACACCGACTTCAGCTCCTCAGGATCGAAGAAATTCCTCATGGCCGTCTTGTGCTCGACCAGAACGAAGCCGTTGCGCTCGAGCGCAATCTCTTCTGCCGCGCTTCGGCCATCTTCGATCGTCATCATCCGCACGTCCTGTGTCCCGCTCCTGCGGCGGCGGATATTGTTCGGCCCGTAAGTTTCGTTGACGAGCTTCTGGTTCGTCTCGAGCGTGTAGGGGATCTCGGCGGTCAGCATGGGACAGTGCTCCAGAATCAGGTTTATCGCGAAACACGGCAGAGGAGGCCCTTAAGATACTCGCTTTCGGGAAAGTTGAGCGCGACCGGGTGATCCGGGGCAGCGTGCAGCCACGCCTCTATGCGGGAGTCGACGCCGGCGTCGAGCGCCGCACCCGCGACTATTTTCTGGAACAGATCGGCCGATACGCCGCCCGAGCACGAGAACGTGATCAGGAAACCGCCCGGGCGCAGCATCTAGAACGCGAAGAGGTTGATGTCCTTGTAGGCGCGGGCCGCTTTCTCGGCATGGGCCGCGGTCGGCGCGAACTTCGGCGGATCGAGAACGATCAGGTCGAAGGCGCGGCCCTGGTCCCGGAGCCTCCGCAACATCTGAAAAACGTCGCCTTCCACCCACTCGACGCCGTCCACGCCATTCAACTGCGAATTCTCGCGCGCCATGTCCAGCGCAAGCGCAGAACTGTCAATCGCCATGACGGACCGGGCACCGCCGTGCAGCGCGTTGATCGCGAACCCGCCGGTGTACGAAAAACAGTCGAGCACGTCCTTGCCCGCCGCGAGCGTGCGCAAAAGCAGCCGGTTGTCGCGCTGGTCGAGATAGAAGCCCGTCTTGTGTCCGGCATCGATTTCCACTTTGAACCTGAGGCCGTGCTCGACGATGACGGGTGCGCCGGGGAGCGGTTTTCCACGCAATAACCCGCTGCGCGGTTTGAGTCCCTCGAACTCGCGCGCATCAGCATCGGAACGCTCCCAGACTCGCGCGATCCCCGGCAGGGCGCACAGCGCATCTGCAATTGCATCGCGCCAGCGCTCAGCGCCCGCGCTCAGCAACTGCACGACCACGGTGTCGCCATAACGATCGGCGACGACGCCCGGCAGTCCATCGGCCTCGGCGTGCACCAGACGCAGCGCGTCGCTCGCGCGGTCGATCGAGAGTGCGGCACGCGCGGAGGCCGCGTCTTCGACCAATTTAGTGAAGAAGCTCGCGTCGATCTCGCATGCACCCCAGCTCCAGGTGCGCGCGCGGATTTGAGAATGCGGGCTGTAGGCCGCGAGCGCGAGGAGCTCGCCGGTGTGAGATCGCACCTCGATCGTGTCGCCGGCTTGCGCCGCGCCTTCCAGCCTGGCGACGGCACCGGAGAAAATCCAGGGATGGCGCCGCTTGAGCGATTTCTCGCGGCCTGGTTTCAGTATGAGCTTGTGCACCGGTTCAGCGGCGCGCACGCATCAGCTTTTTTTTCGTGCACGAGGGTGCGCCGCGTCATAGACTTTCGCGAGGTGCTGAAAATCGAGATGCGTGTAGACCTGGGTCGTCGAAATGCTGGCGTGACCGAGCATCTCCTGTACCGCGCGCAGGTCGCTGCTCGATTGCAGCACGTGTGATGCGAATGAATGTCGCAGCACGTGAGGATGGACTTTGGTGGAAATGCCCTGCTTGAGCGCAAGGGCCTTCAACCTGTATTGCACCGAGCGCGGGCTCAAGCGCCGGCCACGGCGATTCACGAACAGCGCATCGGTCTCGTGCCGGGCGATTTCGGCGCGCGCTGAGAGCCACTGCGTGAGCGCTGCCAGCGCGTGCGTGCCGACGGGAACGATGCGGGTCTTGGCGCCTTTGCCCGTCACACGCACCGTACCTTCGCCGAAATTGACGTCCGCCGGCGCAAGCCCGGTGAGCTCGGACAAGCGCAGCCCCGAGGAATAGAAGAGCTCGAAAATGGCCTTGTCCCGCACGTCCGCAACGCCTCCGACTTCGATATCGAGCAGGCGGTGCGCTTCATCCGGCGAAAGCGCGTGCGGCAAGCGCTTGGCGGCTTTGGGCGCGCGGATTCCCATGCAGGGATTTTCGGCATAGCCGTGATCGCGCGCGAGATATCGGTAGAAACCGCGCCACGCGGAGAGCATGCGTGCAATCGAGCGTGCATTGAACCCTTTGCCGTGGAGCTGTCCGACGAAGCGCCGGATGTCGTGCACATCGAGCTTCGAGAGCGCGGTGCCGTCGGCGCGCTCGAGCAGGAGCCGGATATCGCGGCCGTAGTTGTCGAGGGTGTGGCGGCTCAGTCGCCGCTCGTGGGCGAGATGATCCAGATATTTCGAGAGCAGCGGGTCGGGCGCGCGTTCGCGTTTCCGATCCGGTTTCGGCGCCGCACGGCTCACGTATTCGCCAGATTGCGCAGCAACGCGGCTCCAACCATGTCGCCGATGCGCTTGAGATATACGGTGCCCATTTCAGGATAGAAACGCTCGGCCTCTTCGCTGGCGAGTGCCAACAGGCCGAACGTCTCGGAGCCGCGCAGCGGTATGTACGCGAACGATTTCAGCAGCGGCGCCGCTTCGCCGAAAAGCTCGGTCGAGGTCGCGTCCGCCGGGTGGGCGCTGCAATTCGGGCCGGCGAGGCTGGCTGCGAACTCGCGCGTCGAATCACTGACCTTAGCGAGCTCCGGTGCATCGACCGCATTTTCCCTCCCCCACGCCCGGATCGCCACGTGCGGCACGGAAAAATCCTCCCGCAGGTTGTAGTGCACCGTTGTCAGGACAGTGGAGAGATCGCGCGCGCCGATCAAGCTGAGGGTCAGCCGGTGCACCTTCTCCCCGATCGCGTCATTTTCCTCGCCGAAGCGGAGCACCTCGCGCAACTTCGCTTCGAGCTGTTTGCCGCGTTCGCGCAGCGTCAGGATCTGGCGCTCGCTGATCGGAATCGCACGGCCGCCGTGAGGGTGCGGAATATAGATGTCCGCAAGCATGTCGGCATACAGCTCGAAAAACTCGGGATGCTGTTGGAGGTAGCTCGCTACTGCATCGGGTGTCATGGCGTGATGATCTTTTTGATTGAAAGCGAGCAGCAGCCCCGGGATGCCGACGTGACTGCGAGTATATCAAGCGCGTGCCGCGAGGACTGCCGTCAGTACGAGCTTCCGGGAGATCAGACGGTAATTTCACCGTCGAAGACGGTTACGGCGGGTCCCGTCATCAGAACCGGCCCGCCTTCAGTGGCCCACGACACGACGAGGTCTCCGCCGCGTGTCTCGACTGCGACATTCGTGCGATCGAAAACACCGCGCATGATGCCTGCAACGACGGCGGCGCAAGCACCCGTACCGCAGGCCAGCGTCTCGCCGGCACCGCGCTCGTACACCCGCAAACGGATGCGGCGGCGGTCGACGATTTGCATGTAGCCGGCATTCACCCGCTGGGGAAAGCGCGGGTGTGATTCGATTTGCGGCCCCTGCAGCGCGACCGGCGCGCCGTCCACGTCGGGGACAATCTGTACGGCGTGCGGATTGCCCATCGAGAGCACGCTCAGCTCGACGCGCGTATCGGCGAGCTCGAGGTGATAGGTGAGCGCGCGCGCTGCCGCCACGAAAGGCACGTCGCGGGGCTCGAAGAGCGGCACACCCATATCGACGGTGACCTGGCCGTCCGGTTCGAGCCGGGGCACGATAACGCCGCTTCGGGTCCCTACGCGGATCTCGGTTTTGGCGGTAAGGCCTTTCTCGCGGACATAGCGCACGAAACAGCGCGCGCCGTTTCCGCACTGCTCGACTTCGCTCCCGTCTGCGTTGAAGATGCGATAGTAGAAATCGGTCGCCGCGTCTCGCGCCGGCTCGACCTGGAGGATCTGATCGCAACCGATGCCGAAGTGGCGGTCGGCTATGAAACGCAGCTCATCCTGGCTCAATGCGATTCCATCGCGGGTCGCATCCAGCACGACGAAGTCGTTGCCGAGACCCTGCATCTTGGTGAACTTCAACCGCTGCATTCGACGTTCTTCTCCATGATGTAGTCGTCCATGACGAAACCGCTGCCGATGTCTTTCACGATCGCCTCGCGGATCGAGAATCCGTGCTTGCGATAGGCAGCAATCGCGGCCGAATTGCGTTTATTCACGGCGAGCGCAAGTTTCGTGCAGCCCAGTTGCCGCGCACGCTCGGCCGTGCGTGCGATCAGCATTCCGCCATATCCGTTGCGCCGGCACTGCGAGCGCACATAAAGTTTGTCCAGCTTCACCTCACTCGCTTCCTGCGCGACGTAAGCGGAGGCGAATGCCACTATGGCGTCGTCCTCGCGCAGGATGTCCCACCAGATACGGCCTGCCGCGAGCTCATCGCGAACCATGGCCGGATCATAACGCTGCGCCAGCATGTATTCGGTCTGCGCCGTGCCGATGATGGGCGGATAATGTTCGCGCCAGATCTCGCGCGCGAGGCTGCAAACCTTTTCCGCCTCGGAAGGCACGAGTGGCTCGACTGAAACGATCACGCGGAAACGGCCCTGCCGCCGTGTGAAAACCGATCGAGACGCTCGCATATGTCGGCGTTAACCACACTCATAGCGATCAATCGCGCCTCCGCGCTGGAATGAACACAGGTTGTGGCATGAGCGTTCCTCACGCGAGTGTGTGCTAGCGAGAAGAACGCATTCTGCCCGGCCGCGCCGCGCCGGCCAAGCTCGATGCCGAACATGCGACGGTTAATAGACCTGCTCCGCTCCAGGCGGCCTCGTCTTGAAGCGCTTGTGCA
>DATLEF010000069.1:0-57263 GCA_035525455.1 Burkholderiales bacterium
CGGGATCCTTGCCGGCTTCTTTCGCGAAGTTGAGCACCTTCGCCCACGATTTGGCGAAGGCTTCCGGCTTGTAGAAGTAGGTGAGCCAGCCGTCGCCGGCCACCGCGGCGCGCTTCAGCACGACGTCCACATAACCGCCGATCAGAATGGGCGGGCGGGGTTGCTGCACCGGCTTCGGATACATGACGCCGGCGGGTATCTTGTGATGCGGCCAGTCGCCTTTGACCATGTGCTCGGTCCAGAAGCGCTTCATCACGTCGAGGTTCTCGTCCATGATCTTGCCGCGCTGCTCGAACGGCACGCCGACGGCGTCGAACTCGCGCCGGTACCATCCCGCGGCCATCGCCATGAGGAGACGTCCGTCGGAGAGCTGGTCCATGCTCGCGAGCTGCTTCGCGAGTACCACGGGATTGCGCAGCGGCAGCACCAATATGCCCGTCGCGAGCTTGATTTTTTTGGTGCGCGCCGCTATGGCGGTGAGCAGCGTGAGCGATTCGGCGACCGGAAAGCTCGGCTCGACGCCGAGGAGGATGTGGTCCCAGACCCAGATCGAGTCGAAACCCATCTCTTCCATCTTCACGCCGTACTCGACGAGCGCCTTGATGTCCGGCATCTCAGGGTAAGCCGTGAAGTTGCGGGCTGCGATGCCGTAGGTGTTGTGCAAAAGGGCCATTCGTCTCTCCAGCGATGACGGTCGTTATGCGGTGTACAGCCTCTGCGGGTCGAGCTTGCGCAGAAACGCGAGCTCATTCTCGGCGGGCGGCTCCGTCACCGTCACGTCGCTCGTGTGCATAAGCTCGAAGCCGGTATTGTCCTGCACCTGAGAGAGGGTCACGCCGGGATGCAGCGCGACGATCTTCATGCGCTTGGATTCATCGTCGAACCCGAAGAGCCCGAGATCCGTCACCACGCGATACATGCCGCCCGCGGGAAGGCCGCTGTCCCGGCGCGTCGTGCCCCCGCGCAGGAAGCCCGGGCTCGTGACGAAATCGACCTGTTCGACGAAGCGCCTTTTCTCGTGCTTCATCGCGACGATCATCTGAGCGAGGCTCGCGATATCGTTGCCGCCGCCGGTACCGGGAAGGCGCGTTTTGGGTTTCGCCGGATCGCCGATGAACGACGAGTTGAGATTGCCGTGCTGGTCGATCTGCGCGCCGCCCATGAATCCGACGTCCACGTAGCCGCGCTGCAGGAGCAGGAGCACGTCCGTGCTGCCGAGAACCATGTTCGCGCGTATCGTACAGCGCTGCTCGTTGGTCGAAGGCGGAAGCTTGCCGGGCTCTATGGTCGGCCCGATGACGCCGCCTTCGAACAATATCGTGAGGCCCGGACAGTGCGTGCCTTGCGCCAGCGTCGCGGCGAGCAGTGGAATGCCGACGCCCGCGAAGACGATCTGCCCGTCCTTGAGCAGCCTCGCGCTCATCACGGCGAGCAATTCGCTCGCTGTAAATGCGGGTGGATCGTTACGCATTGGATACGGTGCGGCCACCTTTGGACGCCTCGAGCAAGTCAGCGAGTCCGATCAGATTCAGGTACTCGGTCCAGGACTTTGGGCCGTAGACGTAGCGCTCGAGATATTCGGCCATACCGCCGACAGGATCTTTGTTCACGAGCGCCGTGTAATAGTCCATGTGCTTGAACAAAGGCTCGTACACGTTGCTGCATTCGTGGGGCGCGGATCCGAACGGGACTTCGACCACCGCCTCGACCGCAAAGAACGGGATTTTGGTCTGGTCGGGCGCGCGCCGGATCTGGTCGTTCGAGACGATACGCTCGGTTGTCAGAATAACGCGGTTCGCGGCCATCGCAAGATCGATATCAAGAAACTGCAACCCGTCCATTTGCGCATTGCCGTACGCGTCGCAGCGCTGCACGTGGATCAGCGCGACGTCTGGATTGAGCGCCGGGACGAGCAGCAGCTTCTCTGCGGTGAACGGGCAGTCGATTTCACGCACTTCGGGTCTCTGGCGCATGACGTCCGAGCCGAGCATGGAGCGCATCGGCAGGAATGGAACGCCCATCGCGCCGGCGCGAAAACGCAGCCCCATCGCCATGTGGCTCCACTCGTCGAACCGCGCGAGGCCGTTCTCCACGTGGTGGCGCATGACTTTCGAAATGCCCCATACGATCCCCTGACTAAACCAGCTCGTCATCATGCGTTCGCACGTGCCCGAACCAAAAAGCCAGTCGCCTTCGCTCGAAGTAATGCCGCGCGCGCACGTCAGCCGCTTCCTGCGGGCCCGGATGAGCGCCCAGACCATGGCCATCGGTGTGCGCGAGAGCGTGCTGCCGCCGATGCCCACCGTCTCGCCGTCCTGTACGAGCGCAGCGGCCTCTTCGAGCGTAACGACTTTTTCATGGAGACTGCGATCGCGCTCGGTCAGCCGACGGCGCAAATCGAGGTATGCCGCGCTCACGGCGTGCCTTTCGAGGCGCCTTTAACCTGCATGGCGCGCACCCGTGTCGTCGTTGAAATCGGAAATGAGCTTGTCCCATGCCGGAATGGAATCCTGCAGCGCTTTCCAGAATGCCGGGTCCTTGCGCCGGTCGAAATCCTCGACCGACACGCCCTGCTGCTCGACCCATGTGTAATAACCGAGATTGAACACGCGCCGGCGATCGAGGAACGAGAGCTCCATCAAGTGATCGTCGGCGATGCCCTGCAGGTGCTCTCCGAAAATTTCACCGGCGTGTACAGCGTCGAATCCGTGCGCGAACCGGCGCTTGAGGTAAGTCGCGCGCTCGCTTTCGTACAGCGCGGCGCTATCGGTCGCGATGGTGATGATCGCGTCCGAGGCACCGAGCTCGAAGCGCTTCGCGATCTTGATCGCGGCGACGATGTTGGCGATGCCGGAGAGACCGATGTTCCTGAGGTCATCCACCATGCCGGCATCGATCTTTTGCCGCTCGGTCAGATATTTTTGGCCGACTTTCTCGTTGAAGAGCACGTTGAGCGAATCCGAGCTCCTGTCCGACACGCCGGCGACGATATCGGTGTTCATAACGTTGTGTATGAGTGGAATGTGCTTGTCGCCGATGCCCTGGATGTTGTGCTCGCCGTAGCCGTTTGTGAGCATTGTCGGACACTCGATCGCTTCCACCGCGGCGATTTTCGTGCCGTGCAACGCTTTCAGATAATCGCCGGCCCCGATGGTGCCCGCCGATCCCGTCGCGGCGACAAACGCCGACAAACGCAGTTGCGGCGCATCGCGGCGCAGCGCCTGGAAAATGCGATCGAGCGCGCGGCCCGTGCACTGGAAATGAACGAGGTAATTACTGAATTCGGAGAACTGGTTGACGATCACGTTGCTCGGGTCGCGTGAGAGCTCCGCGCACTTGTCGTAGATCTCTTTGACGTTGCTCTCGGTGCCCGGCGTGCGAACGATGTCGGAAGGTTCACTTACCCAGCGCTCGAGCCAGTCGAAGCGCTCGCGGCTCATGCCCGCCGGCAGTACCGCGACGCCCCGGCAGCCCAGCGTGCGCGAAATCGCCACGCCGCCGCGACAGTAGTTGCCTGTCGACGGCCAGATCGCCTTGTCGCTCGTGGGATCGAAGCGTCCGCTGACCAGGCGCGGCACGAGGCAGCCGTACGCGGCCAGCACTTTGTGAGCGCCGATCATCGGGAAACGATCGCCGAGCGCGACGATGATTTTCGCTTTCACGCCGGTGAGCGCATCGGGCAGCACGAGATAGCCCGGAACGTCGACGCGCTCGGTGCGCGCTTCGTCGTTGAACCAGTGCACGCGCCAGAGATTGGCGGCCACGGGCTCGTCCGGCCCGACCGTTGCGAGCGCCGCCTGCTGCCGCTCCGAAATGAGATTCGGCTCGGCGAGCTCGGTCAGCGTCGGCAACGCGACATTCAACTCGCGCAGGCGCTTCACCGCCCTCAGGCGAACGTTCTTATCGGCAACTTCAGGGACGAGATCGAAGGGATTCATAACGGTGCGTGCGGGTTCAGGAGCGCACGCTTGTTGTGCACATCATACTAATAATAATACCACTGGCACCGCAGCCGAAGTGATGCCAACATGGCACTATAAAACCAGAGGAGAACGAGCGTGGACGAAAGCTTCCGGGAGTTTCTCGACCGCTTGCGAAACGAAGGCGAGCTCGCGGACATCCGGCAGCCCGTCAACATCGCGCACATCGCAACGCTCGTCGATCAGGCCGATCAGGCGCTCTTCTTTCACGCCGTACACGGCTACGAGACGCCGGTCGTTTCGGGTTTGCTGCGCACTCAGAAACGTGCCGCGCTCGGCATGGGCTGCAGCAGATTTTCCGAGATCGAAGGGAAGCTGCGACGCGGCATCGACAACCCGATCCCGCCCCGCTATGTCGAGAGCGCGCCGATCAGGCAGGTGGTGCATACGGGCGATGACGTCGATCTGTACCGGCTGCCCATTCCAATGTCGTCGATCTATGACGGCGGTCCGATGATCACCGCGGGTGTCGTGATCGCACGCGATCCCGAATACGGTCTCAACGCGGGCGTCTACCGTCTGCTCGTCAAAGAAAAAAACCTGACGGGCATCGATATCGTCACGCCGAACAACCTCAGGTTTTTCGCGCAGCGCGCGCTCGAACAGGGACGGCCATGCCCGATCTCGGTTTCCATCGGCACGCATCCGTTCGAGATCATGGGCGCGGGGTTTCGCGCGGCTCTCGGCGTCGACGAGCTTGCGGTCGCCGGCGGCATACGCGGCGCGCCCGTCGATCTCACTTCGTGCGAAACGATCGACCTGCCCTGCGTCGCGGGCGCCGAAATCGTGCTCGAAGCCGAGATATTGCCGACGGGGTGGACGTGGCCTGAGGGCCGCTTCGGCGAGTTCACCCGGTTGATGGGGGGACTCCACTGGAATCCCCTCGTCAGGGTCAAGGCGATCACGCATCGCCGCGATCCGATTTACTACTCGCTGCACATGCCGTGGGAGAACATCTGGCTCGGCGCGCCGACGCGCTATACGGCGTTACGCGCGGCGCTCAAGAATGCCGGCGTGCAGGCAAAGGACATCAACGTCACGGTCGGAGGCTGCACGCAGTGGCACGCCATCATATCGATCAGGAAGCAGTCGGGCGAAGGCAAGAACGCATTGATGGCGGCGCTATCGACGATGGACATGAAGCATGTCGTGGTCGTGGACGACGATATCGATGTCTGGAACGCGATGGACGTCGAGTGGGCGATCGCCACGCGTGTGCAGGGCGACCGTGACGTCTTCGTCATTCCCGGCGCGCGCGCGAAACCGCTGGACCCGAGCCTTCCGGTCACGCCGCCTGGTGTCGTGCCGACCGGCGCCAAAGTGGGCATCGATGCGACGATGGGTGAAGGCATACCGCGCGAGCGTTTCGAGCGCATATCGTATGCATACGCCGACCGCGTGAAGATCGACGACTACCTGGGCGGCAAAGCCGATGAGGCACCTGGCGTCAGGAAGAACGACGCCGAGATCGCCCCGCTTGCCGCGAAAATCCGGGCGCTGATTGAGACAGAGCCGAAGTATTATTCCGAGATCGCGGAGCAGTTCTCCGACTACGGCTTCAACCTCGTCGCGCGCGCGCTGGGAAAGCTGCATGCCGACGAAATATTGTGGCAGGACCCGCGCGGTCGCATGTGCATCCGCGGCTCGTCATTCGCGGCCACTCGGGCTGCGCCCAAATAAAATAATCCGGAGACTCAGCATGAAACCAATTGCAGTCGGACTTGCGCTCGCGGTCGTCGCCGCCTTCGCAGGCTCGCAAGCCGTGGCGCAGCCGTATCCGAGCAAACCGATCCGCATCGTCGTGCCTTTCCCACCCGGCGGCGGCGTCGACGGGTCCGCGCGCGTGATCGGCCAGGCGTTATCGGAGCAGCTGCATCAACAGGTCATCATCGACAATCGGGGCGGCGCGAGCGGACGCATAGGCACCGAAATCGTCGCGAAATCTCCGGCGGACGGCTACACGCTGCTGCTCGGCAGCGGCGGTCCCAACGCCGTCATCCCCAGCATCACACCGAATCTGCCGTACGATGCAATCAAAAGCTTCGCTCCGATCAGCCTCGCAGGCGCGACCGATTACACCCTCATGGTGCACCCTTCGTTGGGCGTAAGCACGGTGAAGCAACTGATCGCGCTCGCACGAGCGCGGCCCGGCGAGCTCACTTACGGCTCGAGCGGCGTGAACAGCAACACGCATCTTGCCGGCGAGCTTCTGAACGTCCTGGGGAAAGTAAAGTTGCAGCACGTCCCGTACAAGGGAACGGGGCCCGCCCTCGTCAGCACGCTGACGGGCGAAACTGCGATGGCCTTCGGCGGCGGTCCTGCGACCGTGCCGCATATCAAGGCGAAGCGGCTCATCGCCATCGCGACCACCGGGTCGAAGCGCAGGTCTCCGGACGTGCCGACGCTGGGCGAAACGCTGCCGGGCTACGACGTCAGGCAATGGTACGGCGTGCTGGCCCCTGCGGGCACGCCGCGCGAGGTCGTCGAACGCCTGAACAAGGAGATCGTGCGCGCGGTCGCCGATCCCAAAGTCGTGCAGCTGCTCGCGAACCTCGACACCGATCCGGTCAGCAACACGCCCGACGCATTCCTGGCTTTCATCAAGTCGGAGATGGAGAAGTGGGCGAAAGTGTCGCAGGTCGCCAAGCTCAGGCCTGAATAAGGAAGCGGCATGCTTTTTCTGACCGAGCAGGACGTGAAGAGCGCGCTCGAAGGCGATAGCACGTATCGCGAAGCCGTCGACACCATCGAACAGGTGCTCAAACAGCAATCCGAAGGCAGCACGTATCACCTGAAGCGCTACACCATGGAGCACCCGCAGCACCGCGGTCACCTCTGGCACAACATTCGTATCCTGCCGGGGATGGTGCCCGAGCTCGGAGCAGCGGCAGTCCGCGTTTATTCAGGCTATCGAGGCACGAACAGGTCCGAAGTGATTTGCCTCTTCGATTGGACCGACATGGCAATGGTGGCGATCATCTCCGATTACCACTTGCATGCGATACGCACGGCCTCCCCGTACGGCGTCGCGGCGAAACATCTCTCGCGGCCCGACTCGAGCACGCTCGGGATCATCGGCACCGGCCGCTACGCGCAAGGCATGGCGCAGGCGGTTTGCGCGGTGCGGCCGCTGCGCAAGGTCAAGGTCTACAGCCGCGATCCGGCGAACGTGCGCAAGTTCTGCGAGTTGATGGAGCGCGCGCTCGGCATCGAGATCGAGCCTGCGCCTTCGGGACGCGAGGCGGTACGCAACACCGACATCATGATCACCGCGACGAGCGGCAACAACATCGTTTTCGAATCGGACTGGCTCGAGCCCGGCGTGCTCTTCATGTCGCTCGCACCCGGAGAGTTCGACGAAGACACCGTGCTGCGCTCGCGTGTTTTTCTCTCCGGCGCCGACCAGGTGCTCGGCGACAATCCGCCGCGCAAACCTTTCAATACGCTGCTCGCGTCCGGGAAATTCAAGCCGGAGGACGTGCAGGCCGAGTTCGGAGACGTCGTCGCCGGCAAGAAACCGGGCCGCACGAGCCCGGAAGACATCATCCTGTACGAGTCCCCCGGCATGGGCATACTCGACGCCGGCATCGGTCACTGGGTCTACAACCGCGCGGTCCAGAAAGGACTGGGAACGGCGCTGCCGTTCGGGGAAGAGGAAAAATAAACGCATGCGCACACGCATTTCAGGCGGCTGGGTGGTCGGGCATCGCGATGGCCGGCATCGGCTCGATCAAAACCACGAAGTCGTTTTCGATGGCGACGACATACTCTATGTCGGCCCGAAGTTCGAAGGCCGCGTCGACAAAGAGATCGACGCGAAGGACAAGCTCGTCGCACCCGGGTTTATCGACACGCACGTCCATTCCGGACACCGCGCATCGCATCGATTGATTACCGATGCCGGCCGCGGAGATTATTTCGGCCAGCCGTTCTTCGAGATCAGCGTGCCCAAAGAAGGCACGCGCATCGACGGCGACGTGCGCTACCTGCGGCCGGATGAGACCGGGCGCGAAGGCGAAATGGAGCTGCACGCGCTGTTCACCGTTGCGGAGCTGCTGCGAAACGGCGTGACGACGTTCGTCGAGTACGGCAGCCAGCTCCGCATTCAGGAAGCGCTGATGACACAGTGTCTCGCGCTCGGGGTGCGCGGCTATCTCGGCCCCGGTTACGACTCGGGCCGCTGGGTCGGCGACGAGCACGGGCGTTTGAAGCGCGTGCTGAACGAAGAGAATGGCCGCAGGGAATTCGCCGGCGCGCTGAAGTGGATCGAAAAGCACGACGGCGCCGGCAAAGGGCTCATCAAAGGCATCCTCGTTCCGCGCGAAATGGAAACGTGCAGCATCGATCTCTTACGCATGACGCGCGAGAAAGCGGACGAGATGAAGCTTCCGATGGCGACGCACGCGGCGTACAGCATCATCGAGTTCTATGAAGTCGTGCGCGAGCACCGCAAGACACCGATCGAAATCCTCGCCGATCTCGGCATGCTGCGGCCGACGCTCAACATCGGGCACGGCAACCTCCCTGCCGACAGCGTGCGGCTCAACTACCCGGCCGCGCAGGACTTGAAGCTCATGGGTGAGGCGGGGGTCTCCATCTCGCATTGCGCGATCAACATCGTGCGGCGCGCGCGCGTCCTCGATAACTGGCGCAGATACACCGAGCTCGGGATCAACATTGCGCTGGGGTCCGACACCTATCCGCGCGACATGATGCTCAACATGCGCACGGCTTCGTATCACGGCAAAGTGATGAGCCACGATTACAAGTCGGCGACCGCTGCGGACGTCTTCAGCGCGGCGACGCTCAACGGTGCGAAATCGCTCGGACGCGATGACCTCGGCCGGCTGCAGCCGGGCGCGCGCGCCGACATCATCGTGATCGATCTGTCCGGCAAAGGGACGCTCCGCATGGGCCCGGTGCGCGATCCTGTTCGAACCGTCGTGGAATGCGGTGTTGGCGATGACGTCGATACGGTCATCGTAGCCGGTGAAGTTCGCATGCAGAACGGACGCATTCCGGGCGTCGATCTCGATCAGGTTCGCAAACGGGCGCAGGAAGCCAGCGAGCGTATCTGGGCCAACTGGCACACGTCAGACCCGCTGGGACGCGAGGCGGACGAGATATGTCCGGCGTCGTTCTGTCCGGCTTCGTTTCGTGACGGCGAGTTGGAGTAAGTTCCACTTATCATTTTCACAAGGGCATTCGGAGTCGTTACTCTTCTCTTCAGCGGGGGTTCAATGTCGATCTCGTTCAGGTTGGTGTGCATTACCGTTGCGACGCTGGGCTGCTTTGCAGGTTCGTCGACTGCGATCGCACAGGCTTATCCGGCCAAGACGGTCAGGATCATTGTTCCTTTCAGTCCCGGCGGCGCGTCCGACGCATTGCCGCGATTGCTGGGCGGCAAGCTCGCGGAAATGTGGGGGCAACAGGTGGTCGTCGACAACAGACCCGGCGCTGCGGGCAACATCGGGATGGAGATGGGAGCCAAGGCGCCGCCCGACGGTTACACGCTGACCTCCGGTCCCATCGGCAACCTCGCCGTCAATCCTCACATGTACAAGTTGTCGTACGACGTATTCAAGGATTTCACGCCGATCACGATGATGGGCACGGTGGAAAACGGTCTAGTCGTGCATCCCTCGATTCCCGCGCGTTCGGTCAAGGAGCTCATTGCGCTCCTGAAGGCGCGTCCCGGCGAGCTCAATTACGGCTCCGGCGGCGTAGGCACGCAGGCGCACATGGCGGGCGAGCTTTTCAAGGCGATGACCGGCACGCAGATGACGCATGTCGCGTATAAAGGCGTCGGCGCATCGGTGACCGATCTCCTGGGCGGACATCTCGCAATGATCTTCGCGCAGATGCACTCCGTGATGCCGCACGTGAAAGCCGGAAAGCTGCGCGCGCTCGGCGTCGCGACGCTCAAACGCAGTGCCGCGCATCCGGATCTGCCGACCATCGCCGAGGCCGGCAACCTGCCGGGTTTCGAATCGCTATCGTGGTATGCGCTCATCGGGCCCGCGGGCCTGCCGCCTGCGATCGTGACCAGGATACAGGGCGATTCCGCGAAGGTGATGCAGAACCCCGAGCTGCGTGAGAAGCTCGCGGCGCAGGGCATAGACCCGGGCGGCGGCACACCGGACCAGTTGCGTGCGGTAATGCGCGCGGACTTCGACCGCTATGGGACGATCATCCGCAAGCTCGGAATTAAGGCGGATTGAAGCTAGATGATCCCAAGGGCGACGAAATCTATATGTAGCGCCGCAAGGCGCCTAAGCGTGCTGTCGCGCCCGAAGGCGCGAAGCGCCGAAGGAGCGGAGTAGACCTTTCCGATGCTGGCAAACGCCCGCATGTATTCGGTCACGCCGGAGTGCAAGGCGGCGTGGCGCTCGATTTACGACTGGGTGATGTCGAGCGCTGGCGTCGAGGTCCGTCACGAAGACCACGATCCGCCGAAGCTCCTGTCCGATCTGTGGCGGCGCGACGATCTCGCGTGCGTGATGATGTGCGGGCTTCCGTTCTCGTTGCGCGACCCGCAGCCGGTGATCCTTGCGGCACCCGTTCCGAGCGCCGCGCGATACGGCGGCAAGTCGGTGTACTGGAGCGATATCGCGGTTGCGAAAAACTCCAGGTTCGCATCACTGGAAGATACGTTCGGACATCGCGCAGGCTACACACTCAAGGATTCGCAGTCGGGATACTTTGCGTTCCGTCACCATATGCTGCAGAAGTTCGGTGCGCGCGCGGAGCCTTATACGGACATCACCGGGAATCTTCTCAACCCGCGCGGTGTGATCAAGGCGCTCGCCGAAGGACGCATCGACGTGGGTCCCCTCGACAGCTACGTTCACGATCTTCTGAAGGGCAGCGATCCCGAGTTCGCGGCGCAGGTGCGCGTGATCGAGACGACGGACCCCACGCCGATGCCGCCGATCGTCGCAACGGCCGAGATGCCGCAGGCAACCGTCGAGCGCATACGCAGTGCGTTCCTCGCAATCGAGAACGAGCCCAAGCTCGCACGCGCCCGCGAAACGCTGCTGCTTGAGCGCTTCGTCGTCCCCGAACCGTCCGTCTATCGGGTTCAGCGCGAGCGCGCCGCACAGGTCGAGCGCAGTCCCGCCTGGCCCTGATCGAGTAACGAACGATGCCGAAACACCTCACCGACGAACAGCTCGCTCAATTTCAGGATGAGGGTTACGCATTTCCGTTTCGAGCGGTGAGCGCGAGACAGGCCGCCGGTTATCGCCGGCGCATCGAAGCGTACGAAGCGCGAGTCCGCCACGACGCCAATCGCACGCTCAAGATCAAAGGCAACCTCGCTTTTCCGTGGCTGATGGAACTGGGCCGCAACCCGGCCATACTCGACGCCGTCGAGGACGTGATCGGTCCGAACCTCCTGCTTTTCGGCGCATCGATTTTTGCCAAGAACGCGCGCGATCCGCACTACGTCTCGTGGCATCAGGATTCCGCGTACTTCGGCCTCGATCCTCACGAAGAAGTGACGGCGTGGGTGGGTTTTACCGAGAGCACAATTGAGAAAGGGTGCCTCAAAGTCATGCCGCGCACGCATCTCGGTCCCGACCTGCATCACGTAGAAACGCACGCGCCCGACAACATGCTGGCGAAAGGACAAAGCATCGCCGGACTGGATGAGAAGCAGGCGGTCCACCTCGAATTGAAGCCCGGAGAGTTCTCGCTGCACCACGAGCGCATGGCGCACGCCTCCGAGCCCAACCGCGGCGCCGATCGCCGCATCGGCTTCGCTTTTTTCTACATCCCGACCCACGTGCGCTCGACGATCGGCCGCAGGCAGGCCACACTCGTGCGCGGGATAGACGAGCACGGCCACTGGGATCCCGACCAGGAACCGCGCTTCGATCTCGACCCGCTCGCGATGAAGCAGCTCACCGCCGCGTGGGGTCAGTACAAGGACGGGGAAATCAGGCAGGCAGCGGACACGGCGGTGGAATGAGCGTGAAACTCGAATACGGAATCCCGACCGACAAGGAGTCGCCGCTGCTGCGGCTTGGCATCGAGCGCAGCTTCTTCCGCGATGAAGGTTTCGACCTCCAGCTTAAGACCATCTTCGGAGGGCCCGAGATTGCGCGCGCCTACGACAGCGGCGCGTTGAAGATCGGCGAGATCGGATCGCCGCCCGCGATCACCGCGATTGCGCGCGGCTCGCGCTTCAGGATCGTTGCAAGCAACGCGAAACGGCGCGCGGTCCAGTACTTTGTCGCCGCGCCAACCATCCGCGACTGGCGCGACCTGCGCGGCAAAAGCGCTGCAGCGCTTTCGATCGGAAGCTGCAGCTACTGGTTCATGCGCGAAGTGCTCCAGAGCCATGGACTGAATCCCGACGCCGATGTGAACATCGTCGGACTCGGACCCCGCTATCCCAAAGTCGTCGATCTCTTCCGCTCCGGTGAGCTGTCCGGCGCGGTGCTGTCCGAGCCCAACGTCTCGATCGGGGAAGAAGCAGGAGCGTTCCGTGTCATGCAGGCGCTGACCGACGAGGCGTATTGCCCCGACATGCAATGGGGTCTCGTCGTCGCGGGCCCCGACACCATTGCGCACGAACCGGAGCTGATTCGCGCGGTGCTGCGCGCATCACGAAAAAGCTATCGCTACGCCGCCGATCATCCCGACGAATGGGTAGACTTCGGGGCCAGGCATTTCGGCATCACCCGCGAGACGATGCAGCGCTCGATAGACCGTGAAATAGGGGGACTGCACTTCGATGGAGAGATCGACATGCCCGGGCTGCAGCAGGCGATCGATCTGCAGGTGCGGCTGGGCGCCATCGATAAGCCGCTGCGGGCGGAAGATATCGTCGATCTGCGGTTCCTGCCTGAAGCGCAGGCCGCGGCGAGCTGAGATGAAACCGTTCTGGATACCGGCCTTCGCCGGAATGACGATGGTCCTGGCACTGGCCGCGCACGCGCAAACCGGCGACTACCCCAACCGTCCGCTGCGCATGGTCGTTCCCGGCATGCCCGGCACGAGCCCTGACCTCCTCGCGCGGACAATCGCGCACAGCCTCTCACCGCGTCTCGGCCAGACTATCGTCATCGTCAACCAGCCGGGCGGCGGCGGCAACATCGGCCACGGCACCGCGGCGAAGGCGACGGCGGACGGTTACACTCTGCTCGTGACGAGCGACCAGCTCTCGATCAACGAATCGCTGTTCAGCAACCTGCCGTTCCACGCGGTAAAGAGTTTTTCGCCTGTCGTTCAGGCCATCGTCTCACCGCAGGTGCTGATCGCGAACAACAGCCTGCCGTTCAAGGACGTGAGCGGACTCATCGCATACGCGAAGGCCAACCCGGGCAAGATCAACTTCGGCTCGCCGCAGGTCGGCACGGTCGGGCATCTCGCGGGGGAGCTTTTCAAGCGCACGCAAAAAATAGAAATGACTCATGTGCCGTTCCAGGGCGCGACTGCAGCGATCCGCGACATCATGGGCGGCCAGATCCAGATCATGTTCGTCACGCTGCCCCCCGCGATCGGCCACATCCAGCAGGGCGCCGTGCGCGCGCTGGCGGTCTCCACCGTCGAGCGCTCGAAGGTGATTCCGTCGGTGCCTACGCTCTACGAAATGGGCATGAAGGAATTCGATTTCGGCGCGTGGCAGGGCGTGCTCGCTCCGGCCGGGACGCCGCGTGCGATCGTCGCGAAGTTGAACGGCGACATCAACGCGGTACTGAAGGACCCGGAAGCGAGCGGCACGCTGGTGAAGCTGGGATTCACGCCGGTCGGCGGGACGCCCGAGCAGTTTCGCGACCTCATCGCCTCTGCGATCGACAAATGGGGACGCGTGATCAGGGATGCGAAAATCAAGGTCGAGTGAACAGCATCATTCATGAGCGCCGCGAAGGCAAGCTTCGAAGCTCATGAATAATGCATGTCAAAAGGAGAACGGCATGAAAGCAACTTTTAGGGCAGGTCTGATAGCGGTTGGCGTGGCGACTGCGTTCGCAGCGACGGGCGCATTTGCGCAAATCAAAATCGGCGTGAATCAGCCTTTGACGGGGCCGGTCGCCGCATCGGGCAATTTCGTCACGAACGGCGCGAAGATCGCCGCGGACGAAATCAACGCGAAAGGCGGCGTCCTCAAGCAGAAGATCGAGCTTGTCATCGAGGACAACAAGAGCAATCCGACGGAAGCCGTCGCCGTGGCCGAGAAGCTCATCGTGCGCGACAAGGTGCCGGTGATGATGGGCGCGTGGAGCTCGACTTACACTCTCGCGGTCATGCCGAAGCTCATGGAATACAAGGTCCCGATGGTGGTGGAGACGTCTTCGTCCGACAAGATCACGGTCTCGGGCAATCCGTATATTTTCAGGATCTCGCCGACGTCCGGCATGGAAGCAACAGCCTTCGCCGATCGCGTGGGCGCGCTCAAGATCCGCAAAGCCGATTTCCTCGTGGTCAACAACGACTGGGGCAAAGGCGCGGCGGATGTATTTTCGAAAATGCTCAAAGACAAAGGTGTCGCAGTCGGTGCGGTCGAAACGATGGACGCGGCAGCCCAGGACCTGAACGCTCAGCTCTCCAAGATCAAAAGCTCGGACGCCGACACACTCTTCATTACCACCGCGGTCGAGCAGTTGACGCTGATACTCAAGCAGGCGCACGCGCTGGGTCTCAAGCGCCAGATCATCACGACGGGCGGCTCGCAGTCTCCCGATCAGCTGATCGAGCAAGCCGGTCCTGCCGCGAACGGCAGCTATCACCTGCTGTTCTTCCCGCCGTGGGTCCCCGAAGCCACGCCGAATCCCGCCGCGGCCAGAGCTTTCGTGGCCGAATGGAGAAAGCGCGGCTACCCGTTCGCGGGTCTCACCGAAGGTTTCCGCGGCTATGACGGCATCCAGACCATCGCTGCAGCCATTACCAAGGCCGGCAAAGCCGACCCCGAAGCGATACGCGCTGCACTTTGGAACACCGAGCTGACGGGTCTCAATGGCAGGATCGCGTTCACGAAAGCCGGCCCGGCCGGAAAAGAAAGCGGTCAGAGCATACCCGCGGTATACGTCGTCAAGATCGATAACGGCAAAGTGACTCTTGCCCGCTGAAGATGCGGAAAGACAGCTAGAAGTCATTTGAAAATCCGGGGCGCGCGCCCCGGAATTTTTTTGCAGTGGACGAGCTCCTCCAGCACATCGTCAACGCGGTCATGCTCGGAGCGACTTACGCGCTTCTGGGCATCGGCCTCACGCTGATCTTCGGCATCATGCGCGTGGTGAATTTCACCCACGGCGAGCTGTATGCGTTCGGCGGCTACATGATCTTCATGCTGACCGCGATGCTCGGCGTGAATTTCTACCTGGCGCTGCTCGGCGCGCTCGTCCTGGGAATCGTCCTCGGCGCCGTGATCGAGCTCGTGCTGCTGCGGCCCATGCGCGGCGCCGACATCGACACGACAATGCTGATCATGATCGGCTGCTGGATCGTGCTCCAGAACACCGAGCAGATGATCTGGGGCGGCGTCGCCAAATCCATCGTTTCGCCTCTGCCCGGCGAACCGCTGGTGTTCGGACCGATTTCGGTCGCGTGGCTGCGCGTCTTCGTGTTCGTCGCGGCCGCGCTGCTGATCGCCGGGACGTACGCGCTCATACATCGCACCAAGCTCGGCAAAGCGATGCGCGCGACTTTTCAGGATCGCGACACTGCGGCCTTGATGGGCGTCAACGTGAGCGCGATCAACACCGCAACCTTCGCGCTGGGTTCAGGGCTTGCGGCAGCGGCGGGCGCACTTCTCGGTGCAGTCTTCGTGATCACGCCGACGATGGGCGATCTCGCCGCGTTGAAAGCGTTCGCGATCGTGATCCTGGGCGGGCTCGGCAGTATCACCGGCGCGACCATCGGCGGTTTCATCCTGGCTTTCGCCGAGGAAATGGGCGCAGGTTACGTCTCGTCGGGCTACCGCGACGCGATGGGCTTTCTGCTCATTATCGTCGTGCTGCTCTTCAAACCCACGGGACTTTTCGCGCGCGCGGAGCGCATCGGGTGAAGCGCGCCGTTCCGCTCTTCTGGCTCGCGTTGCTCGCATCCGTTCCGCTGTGGCTGGGCGACGCCTATTTCCTGCACGTGCTCATTACGACCGGTATCTTCACGATCGCTGCGATGAGCCTGAATCTGCTGCTCGGATACACCGGCCAGCTAAGCCTCGGGCACGTCGCGTTTTTCGGCATCGGCGCCTACGCGAGCGCGCTGACGTCACTGGGTTTCGACGCGCACTTTTTCGGCATTCGCGTCGTGCACGAGCCCTGGCCCGCGGTGGTCGGACTGGCGGTCGGAATCGT
The DNA here is from genome assembly GCA_035525455.1 of Burkholderiales bacterium. Lineage (GTDB taxonomy): Bacteria > Pseudomonadota > Gammaproteobacteria > Burkholderiales > SG8-41 > JAQGMV01. Next base: position 16,286 of record DATLEF010000069.1, read on the forward strand.
GATCGCGGGGTTGTGCGGCTACGCGATCGGCAAGCTCTCGTTCAAAGTGCGCGGCGCCTACTTTGTCATCGTCACCATCAGCTTCGCCGAAGTGACACGGCTGGTCGCACTCAACTGGGTCGAGCTCACACAGGGACCGCTTGCGCTCAACAACATTCCTCCGTTCACGCTCGCTTTTCCGGGGCTGGGCGAGTACACCTTGTGGGGGAAAGTGCCGAACTACTATGTCGTGCTCTCAGTGGGAGCGCTCGCTTATCTCGTCATCCGCCGGCTCGTGCTCTCGCGCATCGGGCGCGCGATGATCGCGCTGAGAGAGAACGAGCCGCTCGCGACGTCCCTGGGAATCGACGTGACACGCTTCCTCGTGCTCGCCGCGGTGATTTCCGCGGGCATCGCCGGCGCGGCAGGCGCGCTCTACGCGCACTTCGTGAGGATCATCGATCCCGACATCTTTCTTTTCATCTACACCGTGACGATGGTCATCATGGTCATCACCGGGGGCAAGGGAACGCTCGCGGGCCCGCTCGTCGGCGGACTCATTTTCGGCATGCTGCCCGTGGTGCTGCGCGCATACACTTCGCCCGTCGCGCAATGGATCATCTACGGCGTGCTGATGATACTCGTCGTGTTTTTCCTGCCGCGCGGCATTGTCCCCGCGGTGCGCGAGCGCTGGGCCAAGCGATGAACGCTCGCGCATCGAGTGCAGCGCTTTCGATAGAACACGTCAGCGTGCATTTCGGCGGCCTCGTCGCGATTTCCGATATGACTTTCAACGTGAACGAAGGCGAGCTGGTGAGCCTCATCGGACCGAACGGCGCCGGCAAAACGACCGCCTTTAACGTGGTCACCGGATTTCTCGCACCTACGCGCGGCGACGTGCGTTACCGCGGCGTCTCGCTGAACGGCCTCAAGTCTCATGAGGTGGCGAACCTCGGGCTCGTGCGCACTTTTCAGAAGACCAGCGTCTTCGGCGCGAATACGGTTTTCGACAACGTGCTGATGGGGCTCCATCGCCATGGCACTTCGTCCGTATGGGAGACGTTGCTCAACCTCAAGCGCGTGCGCGAGGAAGAAGCGAAGCTTCGCAACGAGGCGCGGCAAATCCTCGATTTCGTCGGACTCGCGGCGCGCGCGGACGAGCTCGGTGCGGCGCTGCCGTACGGCGAGCAACGCCTGCTCGAAGTCGCGGTGGCGCTCGCGGCAAAACCGACGCTGCTTCTGCTCGACGAGCCGGTGTCGGGCATGAACGCCTCCGAAACCGCGAGCTTCATCGAGCTACTCACCCGGATACGGCAGCGCGACGTTACGGTCTTGCTGGTCGAGCACGACATGCAGCTCGTGATGAACGTCTCCGACCGCATCGTCGTCCTGAATTACGGCAAGATCATTGCGGAGGGGCCTCCGGCGCTCATTCAGAACGACCCGGAAGTGATACGCGCGTACCTCGGTCAGGGGATTGGGCTCCACCGTGCTTGAGATCCAAAACGTCGTGTGCTGCTACGGCAAAGTAGAAGCGCTGAAGCGCGTATCGCTTGTAGTCAATCAAGGTGAGCTCGTCGCCCTGATCGGCGCGAACGGCGCCGGCAAAACGACGCTCCTCAAGACGATCTCCGGATTGCTGCCGGTAACCAGCGGCCGCATGACGTTCGAAGGCGCAGACATCACGCGGGCCTCGGCGCGGCACATCCTCGCGCACGGCATCGCGCACTGCCCCGAGGGACGCCACGTGTTCCCCGACATGAGCGTCGAGGAAAATCTCGAAATGGGATGTTATCTGCGCTCGGACACGACGGAAGTCGCCGCCGATCGCGCACGTGTGTTCGAAATCTTCCCGGTGCTGGCCGAACGCCGCAGACAGGTCGCCGGAACGCTTTCCGGCGGCGAGCAGCAGATGCTCGCGATCAGCCGCGCGCTGATGTCGCGGCCGAAGCTCGTGCTGTTCGACGAGCCTTCGCTGGGCCTTGCGCCGAACATCGTCGAGCGCACGTTCGAAGTGATCCGCCGCATACGCGCCGAAGGCACGACCGTGCTGATGGTCGAGCAGAACGCCTATGCCGCGCTCGAGATGTGCGATCGCGCCTACCTGCTGGAATCGGGAACGCTCACGCTCGAAGGCACCGGGCAGGAGCTGATCGACAACCCGCACGTGCGCAAAGCGTACCTCGGGGGGTAGTCCATCCTTTGTTCTGATAGGCTCGTATATTGCGTTGCAGCATCACGCTAGGATAGCACGTGAGCACCCACTAACTATGGAGAAACGATGAACCTGAAAATCCCCGCGGGCCTCCTGAATGCGACCCGTCTGGTGCGCGACGGCAAACTCATGGCAGCGACCGCCGCGATCCAGCGCGCATTGCGCGACGGGGTAGCAGCGCCCGTGGCAGAACCCAGCGGGGTGGACAACCTCGCCATCGAAGGTTCGTATCGGGTGGTCGATGTCGATGCTCCCGCCCGCGCGCGAGGCGAGTTCGTTACGCGAAGCTACGCGAATGGCGCCGGCATGCGCGAGTACAAGACGTATATACCCGCCGTCTATGACGGACAGGCGCTGCCGCTCCTCGTCATGCTGCACGGCTGCAAGCAGGGCCCCGACGATTTCGCCGCGGCAACCCGCATGAACGCGCTGGCGGAGGAGTACGGCTTTATCGTCGTGTATCCCAGGCAGGCGGCCAAAGCGAACGTATCGAAGTGCTGGAACTGGTTCGAGCCCAAGCATCAGCAGCGAGACCGCGGCGAGCCTTCGCTGATCGCCGGAATCACGCGAGAGGTCATCTCGGCGTACGGTCTCGACGCGCGCCAGGTGTATGTCGCAGGGCTGTCGGCTGGCGGCGCCATGGCCGCGGTCATGGGAACGACCTATCCCGACCTGTATGCCGCCGTGGGGATCCACTCCGGGCTCGCGTACCAGGCAGCACGCGACGTGCCTTCGGCATTTGCTGCCATGCGCGGGCAAGGAACGAAGCGAGGCAAACGTAAACCGCGTCCGGACGGCTCTATGCGCAAGGTGCCCACGATCGTCTTTCACGGCGACAGCGATACGACGGTGCATCCCAGCAACGGAGACGAGCTGATCGCGCAGGCGTCGCCGGTTCCATCAGCCTCCAAAACCAGCGAAAACGCGTTTGTGGAACACGGGTGCACGGTGGAGCACGGCGAGACGGGCGGGCGCGCGTACACGCGCACCACTCATCGCGATACCACGGGCAATCCTGTCATGGAGCAATGGCTGATACACGGCGCCGCTCATGCATGGTGCGGCGGAAGCACGGAGGGCTCGTTCAGCGATCCGACGGGTCCGGACGCCAGTCGCGAGATGCTGCGATTCTTTCTGCAGCACGCGATTTAATGCACGTCAGCGTACAGCCTCAGCGATCGTCGTCGCCATCATTTCCCCCAGACGCACCGATCGCTCCGGCGCCCATTCGGGATTGAAGCGCAGCCGTTCTTTGGGAAACAGCAGCACGATCGTCGAACCCAGGGAAAAACGACCCATCTCGTCGCCCTTCTTAAACGTCCAGTCCTGCGGCCGGTATTGCCATTCTTTGACCTCACGCGCCCCGGGCGGATTGACGACGCCGTGCCAGACAGTTTCGATGCTCCCGACGATAGTGGCGCCGACCAGCGCCAGCACGAACGGCCCGTGCTCGGTCTCGAACACGCACACTGCGCGCTCGTTGCGGGCGAAGAGATTGGGAACGCCGCGCGCGGTGACCGGATTCACCGAGAACAACGACCCGGGGATAAAAATCATGCGTGTCAAACGCGCATCGCAGGGCATGTGTATGCGGTGATAGTCCTTGGGGCTCAGATAAAGCGTGGCGAAGCTGCCATGCTCGAAGCACGCAGCCAGATCGCGATCTCCGCCGACCAGCGCGACCGTCGAATAATTATGGTCTTTCGCCTGAATGATGCGGTCCTGATCGATCGCGCCGAATTGACTGATCGATCCATCCACCGGACAGATGAAGTCAGCCTGCGCGAGCGGGCGCGCGCCGGGACGCAATGCGCGCGTAAAAAATTCATTGAACGTTGCGTAGCTTTCGATATCCGGATTCGCCGCCTCCGTCATGTCGACGCCGTAGTGGCCGACGAACCATGTGATGAGGGCCGTAGTAAAGCGCCCGCCCCGGGCACTCGCGATCTTGCCGGCGAAGGTCGTCATCGCCTGTTTTGGATACAGGTACTGGGCGAGCACTGGCAAACGTTCGGGCACGATTCGTTACCTGGGAAGACGACAGCGAATTATAACGAGGCACTGCAGAAGCCAGGCGAGGAAGGCGCTATGTGCTCAGCGACCCACGAAAGAGATCGGGCGTCACCACCCATTCGCACCAGACCTTCCCGCCTTCATCGGATGCTTGTTGGTGAGACCAATGTTCCCGTTCATCGAAGAGGCGCGCACCGGGCTCGTGACCTTTCGCTGCATCGTACGGTTAGTTCTCACCCGATACCTAGATGGAAGACGTTTCCCGTGAGTGCGTCGATGATTGCAATTTGCGTGCAGCCCGTTCCGCAACCCCACGTGGTAAGAATGTAATGGCCTGCAAAATTCGGCTTCTCCGTGGCCCAGCGCGTGAGTTGGGTTCGGTACATCCTTGAACGCGGGTCGCTGCGTACGTCCGGAGACGCGTTGGGGGTTTGGCCGGATAGTCTTTTAAGCGAGGCGCGTCTTTGGGAATATCAGCCGCGCTGATCGTGTACTCGTTATAACCCTCATTATCAACGGCAGCGAAAGCCGGGGCCGAGAGTAGAGCAGATATGAGAGCCAGAACTGTGCGGCGTGACCGGCCGGGTGCGGCGAACTTGTTCGGCACCCGAGTCCTACCCGTCATAACGCAGAGCCGCCGGCATGCATATGCGCGTTTCCTGCACTTGAGGATCGAGGCGCCCAGAGCCGCCTGGCATCAGGACCAGGAAATCGCCTTTACCGTTTCTGCGATCGCTACGGCGTCCGTAGGGAACCCCTCAATCTTCCGAGCGGCCACCGTCTTCAACGCGATGTGATTGGGGGAACGCCCCGCGTCTTGCCGTCAGTTGAATCGAGTACTGGAAATACTCGCCAGTCATCGCCCGCCGTAGACAACTCGCCACCGTTTCGTGCCATGAGACGCACTCGATATTCACCGGGCAGGCGAACACCGGTCTCGCTCTACCGCTTCGATGTGGGCTTCGGTAGTGGGAAATGCCATAACCTTTCCCTTGCCGTATAACCGGAAGTAGACATCCTAAACTAATCCCGGACTTTCTCGCCGATGATCGACGGTGAAAGACGTGCGGCGGCGTTCTTGTGATGCTCTCCCGGCCGAAGCTATACTTCGGCCACACCCAGCGCCCGTACCGTGAGGTACGTGCGCGCCGACAGGCGGGCCATTGCGGGTGGTCCCACAGCGAAATCAGAGTGACCAGAGAGCCGCTAACCGCATAATGCACCCATGAGAGCGGTTCCCAGCGCCGAATTCGAATTGCTTCTGCATTGCGCACGCGTGCGATTGGACGAGATGCACGCCCGCGCGATTTCGGATCTCCTGGATCGTAATCTCGATTGGCATTCATTCGTGTCGATTGCGCAGCGACACGGCGTCAATCCGCTCGTGTACCGGACGCTGATGAGATTGAACTCCGCCAAGGTGCCGAGTCAAACGCTCGAGCGACTGCGCTCCCTCTACGAAACGAACCGCGTTCGAAACCTCGTTCTCGTATCCGAGCTGCTCAAAGCAGTGCGTGCACTCGCATCTGCAGGGGTCACTGGCGTTCCGCACAAGGGGCCCGCGCTCGCGGCGGCGCTATACGGTGATTTTGCGCTGAGACTCAGCGTCGATGTCGATATTCGGGTGAGGCCGTGCGACGCGGTCGCGGCGCACCGGGCCATCATCGACATGGGCTACAGCCCGGACCGCGCGATTCCCCGGTCCATTCTGAAACTATACGCCCGATATCATTATGAGTTTGCGTTTCTGAATGCTCGGGAAAGAATGCTCATGATAGAGCTGCACTGGCGAAACGCGCCCACCTACTATTGCCTCCCGGAAATACCTGACCGCTCATGGGAACGCCTGACGCAGGTGTCCCTGGCAGGCGCGAGTGTGCCGTGCTACGCGCCCGAAGACCTGCTGTTCGACCTTTGCATGCACGGCTGCAAACACAAGTGGCGCTCGCTCAAATGGATAGTCGACATCGCGGAATTCCTGCGCGTACATGCCGACTTGGATTGGCTTGCGATGCTGGAAAATGCACAGGCCGTGAGCGCGGAACGCATGCTCGCGCTCGGAATCTTCCTCGCCCACGATCTGCTGGACGCGCAAGTGCCACCCGACTTGCTCGCAGCGGTTCGGTCCAAGCGCGCGATTGCGTCGCTGGCCGACGAAGTCTGCGAGAACCTGCTCTGCGTGGACCCCGAGCGGGGCGACACGCTTTTCGTCCTGCCATTTGTCGCACGCGTGGCCGAAAATATTGATGCGCGGCTCTCCTGCCGTGCTCTGATGCTTCCGTATTTCGTGCTGGATCGAATGGTGCGGCCAGGCATCGCTGTCTTGCGGCGCGCAGCGAACCAGCGCGGTGTATCAGGGTGATAGGAGCGCGCAGTCTTCGTCGCTTTGTGAAACCCGCACAGGAATTCAGTCGCGGGTGATGACAAGTTCCAGTGACAGCATTTCTGCGAGCGTCGTGCGGACATCGCTCAGCGCGTCTGCCAACGCAACATTGTCGAAGGATTTGCACAGCTCGCCAGCCAGCGATTCGGCGGTGGCCGGGTTGGACAAATGCTCCCAGATGAAAGAGCAGGTTTGGTTGAGCATGAAGAATTTCGCTGATTCGGGGTCGAGAAGAATGGTCTCCTCGTTTAGTGGCGCTCCCTCCACTCGTGGATTTCGCTCGAACGTAGATGCCATGCTGCAGTTTCCCCTTAAGCCGGTATTAAACTGTGAACTGGTGCATGCGAAGTCTACGCAACACAGTTCAACCGCGTCAATGCAGGCACCCGAGACGCGTGTAGACTGCGCACGGCACGGGGGTCACTAATATTCCCAGGCCGGTTTCGCTATCAGACTCCAGGAGGGCAAGCATGCCGCGCGCTGGATTTTTGGCCTTGCTTGGGTGGTTCGTAAGGCAGGAGTTCTTCGACACTGCCAGCTGCGCAAGCATGCGACGCGAAATGCAGTGCTCGCCGACCGATCCCGCGCGCATTCTCGACGGCGAAAACCAACTTGTTATCGAATCCGGCCTGCGCCGGACCGAAGTGGCGCTGATGTCTGCCGCAACCCAACAGATGGTCACTTATCGATTGATAGCGATCAAGCCGATGCTGGAGAAACAATTCGGCTTTGAGCTCTCGGGCTGCGAGCCTCCATCATTTCTGATCTATAAGGAAGGCTTCTATTACGGACGGCACGCGGACGCAAATCTCGACCCGGCTGCGCCTGCCAGGTTCCAGCAGCGCCGTGTTTCCATTTCCATTTTTCTCAACGGTGAGGGAGGCGTGGAGGAACCCGACACCTACAGCGGCGGGTCCCTTACGTTCCATGGTTCTCCGAGAGAAGCGCCGAACGCTAAGAACCTCGGCCTTGCGGTCGAAGGTGAAGAAGGTTTGCTGATTGGATTCCGATCGGACTGGCCCCACGAGGTTCAGCCCGTTCTTCGCGGCACACGATACAGCATCGTCACCTGGTTTTCCTGAGATGCCCGCCTTTTCACCGCAGAAGCAAGACGCGTTGCGTCAAGCGCTGTATCTGCTGCGCGCAAGGAGCCTCGCCAGGACACAGGCATATTGTTGCTTCCTGGACGATGCGCCCGTGCCGACCCGCGCCGAAATAGCGCGGTTACCGGATGACGCCGACCTGATCGTCAACTCGAGCTTCCGTTATCAGCCGGAACACTGCTTCCCGGATGAAATCGTGCGGCGCGCGTTGCCCGTTGATGGTTTTCTGCGGGACTATCCTATTGCATGGGTCGCGGACCCGGGCACTGGCATATGGGCGCCCTTCTGGGCGCGACAACAGTGCGCCGAGGCGCTGCAGAGATTGACAGCCGGAAAGCCGGCGCCGGCGGACCTGCCTCCAGCGTTGCGGCGTACATTCGCGCTCGCAAACATTCTCGTAGCGCCTGATTACGAGACGACGCGACTGGCGCACTGGGACGAGATCTGCGAATCCGCGCGAGCGGAGCACGACCTAAAAGGCCACGTCGTGATCCAGGACCTTATTCACCCGCTTCAGCGCAATGCCATGCAGCGCTACTACCGCGCTCTCGTCGCGGATGGCCGCCTGCCGCTTGGCGATAGCCAAGTCGCCGAGAGATTCGGTCTGCACAGCGAGGTTCTGGCCAACTTCCTTCATCCGCAGCTTACCGACCTCATTAGCCGGGTGGCCGGCGATGAGGTGAAACCGTCATACGTGTACTTCGCGTCATATCGGCCCGGCGCAGACCTGCCCCCGCATCGCGACCGCGAGCAATGCGAATTCAGCGTCTCGCTTCTCGTCGACTATTCGCCGGACCCCGACGGTTCGTGCGGATGGCCGCTGTTCATGCACCATCCCGCTGCGCCCGACATCGTGCATGCCGCGGATCTCGGGATTGGAGACGCCTTGATTTATCGTGGAAGGGAGCTCGTGCATTATCGCGAGCCGCTGCCTGCCGGACATCAGTCCACTTCGCTTTTCCTGCACTACGTCCGCAAGGATTTCACCGGACGCCTGTGTTAGGGAAATCAGTCATGCTGACCGTCCCCGAAAACGTCACGAGAGCGACTACCAACAGATCGAGTGATCGTTCATTCGGCCTGGTGATGGCGGCATTTTTTATGATAGTGGGGATATGGCCGCTGTTTTATGGCGGAGCGATTCGCGGCTGGTCCATAATGATCTCGCTCACGTTTGCGCTGCTTTCCTTCGTGCGGCCTGCAGCGTTGTCGCGGTTGAACAGAGCCTGGTTCAAACTGGGATGGGTATTGCACCGTGTGACCAGCCCGATCATTCTGGGCCTGATGTTCTACGGCGTGATCACGCCACTCGGCCTGCTTCGAAGAGTTTTCGTGCGCGATCCGATGAAGCTGCGTTTCGAGCCCGAAAAGCGCAGCTACTGGGTGAAGCATGACCAGCGGGGCACGACGCCGGAATCCCTCACGGATCAATTCTGAGGAAGCAGCATGGACCTATTGCGCCAATTGTGGCGCTTCTTCCGCGTGAGAAAGAAGTACTGGCTACTCCCCATAATCCTCATGATGTTGGCACTGGGAGGACTGCTCGCACTCGTCCAGGGTTCGGCAGTGTTTCCTTTCATCTATCCGCTTTTTTAGGCGTGCCTGCCGAATGCGCATTCTGGGGATCTCGGCGTTTTACCACGACAGTGCGGCCGCACTCGTGCGGGATGGGGAAATCGTCGCCGCCGCTCAGGAGGAGAGATTTACGCGCACGAGGCACGACGCAAGCTTTCCTCACCGCGCGATAGAGTACTGTCTCAAAACCGAGGGGACCGATCTTCGCCAGATCGATGCTGTCGTTTTTTACGACAAGCCGCTTCTAAAGCTCGAACGCCTGCTCGAAACCTACCTCACTTTTGCGCCGCGAGGATTCCGTTCGTTCAGGGCAGCGGTGCCGGTCTGGATGCGCGAAAAACTGTTTCTCAAGGACATACTCAAGAAAGAACTTCAAAAACACGCACCGAGCGGATCCAATCCGGCGCAGCGCCTTTTGTTTTCAGCGCATCACTTGAGTCATGCTGCGAGCGCATTTTTTCCTTCGCCTTTCGACGACGCGGCAGTCCTGACTATGGATGGTGTTGGAGAATGGGCGACGACTTCGTTGGCCATCGGTCGAGGCAACACGCTCGAGATGTTGAAAGAGATCCACTTTCCGCACTCTCTCGGCCTGCTGTACTCCGCGTTCACTCACTACATCGGGTTCAAAGTCAACTCCGGGGAATACAAGCTGATGGGACTCGCTCCCTATGGTGAGGCGAAGTACGCCCACCTGATTCGGGAGAACCTGATCGACGTTAAAGAGGACGGCTCGTTTCGCCTCGATATGTCGTACTTCGACTATTGCACCGGTCTGACGATGACGAATCCTCGGTTCGACGAACTGTTGGGAGGCGCGCCAAGAACGCTCGGAGGACCGCTGACCCAACGCGAAATGGACCTGGCGGCCTCCATCCAGAGTGTTATCGAGGAGGTCATACTCAAGCTGACACGTTCAATTGCCGGTGAGACGGGGATGAAGAACCTTTGTCTCGCGGGCGGGGTGGCGCTCAACTGTGTCGCAAATGGAAAGGTTTTGAAAGATCGCGCCTTCGAAAAGATATGGATCCAGCCTGCGGCGGGTGATGCCGGGGGCGCGTTAGGGGCAGCGCTGGTCGGGTATTACCTGGGCGAGAAACACGTCAGAAAGTGTCCTGATGCCGACGCCATGAAGGGATCTTACCTCGGTCCGGAATTTAGCCAACAGGACATCGAGTCCCAACTTCGTGCCGCGGGTGCTCGATTCGAGATACTCGATGATGTGACGTTGACGAAAGCGAGCGTTCAGGCGCTGACCGAAGGCAAAGCACTGGGATGGTTCCAGGGGCGAATGGAATTCGGGCCCCGGGCGTTAGGAGGCCGGTCTATCCTTGGCGATGCGCGCTCTTCACACATGCAGTCGGTGTTGAATCTGAAAGTCAAAAACCGCGAATCGTTTCGACCGTTTGCGCCGGCTGTGTTGAGCGATGACGTAGCCGATTGGTTCGAGCTGAACGGCGACAGTCCGTACATGCTCCTCGTCGCCGATGTCGTGAAAGAACGTCGCAAGGGCATGACCCCGGAGCAACAAGCGCTGTTTGGCATTGCAAAGCTCAATGTGCCCAGGTCGGATATTCCGGCGGTGACCCATGTGGATTATTCGGCGAGAATTCAAACCGTGCATAAGGAAACGAACCCCCGCTACCATTCCCTCATCCACAAGTTCAAAGAGCTCACGGGCTGCCCCGTGTTAGTCAATACCAGCTTCAATGTCAGCGGCGAGCCGATCGTGTGTACCCCGCGGGATGCATTCCGTTGTTTCATGGGAACCGAAATCGAGGCGCTGGCGATCGGAAACTGCTATTTAAAAAAAGAAGATCAGGATGTCGCCCTGAAGAAACGCTACGCGACCATGTTCGAGCCGGACTGACGCTCGATGAAGCGGACCCTCACGAACCTCTCCCTTGTTTTGTCGGGATTGCTCGCCGGTGCTCTCTTCTTCGAGATCGTTCTCAGACTGATCGGTTTTTCGTTCCCGCTTTTTTACCGCTATGACGTGCATGCCGGGCACAGGTTGCTGGAAGGCGCAGAGGGATGGTACCGGATGGAGGGGGAGGCTTATGTCCGAATCAACGGACAGGGCATGCGCGACGATCGGGAGATCACCGTCCGCAAGGCGCAGGGCGTCTACCGCATCGCGGTGCTCGGAGATTCGTTCACTCAGGCAAAGGAGTTGCCCGTCGAGAAATCGTTCTGGCGGCTGCTTGAAGTGAAATTGAACCAGTGCAAGCCTTTTGCCGGCAAGGCGGTAGAAGTACTGAACTTTGGCGTCGATGGTTACTCGACCGCCCAGGAGCTACAGGCGCTGCGGCATCGGGTATGGCAGTTCCAGCCTGATATGGTGTTGCTCGCCTTCTATTCCGGTAACGACATTCAAGACAACTCGAGAGAATTCGCGACCGATCATATGCAACCGACTTTCGCCTACCGCGACGGTCAGCTCGTGCTGGATGATTCATTTCTCGCTGCGTCGCGCTACCAACCGGGGCTGAATATCATATGGTTGATGCATCAACAAATCTCTCAGTATTCGAGAGTCCTGCAACTATTGAACAAGGCAAGGGACATGGCGCACCAGGCTGTTCGCAGGCCTACGAAACACGCTTCGGCCAACGAAGGTCCAACGGAGCTGTTTGACTACCACAAAATCTATCTCCAGCCGCGCGAAGATTCAGCGTGGGAAAATGCTTGGCGCGTCACGGAAGGACTGGTTGTCCAGATGAGCAGGGAAGTCGCTGCCGGAGGAGCGACATTTGTCATCGTGACGCTTTCCAAAGGCATCCAGGTACACCCCGACAGCAAAGAGCGTGAGGCCTATGCGCGATATCTCGGGGTTACAGATTTGTTCTATCCGGAGAAAAGGATCCAGGCGCTCGCAAAAACCTCAAGGCTGCGCCTGATTTCGCTCGCCGAGCCGTTCCAGAAGCATGCGGAAGAGAATCGGGTCTATCTGCACGGCTACCCCAATGCAACCGTCGGATTTGGCCACTGGAATGACAAGGGTCATGCGCTGGCCGCAAAGATGATTTCCGAGGAACTTTGCAAGACTAACCCGTGAGCCAGGGAGTGCTGCTGGAGCGTCGGGCCGCAGCGAGCTCAGTCCTCCGCGCTGGTGGGGGAAGCTTGGTGGCGTGCGATGAGCTCGGTCAGCGACAGGCTCCGGATGAGAGCCACGAGCTCGTCCTTCAGCGCGGCCTCGGTTGCCGCCGGGTCGGCTTGGTCGAACCGCAGCGGGCGGCGATGTGCGACATCCTCGCTTATCTCCCGCGTCAGCAGCTCCAGCACTCCGGGCGGCGTCAGGGGCAGGAAGAATATGCCTGCATGCAGTGAACGCTCGGCCCGGTTCTCGCAGCGATGTCGATAGCCGGCCGGGAGGAACATCAGGTCCCCGGGCTCCAGGACCACATCAAGCTTCGGGTTAGCATCCTCGTCGACGCGGTACTTGCGCATGCCGGGTACGGGATGGATCACCGGGTGGTCCTGGACAATCCACCGCTTGGCGCCCTCGATCTGCAGTATCACGAGGTCGGCGTCGTCGTAGTGTAGCCTCAGCGCCCCACCGTCGCCGGTGGTGGCGATGAGGCCGGCGGTCACTCGCTCGCCCATCTGCGACGCGACGTCGGCGCAGAGGCGGAAGAAGCCCGGCAGATAGGCCTCCACCCCATGGACGATGATGCTGCCGCCGCCGGCCATTACGCGATCGATCACCTGGGACTTCGGAACGTCGCCGTCGCGGTAGAAGACGGGGGGCATCGGGATGGCGTTCTTGGTGAGGCGCAAGATCTTCGCGGGAATCTCGCCTCGCATCACCTGATCGATGAACCCGGCCCAGTCGATCAGGGAACGATAGCGGCCACCGGCGCCCGCCCCGCGCAGCACCACGGGCGTGCGCCCCCGCAGATGCGCGACGAAGGCCTCTTCCGAGAGCGGCGCCACGAGATCGGCGAGGGTGGAGATCGGTGCGTCTGTTCTTGAACGCAGGCCCATTCAGGATCGACGTTGGTCAGCGCTTCCAGACTGTAGCATGGCCCGCGTGGTCGCGGCGGACTCGTGTCCGCGCAGCCACGCGACAGATCTGCGCATCGGGGTCCTCCTGCTCTATCGCGGACAGGAGGTCGTGCGTTACCGGTCGCCCTTCCGCAAGGCCACGTCTCGACCTCGCTGTTCCTTCGCTACGTGCGGCCGGATTTCGCTCGGGGGCGCTCTGGCAGCGCTCAATCGGCGAAGTAGCCGATCCCCCTGCCGATCTCGGCGAAGCTCGCCGCCGGGAAACCGCCGAAGATCTCACTCGAGAAGGTTTCGTATCGGTTCGGAGTCGCGCGCCGCCCCTGGTCGAGGAACCATTCGAAGCGTTTGCGCGTGCGCTCGTCGTGAAAGGATTTCATCCCGCGCACGTAGGTTTCTACGGCGTGCTCCCAGAACGGACTGGAGAAAGCGGAACCCATCGAATAGTGCCATCCAACGAATATGGCACGCTCCCAGACATTCACGAAGAGCGTGTGGTTGATCATACCTACGAGCATCTGATGGAGCTGGCCTGTGCGCTTCGCCCGCCCGGTCCCTGTCTGGCGGGCGCTCTTCACGATGAGATCGATAGCCTTGAGCCCTTGGGAGATCAGACCGATCGCGGTCGCCTCCAGCGGCTCGATGAACGATGCAGTGTTGCCGATGCGCAGCAGCGCACCATCGAACACGCGTTGCCGCACGAAGCTCGGGAACGTTAGCGTGCGCGGGGGCCCGCTGTTCGGCTCGACGCCCTCGGCCTCGAGGACCACGTCCAGATCGGCACTCACCACGTCCTGCGAGCTCAGCTCATTGTTGTATACGTATCCGTAGGCCGTATCGACCGTCAGTGGAACCACGAACACCCACCCGTGAGGCCGCGCGATGTTGCGCATGGCCGACTGGAACGACGAGACCGGGCCGCGCCGTATGAACGCCGCGTTCGTCGGTATGAGCCCGATCGCCATGATTTCGCCTTCCTCTTTTCTCGGGAAACCCCGAGCGTCGATGGCGAGATCGACTTCGATCGTTTCTCCGTTTTCCAGCGTGATCGTCGCGTCCTCGCCGGTGCTCGCAAGACTCACGACTCGCTCGGTCACGCGCGTACCACGCACGAAACGTGCGAGCACGTCGACCAGCCTGGAAGCGGAGAGATGGAAGGCAGCCGTCTCTCCGATGGGATAGAAGTTGTGGATGAACTTCGGCGTGCGGCGCCCCCAGTTCTCATACTGGATGCCATACTTCTTCGTCGCGCTGCAATCGCGGGCGAGCTCCTCGTAAGTGAGGCCGGTCACTCCCATCAACCATGGCGGAAAGTCAGGATTCGTGCCCTCCCCGACTCCGATGATGGGGATCCGGGGATCGAAGATGTGAATGAGGCTCGCCTCGGGATGATAGGCGCTGATGTGGGCGGCGGCCATGAATCCGGCAGTGCCTCCACCTATGACCGCGATCCGCACCGCAAGGCCCCCTTCGTCGCAATGTTGCATACAGGAATGCGCATGAGAATGCCGATTCGCCATCGTGCGTCGACTCGATGCGGCGTCCCGAACCGCGGCTGCGGCGCCATCGCTATCGCGCCTTCATGTCGCCGCAATGAGCGCGCACCCATGTCTCCAGGTTCATGATATCCCACAGCCGCAGACACTCCTCGTCCCGGGCTTCGACGACCGCGCGGTCCACGAACGCATTGATCTCATCCGCGTCGGCGACGCCGAGCTCCGCCAGGACCCACTTACGGCCCAGTTCCGCGCACGCTTCGGCAGCGCCGGTCCTGATAGCCGAAAGGATCACGGCGCCGGTATAGCTTTTCAACCGCTGCTCGAAGCCGAGCCCGGGAAAGCGCCGCACGACGGGGCCGCGCAGCAGGGATTTGGTGAAGCCGCCCTGCATGCGCGCCTGCGGGCGTGTATGCGTCGTGAATTCGATGAGGTCGGCGTCCCAGAACGGCGGCGCCACCCGCACCCCGGCGCGCTGCGCGAAGAAGAAAACCTCTTCGTGGAAATGCAGCTTCTGCGGCGACCCCAGCAGCGAGCACGCGAATCGCAACCAGAGGTTCCGGATTTGCGGGGGCGTATGAAGGCGCGCCCACCATTCCTTTTCCCGCCGGTCGACCTCCGCGCGTAGAGCTGCATCAGGCGCGATCCAGGCGGGCTTGGCGGCCTGCATGTACCGACGCCGCCATCGCTCGGACGTGCGGGGCGCGACCCGCGCAGCACACGCGCGCACGCGCAGCCACTTCTCACGCAACAGCACGCGTACACCGAATTCCCAGAACAGGGCACGCCATGGGCTCACGGTCATGAAAGGGTAGGCGCGGGCGTGGGTTTGCCACAGCTGACGCAGGCCTTTCCAGTCCATGGCCCGCAATAAGTCGGCCGCGGCGTAAAAGTTCACGCCGACCCATTCGTCGGCGCCATCGCCCGAGAGCAATACGCGGCAGCCGTGTTGGCCAGCCTCGCGAAAGATGCGATCGAAAGCCGGCCGCAGAATAGTCCCCAATGGCGCCGGCGTGAACCGGTTGAGCTCGAGCGCCGCAGCCAACGCGCCGCGCGGACCCACTGCATCCGCGAACGAGACCTGCAGGTGCGGCAGGTCGAGCGCCGCGGCGACTTGCTGCTGCAGTCCTGCCTCGTCGACGTAACCTCCGGGAAGCACGAGCGAGAAGGCCTTGGCCGCGTCATGCGCCTGGTGCCCGCGCAGTCGCGCTGCCACCATCGCAACCGCGCTCGAGTCGATGCCACCGCTCAAGGTGAGCCCCGGCGCGCCATGGGCAAGAGATCGCGCAACCGCCCGCTCGAGAAGCGCGTCGAAGCGGACCGGGACTTCCTCGTCGGGAACCCACTGCTCGGCGGCGCCCGCCGGCGCTGGATCCCAGTACCTCTGCAGGCGCTTTTCGGCGCCCTCGATATACAGCACGTGGCATGGCAATACACGCCGCACGCGCGCGAAGTACGTGTCGTCGCTCTTCAGCCAGCGCCTCGCGAGGTGGTCGACCAGCGCCGCGCGATTCAGCTCCCGCGAGACGCCGGGATGCGCAATGAGCGTGTCGATGGAGGGCGAAAGAAGAATGGTGCCATTCGCCTCGGCATAGAAGAGGGGGTGGAGTCCGACGGGATCTCTAGCGCACAGCAGCCGGTCGCGCGTGCCGTCCCAGACGATCAGCGCGAAGCTGCCCCTTAGCGTACGAAACGCATCGGCACCCCGTTCGTGATAGGCCGATAGCACGAGATCCGCATCGGTGGCCCCATGCGGCAATCGCCCGGCGAGAGCCGCGCCGACCTCCACCCTGTTGTAGAGGATCCCGTGGAAAATGATTCGGAACGTCCCTGCCTGGGCGAGCATCGGCGGCGAACGATTCCCCGAAGCAAGCAGATAAAGCTGGCGCGCCGGCGCGCGAGGCTGCGCTCGCGCGGGCTCTGCCGCACCGCCCTTCCAGCTCCCCGCGCCGCCCGGGGCTGGCTGTTCATGACCGAACGCCGCCAGCCAGGCCACCGCGTCATTCGCCACGTCGTGATCCCGTGAGGGCGTCAAACCGCAGACACGATCGAGTAATGCGCCGGCCTGGCTAGACATTCCGTACTCCGGGCCCGCCAGCGCATCTGTCATATTACCGCGATTGAATGAGATGAAGGCGCCTCAGGATGCGCCCGATGGGCAGTCGAAGCGCGGACTCGAGCTGCTGCAGAAGCCAGACGGTACGGCAGGCGGCCGCATCGCCGAAGTGAAGTGCGACGATCGCAGCGCCGGCTGCTGCGGCACGGACCACACGGTGACAGATCGAAGGAGACAAGGCCGGCTCTGGAGCGCGCCAGCCCTTTACGGTCTGCACCGCGATCACCGCGCCAAGCACACACTTGCGCAGCAGTGGGGAATCGGGAACGAGGCAGTTGTCGCCCAGCGTGATCATGCGCCCGCGGCGAGACACATGGACACAGCGGTGGATCACGAAACCGTCGCTGGACAGGTAATACAAAATGTCCCCGCGGGATGCATCGACCTGACCAAGCTTTACGCGCACGCGCGCGCCGCCGGGAATCGCCGGAGACATGCTATCGCCTCGGATCGAGCTCTCGAAGAGGGCGTCGCTTTCGCCAAGCTGAGAGGCAAGCGCCGCCAGCATGGAATCGTCCTTCAGCAGCGACCCTATGGCCTGCACGCGCGGCGACGGCCTGCCTGATTCGCCGTCCGTAACGGCGTCTGCGCGAGTCTCCATGTCCTGATGGACCGCCCCGGCGGCAGGCTACCGCCCCATCTGTAGCTGAAGTTCCATCGCCATCCGGACCTCGCTATCCGTGAAGCCGGATTCCTTCCGCCCGTCGACGTCGGCGGGATAACTGGTGCCCGCGGACCCGTCGGGACCAATCATCATTGAGTACGCTTTCGACGCCATGCTCATGGCTGCACCGATCTGCAGCACTGCGCGAGGATCTTTCTGCGTGGCCGCGCGCACCCAATCGTTGGCAAAGCGCACATGAACGATCTCGTCTGCCTGCTGCATCTGGTACAGATCCACCTGTTCGTGGTCACCCCGCTGTTGTGCCGCTTCGATTCCAAATTTGATTGCGTCGAGCCCGCCGGCCTCGAAGCAGCGATTCTGCACGGCGAGCCGCCCGACGAGCGTACGAACGTTCGCGAGTATCCGGTACTGGATGTTGCAGATGGGGTACTGTCCGACGCGCCCGCCCCGCGATTCGAAGATCCGCCGGAACATCGCGGCGTGCCGCGCTTCGTCCGCGCATTGCCGAGCGAGGCCCATGCGCACCGCCCATTCCTCGTTCGGAAACTCCCTGAGATTGATCGCACAACATTCCAGACTATCGATCTCCTCGTTCATCTGGCGGTGAAAGAACTCGATCTCGCGCTGCGGATCGCCTTCCGGAAAGTTCGCGCATTCCGACCAGCTCTCGACCACCGTGAACCTGGAATCCCGCGCGGCTACGGCGGTGAGCGCCACTGCATGCGGGTGCGTCGCGCTATTCATCGCCGCGCACGGCCGACTCGCGAGAGCGGCTTGTCACGAGTCGCTCAAGGCGGGAAACCTCGGCGACGTCGGCCTTCGAGAAACCGGCGAGCTCGCGGCTCTCGGCGCTGGTCGCGACTTCCTTGAGAGGGTCGCCTCCTGTGGCCGCGACCACGCGGCGCAGCCAGGTGATGCCGGCGGCCACCTCGAGCACGGCGCGCGGATCCGCGTCGGTGAGGCGCCTCAACCATTCGTTGGCGAATCTCACGTGAGAGATCTCGTCATTTTCAACCGCCTCTATGATAGCCGCAGTCGCATCATCGCCCGCCGCTCGAAACATGGGTATACCTTGCACCTCGAGGTCGAGCGAGCCCGCTTCGAACGTGCGGTGCTGAATGGCCAGCCGTGCAGGCAGCGAGTCGAGCGCCGCCACGACGGACCAATCGAGATTCGCAATGGCGCACTGCCCTTTGCGTCCTCCCAATTCGCGCAGCCTGCGGTAGTAGAGCGCGGCGTGGCGCGCTTCGTCCCAGCATTGGCGCGCGAGCTCAAGGCGAAGCTCCCACGGCGCGTCGGGAAAATCGGTTAGGCAAAGGGCCGCGATCTCGAGTGTCTGCACTTCCTGGTTGTATTCGCGGTGCATCTTCTTGCGCAGCGACTCCGGGTCGAGGCCGTCGGCTTTATCGAGGTCCGAGTGCAGGTGCACGATCTCGAAGCAGGGCTCGCGCGCCGGATCGCGGCGCAGCGCGACGCCCCGGATCAGTTTGGTGGCGCCGGCCGCCGCGCGCCGCATCTACGCACCCGCCGTCGCGACCGTGGGTGCTTTCGCGACGACCTCGATCGCGGCCTCCCGCGCTCGTAGCGCGTCTGCCCACTCCGGCCTGGTCGATCGCAGCGCAGGGAGCTCCTGGCGCAATGCACGGGCGCTCTCGAGCATGCGCTCGTAATCGCTAAGCCCGCGCTCGAGTACACGCACGCTAGGCGCGTCCGAAAGCGCGTCGGTCGCTTCGATATAGCGGCGGGTGCGCGCCGCCAGCGCCGGAAGCATCACGTCATATACTGCTGCGAGCCGCTCGGGGGTCGTTTGCGTGCCGGCGAGGTCGGCAAGCAGGCTCACGTACTCGTCAGCGGGCCTCAGACTGTGCTGCAGCGGCAGGCGCAGCTCGAACGTACGTT
The DNA here is from genome assembly GCA_035525455.1 of Burkholderiales bacterium. Taxonomy (GTDB): domain Bacteria; phylum Pseudomonadota; class Gammaproteobacteria; order Burkholderiales; family SG8-41; genus JAQGMV01. The sequence continues at coordinate 35,695 of DATLEF010000069.1, forward strand.
TGCCAAGGGCGTCGGCGTGTTGCGCCACATCCCATATGTGCTCGCCGAACAGCAGCTTCACTTCCATCTCGGGAGTCGTCGGCACCCACGCAGCGAGTGTCTCCATGAGCCACACGTGAACATACCGCATCGTTGCGGCAAACCCACCGCGGTCTTTTACCGACAGAATCATCCTTCCTCCAATGTGTGTTCGACGAGACGCGCCGTATCGCCTGGCGTACCCACGGTGAGCAGCCAGCACGGAAGCTGCGCGAGCACTTGCCTGAGAGCCAATAGCCTGATCGCACGCCGGGCGTGGTCGAAGCCCCAGCACCTGAAGGCCATATCCATGGAACCGAGAGTATCGAATTCGCCCAACTTTTGCAGTGTGAACTGAAACCGCGAGAGCGCGGGCCGCTCAGCGAAACCGTTTAGGAAAAAAGCGGCGCGCAACCGCGTCGGCGCAGGGAACGCGCCGGGGAAAAGATCGCCCACATGAACCAACATCGATCCATCGGCGTCGCGCCCAATCGCCTGCGGACGCGACTTCCCCAGGGCCTCGAGCGCGGCGGCCACCTCCGGCGCGCGCGGCGCGGGCCGCACTCTCACGGCCTGCCGCAAGGGCACGACCTCGGTCGTCGCGAGCCGAATTGTGGCGGCATCATCGGTGTAGAAGCCGTGACCCCGCGCGGCCAGATGCAAGGACAACGTCGTTTTTCCCGAGTGACTAGGGCCGGCGAGGAGCACACCCGCGTCGTCGATACGCAGCGCTGCAGCATGGGCAACGAGCAGCTCGGGCTGCGCCGCGAGCGTCGCGGTTACCAGGTACTCGACGAGGAAATCCGGCCGCGTGAGCTGGGAATCGACGAGAACGTGTCCGCCATTGACGGCCACTACCGGACGAGTTGAGCTTCCGGCCAGCCTCCAGCCGGGGATTGGCGAATCGTAAACGCTGTACGGCGGCACGATCCCGGTCGGCTGAAAAAGGCTGAGCGCGCCCGCGGCCGGCTCCGGGGGCGCACCGCGAAGAAATGTGACAACTATGGGTCCGCGATCGATCCCGCGAAGCACGGTGCAGCGAACGCGCGGCTCGTCGGGTCCGGCGGGACGCGACACGACACATTCACCGTAGAGCGCGTCGAACGTCTCGAGCAGCGCCGGGTCGTCGGATGCAAGCTCGAGAATCGCGTCGCCAAACCGGTAGTAGACAGACGTCGACGTTGCGGCGTCCCGCTCGATTGCAGCATTCAACTGCCGGGAAGCAAGCCACCAGGGAAAGTCGGCCGGTTGATTCCCGCTCGCCGGTGCGGCCGCTTCGGCCACTTGGAAGCTCACTTTCCGCCCCGCCGGCGCCGGTCAGGTTGCGCGCGCGGGCGCCGGTACGAGCGAACCGAATCCCTCCTGACGCAATATCTCCGCGATCTCCCGCTCCGAGAACTCCGCCAATCGTCTATCCACGACGTTTGCAAAGAAATCGACGTGCGTGAACTTGGTCACGTCGACGCCGACTGCGTTGATGTCGCCGATACTGGGCGCGAGCGCCGCAGTGACCTTCTTGAGCAGTTCGACGCCGGTAGCGACCTGGAACAACGTGCGCGGGTTCTCGCGGGCCATCTGTCTCAACCAGCGATTGGCAAAACGCACGTGCTGCACTTCGTCGGCGAGCAGCGCGTCCATGAGAACGGCGGTCTCCTCGTCTCCAGCCTCTCTCCACATCTTTTCCTGGGCGCGGAGCAGATCCATTTCGCCGGCTTCGAATGTGCGGTTCTGTACCGCGAGACGCGCCGCCATCGAGTCGAGCAACTGCGTGACGCCCCACTCGTAGTTCATGATCGGAAATTCGCCCTTCTGGCCGCCGATGGCACGCAATCGCCCGTACACGAGGCGCGTATGCCGTGTCTCGTCCCAGCATTGGCGGGCCAATTGCATCCTCAGCTCCCACGGAGCATCCGGGAAATCCGCCAGGCCCTGCGCCGCGATTTCCAGCGTCTGCATCTCGTTGTGCATGTGGCGATGCAACCGCTGCCGGCGCGAGATGTCCGACATCCCTTCGTAGTCGTGCAAGTCGGTGTTCAACTGGACGATGGTGAAGCACGACTCGCGCGCGGGATCGCGGCGCATGGTCACGCCTCGTACTACTTTGAGGTCGTCGGCAGTAAGCGCGCGCATCATCTATCCCATGATGTACAAAGCAAAAGCGTCTGTGAAGACAGACGCCGCAGATCCATACGAACGGGCCAGCCCGGGAGAACCGGCCCCAGTCGAAATTTTCTTCTTCTTATGCCGGATTACCGCCCGGGCAGCCGACAAACGTCCACCAGCAACCCGCTGCGCTGATCTCGGCCGCGGTCATCTGAAAGGCCTGCAACACCTCATCGCGATCCATCACGGTTATTTTGGGGGGTTGGTATGTGGGCCGGCTACCGCGTTCCAACGTATCCATGCGAGCTCCCTCGAGTGTGGCTGAATGTCGCGCGTTGAAGTTAGGCTACTGCAGCGCAAATAGTCTACGCTACGTATCAAGCGGCCTCAAGCGCCCGCACTCCGAACTGCCTCCCGAAACGCCACGCCGGGGTGGACCGGGGCAGAGCCGCCAAGGCCAGATACCGGGCACCGGCTGATTTTAACGGGCGATGAGCGAGCGCAGGAAACGCTTCAGGCGGTTCCATATCACTGATGCGACAAGCGAACCTGCATCGAGATCGCGCGCACGCGCAGGCGGTGCGGTCGTTCCTGCTTCTGGCTGGCCGAGCCGCGCCTCGAGATTCTGCGCGAAAGCCGCCGTCATTCGCTTTGCGATGTCCTGAACTATGCCGGAGCGGCCGAACTGCGCAAGCGTGCCGGTGAGAGTGAAGCCCACGTCGACTTCCACGCGCGTGGCAGCGCCGCCTTTTTCCTCGTAAAGCACGTAGCGGATCTCGCCGCGCGTCGCCGAGCTCGAGCGCGTGTCGCGCGCGCTGCCGTGAATCAGGCCGGAATAATTCGATGCATCGCGCTCGACCTCGGCAGTGCCTTCGAACTCGGCGACGATCGGTCCCACCTTGATGCGGATGCGCGTCTCGACCTTTTGCGGCGTCGGCGTGCCGATGAGCGAGGTACCGGGAAGGCACAGCGTGACTTCGTCGAGACGACCGAAGAAGTCCCAGACTTTCTCGAGCGGGTGATCGACGGTGAATGACTGATGCAGCGTCGTTTGCGGTTTGGCCCGTTCAGCCGATGGTGCCGTGATGCTCTGCGTCTGGCGCTCATCCTTCGACTCCGGCGTATCGGGTCTACGCTTAGGACGAACGAGAGGTGCAGCCGGCTCACTGGAGACCGTCGGGTCTGGCGAGCGCGTGGCAACGGATGCGTATTCGGAACCCGTTCGTCCTGAGCGTAGCGCAGCGGAGTCGGAGGGCGAACGCTCGACGCGCGGCGATGTCGAGCGCCCCTGCGCGATGCGCTGCTGCAGCACGCTTTGTATCGCTTTGACGATGCCGACATAGCCCGTGCAGCGGCAGAGATTGCCTGCAAGCTCTTTGCGGATGCGCGCTTCGGCCGCGTCAGGCAGGCGCAACACGATATCGCGCGCGGTCACGAGCATACCCGGCGTGCAGTAACCGCATTGCAGCGCGTGCTCGGCGGAGAAAGCTTCGCGGAGCTCGGCCATGACTGCATCGTCGTCGAAGCCTTCGATCGTGCGCACGTCCGCGCCATCGCACGCGACCGCATAGGTAATGCAGGAACGCGCCGGCGCGCCGTCGATCTCCAGCGTGCACGCGCCGCACACGCCGTGCTCGCATCCGAGATGCGTGCCCGTGAGCAGCAGATGATCGCGTACAAAATCCGCGAGCTGCAGGCGTGGCTCGACCTCCGCGGCCACAGCCTGCCCGTTCACGCGAAGGTCTATCTTTTTTTTCATGGATGCTTCAGACGGCAGGCGGTACGCTTCACGTCGCGCTGAGCCGCATCGCGGCGCGCTTGAGCGCGGTGTGGTGTATCTGCCTTTCGTATGGATCGTCCGCCATGCCCGCTCTTTGGACTGCGGCAAACGCCTGCTCCGTATCGAATCCATCGGCGAGGAAGCCCGCGTCTTCGATGACATGGGGCGCGCCGTGAGTCGCGCCCATGACTGCGCGGCAAACCCCGCGCTCCGGATCGACCAGCACTGCGCTGATCGCTTCCGCGAACTCGCCGGGCTTGCGGCAGAACTTGTAATGACCCCAGCGGCCAAGCGATGAAATTTTGGGAATGCGTATGCCGACGAGGATCTCATCGTCCGCAAGCTCTGTTGCGAAAGCGCCGGTCATGAAGCGCTCCGCTTGAATCTCCCGACGCCCCGCCGGTCCTTCGACCAGCGCAACCGCAGACAACAGCACCAGCACGCTCACCCAGTCCGCTGCCGGGTCCGCGTGACAGAGGCTCCCGCCGATCGTCCCGCGGTTACGCACTGCGCGGTAGGCGATGTTCGCCGCAACCTCTCTCATGAGACCGCGCGTGATATCGGGAACCGTGCCGTCCTCGATGGCCGCGTGCGTCGTGCAGCTGCCGAGGACTATGCTGCCGTCGCTGTCACCGACCCCGCACAGCTCAGGGATCCCGCGAACGTCTATGACGAGCTGCGGCTGCGCGAGGCGCAGGTTCAGCATTGGTCCCAGTGACTGCCCGCCAGCGATGATCTTGGCCCCACCGTTGCCTTGCGCGAGCAGCTTTATCGCCGCCGAAATATCGCGCGGTTTTTCGTAATCGAAAGCGACCGGCTTCACCGCGCGTTCCTGCTTTTTGCGGCTGCAAGGGCTGCGAGCACACGGCGCGGCGTCACCGGCGTTTCGGTCAGCTCGACGCCCAGGGCGTGAAGCGCATCGTTGACCGCGTTGACGATCGCGGCCGGTGGCGCAATGGCCCCGCCTTCACCGATGCCTTTCTGGCCGAACTCGGTGTACGGCGACGGGGTTTCCATGTGCAGGATGCGCAACGCCGGCACTTCCGTTGCGCCGGGCAGCATGTAATCGGCGAGCGTCGATGCGAGGGGCTGGCCCGCAGCGTCGTAGGGCATTTCCTCGTAGAGCGCTGTGCCTATGCCTTGCGCCGCGCCGCCGTAGATCTGGCCGTCAACGACCATCGGATTGATGAGCTTCCCGCCATCCTCCGCCACCACGTAGTCGAGGATCTCGACCTGACCGATTTCGGTGTCGACGGCGAGCGCGACGGCGTGACAGGCGTAGCTGAAAGTGCCCGTGTCCACCCGCGCCTTATAGCTGCCGATCGTCTCCAATCCTTCGGTATGCACATCCGGCGGCAGAAGCTGCGGCTGTCGATACCACGTGTGCGCGACTTCGGCGAGCGTCATGCGCTTGTCGCTGCGCTCGATACCGACTTCGCCGTTTTTCAGCTGCATATCCTCCGGCGACGCGCCCAGCAGGTGTCCTGCGATGTGTTTCACGCGGCGGCCGATTTCGTTGCACGCCGTCGCCACTGCGCCTCCGGACATCACCATGCAGCGCGAGCCCCACGTGCCCGTCGAGTACGGCGTTTGCGCAGTGTCGCCATGAATGAGACGCACATTCGCGGGATCGATGCCGAGCGTTTCGTGCGCGACCTGTGCCAGCGTCGTCTCGAGGCTCTGGCCGTGCGAATGCGCACCGATGCGTAGCTCCAGCATGCCGTCGGGCGAGAGCCGCGCAAAACACTGCTCGTGGCCGGGCACCATTGGAATGCCCCACCCGTAATAGACCGACGTGCCGTGGGCCGCCTGCTCGCAGTACACCGCGACCCCGACGCCGATACGGCGTGCGTCGCCATTCGCCTCCTTCTGACGCGCACGCCATTTCGGCACGTCGAGCGCGGCGACCGCGCGCCGCACCGCTTCGGGATAGTCGCCGGAGTCGAAATGCTTTTTCGTGATGTTGTCGTACGGCATCTCGTGCGGCTGCACGAGATTTGCAAGCCTCACTTCGTACGGCTCCCTGCCGGCTTCGCGCGCCACCGCGTCGAGCGCAACTTCCAACGCAAAGCACACCCCGGTGCGCGCGACACCGCGATACGGAAGTATGCCGGGCTTGTTCGTGGCGACCGACCACGTGTGGCATCGATAGCGCTCCATCTTGTAGGGGCCGGGCAGGATAGACGCCACTTGCGCGGCTTCGAGACATGCTGAGAACGGGTACAGGGAGTAGGCGCCCGAGTCGACGGTCGCCTCGCAATCGATTGCGAGGAGCCGCCCCTCGCGATCGGCGTACAGCACGATGTCGTAGTCGTGCTCGCGGCAGTTCGCGTTTGCGGTGAGTTGCTCGCGCCGGTCTTCGAGCCAGCGCACCGGCAACCGAAGACTGCGCGCGAGCCACGCGAGGCAGATCTCCTCGACGAGCAGGATGCCTTTGTACCCGAAGCCGCCGCCGACATCGGGCGAGATGACCCGTATCGACGCCTGATCGAGTCCCAGGCATTCGGACAAACCCGCGCGGTTGATATGCGGCATTTGCGCGGAGCTGTACATCTCGAGCTGACCGGTGCGCTCGAGCCATTCGCATAGCACGCCCCGCCCTTCGAGGGGCGACATGGCCTGCCGCGCGGTGCGGATGTGCCTGCGCACACAAATCGCCGCGGAGGCGCGCACTTGAGCCAAGTCGGCATCGTTGAGCGTTTCTAGAAAGACGTTGTCGCCCCACTCGTCGTGCACCAGCGCCGGTGGTTTCAAGCGCGCGTCTATCATGTCGACGACCGCCGGCAGCTCGGCGTAATCGACGATCACGCGCGCTGCGACGTCCTCGGCTTCGCCGCGCGTTGCGCCCACGCACATGGCCACGGCTTCTCCGACGTGCCGCACTTTGTCTTTCGCAAGCGGCCACAGATCGGAGGGCTTGAAGCCCGCGAGGCCCGAGATGGCGCGGATGGGCTTCACGCCGGCCAGATCTTGCATGGTCCACACGCGATCTTCGAGCCCTGCAGGTTTTTCGATCCGGTTTATGCGCGCGTGCGCCACCGGCGCGCGCACGAAAGCGACTTCGAGCATGGCCGGACGCCGGATGTCGCCGACGAACTGCCCGCGGCCGGTCAGGAAACGCGCGTCTTCCTTGCGGCGGAGTGAAGCGCCGACGCCTTTGCCGGCTTCGTTATGCATCGTAAGTTTGGTTTCGGTCAGACGAAAGCCGGAACGCCCAGCGTTTCGCGGCCGATGATGAGGCGCTGCATCGTCGCGGTGCCGTCGATCGCGGTGAGCATCATGCAGTCGCGCCAGCAGCGTTCGACGCCGGCATCGACCGAGAGACCCCAGGCCCCCATGCTTTCCATCGCCACCTGGCACACCCTGATCGACGTTTCGACCGCATACACCTTGGCCATCGACACTTCGCGCGGCGCGCGCTCGCCGCGATCCAGCATCGACAAGGCGTTGAGACACAGCAGCCGCGCCGCCTGCAGCTGAGTCGCCGCGTCGGCCAATGCGGTCTGCACTGCCTGAAAACGCGCGATCGGACGTCCCATCGCGATGCGCTCTTTCGCATAGGCGCGCGCGATATCCAGCGCGTGGCTCGCGATGCCGACCGCCTGTATGCCGACGAAAGCGCGCGAAGATTCGATGCCGCGGTGGAATTGCTCGGCGCCTTCACCCGCCGTGCCGAGTATGTTTTCTTTCGGCACGCGCACGTTGTCGAATGTCATTTCGGCGAACGAGATATTCTTCATGCCGACCGCTTCGAGCTCCCGCGACTGCCACGGCGAGACGGCGCGTTCCACCACCAGCCGGCTCAATCCGCCCTTTGCGTCGAGCACCATCAGCGTGATCAGATCCGCGACGCCACCCAGCTTAATCCAGCGTTTGGTGCCGTTGACGACATAAGCGTCGCCGTCGAGAACCGCGGTTGTTTTGAACGCGCGCATGTCCGATCCGGCCTGCGGTTCGGTGATCGCGGCTGTGGCCACCCAATCGCCGCTGAACAGTTGCGGAAGCCAGCGGCGGCGCTGTTCATCGCTCCCGAGATAGTTGATCGTGCGCGGCGGAACAATCTCGCCGAGTATCGCCGGCCCCGCAGCGAGCGCTTCGAGCAACAGGCCGTAATCGGTATAGCTCAGGCCCGCGCCGCCCAATTCGCGCGGTATCGTGCTGCCGATATAACCGAGCGGCTTCAGCGCTTTGGCGATCGTGCGCATGTCGGCCGCGCTGAGCTTCTGTTGTGGTGCAAGCGCAGCCGCTAACGGAGCGATGACCTTCGTAGTGACTTCGCGCGCTGCTTCCTGCAGCTCGAGCTGACCTGGTGTCTCGACGAACGACATCACGCGTGCTCCGGGCATTTCAAACCTGCCTGCGTAAGGTCGTTTGCAAAACGGTATGCTGCTTCCACGAACCCGATGAATCCGAGACGTGGGCGTTCTCTCTCCATGAAATTAGAGTCCATGACATGCCTGTGCGCTTACGCGCAGAAATACCGCGATTATAGTCGGCGGTCACTGCGGGTGGTCCTGCTTGTGCTGCTGTTCGTATCGTCCACTTCGCCCGCGTTTGCGCAGGCGCGGCCGTCATTTACCGATCAGGTCGAAGCTCGTGTCGCTGCGCTGGTCAACCAGTTTCGCGCCGAAAACGGATTGCAGCCGCTGGAACTGGAGTCGCGTCTGGGCGAAACGGCGCGCTATTTTTCGGCGTATATGGCGAGCAATGGCAGGCTCGATCATCGCGCGGACGGCGCAATTCCCGAGGCGCGCGCAACGCAGCACGGCTACGACTATTGCGTACTCGCCGAAAATCTCGCGTACGAATACAACTCGCGCGGTTTCGCCGCAGAGCAACTCGCGCGCAGCTTCGTCCAAGGCTGGAAGGAATCGCCGCTGCACCGTGCGAACATGCTGGAGCCGGATGTAACCGAGACGGGGCTGGCTGTCGCGCGCGCGCGGCTGAACGGCGAATACTACGCGGTGCAGATGTTCGGCCGCCCCACCACGCACAAAGTGAAGTTTTCGATCGCCAACCGCTCGGGCGCCACCGTTCGGTACGAATTCAGGAAGAAAACCCTGCCGCTCGCACCGCGGCAGATGCGCTCACATGAAAGCTGCGTCGGAGGTGACGTGACGATCGACTGGCCGTACGCGCAGGAGGCAACGACGATACGGCCGAGGAGCGGCGGGCGCTACGTGATCACCAGCGCGGGCAAAGGGCCGTTTCGCGTCGAAGAGGAATAGCCGACTATCACATGTAGCACTTGTCCGATCGCGCTGGCAGCGTCATTGGGGGAAGGGAGGTTACGGAGGGAAACCGTGGAAGGTTTCCCTCTGTTCGTGAGCGCCGAGGCCCGAGCTGAAGGCGAGCGGCGCGACCCTACCGCAGCTTGATTTCCACGCGCCGGTTGCGCTCTTCGGCGACCCCGTTTGGCGTGGGCACGAGGAGCTCCCGCTCGCCGCGTCCGACGACCTCGATAGCCGCGCGCGGAATGCCGAGCTCGATCAGCATGTCCCGTATCGCGGACGCGCGCCTGAGCGAAAGGGCGTCGTTGTTGTCCATCGTGCCGACGCGGTCGGTGTGACCGATCACCACGGCCTGCGCGGCGGGAAACGCCCTGATTTTCTCCCGCACTTCGCCCAGCGCCGCTTTCGACTGCGCCGTGAGCTCGGTGGTAGCCGTGTTGAAAAAGAGGGTGTAGGTGAAAGGCCGCGACGGTTGGGCCTGCAGCACTTCGCCGTAGCGCGCTTCGATTTGATCCTGCGCAAGCTCAGCCCGCTGCTGACGGCCTGCCGCCACTTCGATGCTCTCGTACGGCGTGGCGAGTTTTTCCTCGCGCCCCGCTCTGGTGACGATGACTGCAGAGGGCCGGCCGTCGCGGTTCGGAAGCAGGATTACGCGCTCCGAGTACGTATCCGGCTTGGGCTTAGGCTGCGCGCATCCCGCAATCGCAAGAAGGACGATTAAAGCGGCGGCGGCGCGCACTTGAAATCAGTCGCTTGCTTCCACGATGAATTCGGTTCCACGCACACCCATGGTCGAAATGCGCGTGCGTACGACGAACGCATCGGGCGCTGCTTTGGGGATGAGGCCGGTGACGACGGAGAGCACGCCCTTGCCCAGATAAGCGGCGAAATTTCCATCGTGCGTCTTAGGATCGAACCGGTAGGACTCCAGGTTGAGCGCGCTCCCGGGTCCGAGCGTCAGCAGCGTGTCGTCCTTCATGGTGATGCCCAGATAACCTTCGCTGCCGGTAGAGATGCGGTCGCCCTGGTGCACTGCGGCCCCCGGTGTCAGGACGATCTGCGAGCCGCCCCGCTCGGCCGTCGCCACGCCTTTGACCGTTTTGACGATGCCCGCGTAGTCCTGTGCGAGCGCGAATGACGCGACTGCGGCAAGAAGGATTGCCAGAAATGCCTGCGCTGCTGCTCTCATGTTGTTCTCCATTGGATACAGCGATTGTAGCGATTACGCAGCGGCTTCGAGGTGTATATGCGTGAACCACCTCACACATGCCATGGTAAAAAAAAGCGGCTGCCCGAGGGACAGCCGCTTTGTGCTGCGAGATCAGCCCGCGCGAACGCGGGGCGATCAGCCGATCGCTGCTCCCAACAGATTAGTAACGGGGCATCGTCGAATCGAAACGATATTCGCCTCGGGCAGCCGCGGCCTTGGTTGCGCCGATGTTCTGGAGCTCGTAGGGCGCGCGAAGCGGGGCGTTCGCAACCCACACACGCTCCGCCACTACTGAGATGTCGGCGTTTTGCTGCCGCTGCTCAGCGACAAATTCCGCATACATCGCGGGCTTCGATTCGTTCGGGGAGAACGGGACTTGTGGGTTCGCCATCGGGCCCCAGCCTTTGTATCCGCCCGTGAAACGGTCGAGCGAACGCAGAGTGGACATCGACGGTATGGTGTCATCCGCCGCCGAGGGGACATTACCTTCGGGGTCGGCAATGGCGCCTGACCAGGCAAAGGCGCTGGCTACTGCAACTGCTGCGAGAAGAGCTTTCGACATGACGATCTCCTAAATGTGTTTGCCAAGACGTGTTTCCGGCAACACCCTTGTCTCAGCAATGCGCGTGCCAAACCCGGAAAACACTTCAAAACAAACGCCTGCGGGGGTCTATCGAAGGACTATCGTCGCCTGACAACGACAGCCCCCACAGTTCGACGCTAACTCCACGGGATGAGGGCAGCGCGTGTCGGCGGTTACAGGTGTCGCGCCTGCGCATTCAGCGCGCTACCGCGATCTCGCGCGCGGCACCGGTGAGCTCCAATATGTGCAAGCCCGTATTCGCTCGGTCGACGATATAGATATAGCCGCGGTCGTCGACCTCGACGTTGTTGGTTTGGATCGCGATCTTGCAGCGTTCCTCGCCCGCGGAGGTCTTGATGCAGCGCTTGTCGGTGTCCTTCGTCACTTCGGGGATGTAGTAGCCCACTTCACGCGGCACGAAGGGGTGGCGTATATCCACGACGCGAACCCCGGCATTGAACCAGCTCAGGAAAACGAGCTTCCGGTAATACAGGGGTGTGAAACTCTCGTTGGACGCATGCGCCCCGAAGCGGCCGCCGCGCGAGCAGAAGTTGCCGCTAGATTCCGGCACCTGATAGTTCGCGACTGGAAAAGGCTTCGACGGATCGGTGATGTCGACCATGAACATCATCTGACGATCTTCCTGGCATTCGTTCGCGGTGGATTCGTTGACCGTCACGAGAAAATCGCGCACCGCGCCCTTAGCGTTCATCCGGAAATCCTGGACCGGCATGCCGAGCACCGGGAAGGTCGTATGCGCGCCCATCGTGGGATACATGTCGATGCGGCCGATCTGCGGATAGACGAGGTTCTCGCGCGTCGGCGTGTAAGGCTCCTTCGCCTTCGGGTCGCCTTTCAGGAGCTTGTCGCGATCGACGATCTGGATGACGCCGCCGCGGCTCGTGCCGTACCCGAAATAAATGCGATTACCAACGCGAATGGGCCCGTGCAAACCTTCCGGCTGCGAACCGGTTGCGCCTGGTGCGTGCTCCGGCAGGGAGAAATTGCGGATGAAACGCGGATGCGCCGGGTCGGACAGATCGTAGATCTTCGTCATGCGGTTGGACCGGAATTTGTCCGGCTGCCCGTCGGACACGAGGTACGCGATGCCGGTGTCGCATTCCCACCAGTTCTTGTGCGTGCCTTTGAGATTGGTGATCACGGTGGTGACCATGACGGGCTTCGTGGGATCCGTCGTGTCCCAAATCTGGTGGCCCAGGTTGCCGTCGGTGCGCAGCATGTAGACCTTGCTGCGATCTGCTTTCGGCAACTCGCTGCCGTTGCACACGCGCACCATCTGCGCCGCGCCCTGCTCCCCGAATCCCGGTTGGCCTTCGATGTGAGAGAGATAGCGCGGATCCGCCGGATCGGTCACATCGAGTATCGAAGTGCCGTTGTATTCCATGCGTCCCGTCAGCGTGTTGAGCGACTGGGGTTTCTCCGGAGTGCCGCCATGATGTCCGACATAGAGCAGCCAGCGTCCGCCCTGCTGATGGATCACGGGCTGGTAAGCGCTGCGCGCCTGCAGGTTGTTGAAACCCACGAGCCGCATGTTGCGCGCTTCGGGTTTGCCGGGCGCTGACGCAGTCTCCTGTGTAGGCGCCGCGCCGCAACCGTACAGCACGAGCGCCGAAAACGCTGCGGCTGCGATACGCACGACGCAGTCTATTCGTACAGATTTTCGAAACATCGCTGCTCCTCCCGTTCGATTGGTCAGACGCGTGCCGGTCAACGCCGGCCGCGGCATTCCTCGGAGACTTTTTTTGTGGACGCGAGCTTAGCGTACTTTGGAGGCAGCGCCGCGCGCCCCGCCTTTGCAAGCTCTGGGTAGAATGAAGCGAGAATCATCAGGGAGAATTCTCATGTCATTGCGTACCGCACTGCGCAGCCTGCTCGTGCTGCCTGCGCTTTTAGGATTCATGTCCGGTGCCTGGTGCGCCGAAGCTTATCCTTCGCGTCCGGTGCGCGTCGTGGTGGCGTTTCCGCCCGGCGGTATTTCCGATGCGCTGGCGCGCGTGCTGTCCCAGCAGCTCACCGCTGCGATGGGGCAGCAATTCATAGTCGACAATCGGCCGGGCGCAGGAACGACGCTCGCCGCGGCGCTGATCGCGAAATCGCCGCCTGACGGATCGACGCTCTATCTGGCCGACGTGACGACACATGCGATCAACGCCACGCTGTACTCGAGCCTGCCGTACGATTCGGTGCGCGACTTCACGCCGATCGCGATGGTCGCGCAAACGCCGCTGATCCTGGTCGTCCATCCTTCGCTGCCGGTGAGATCGGTGCGGGAGCTGGTCGCGCTCGCGAAAGCGCAGCCGAAGCAGATCAACTACGCCTCCTCCGGCAACGGCACGATACTTCATCTCTCCGGGGAGACACTCAAATCGATGGCCGGGATAGACCTCGTGCACGTGCCTTATAAAGGCAGCGGACCGGCGGTTGCCGCGGTGCTCGCCGGAGAAATCTCGCTCACGTTCTCGACCACTCCTCCGGCGCTGCCTCACGTGCAGGCAGGCAAATTGCGCGCATTGGGCGTCACGAGCGCAAAACGCTCGCCGCTTTTGCCGGACGTACCGGCGATGGGCGAAACGCTCAAGGGATTCGACATCGTGCTCTACAGCGGTGTCATGGGGCCTGCCGGCATTCCGAAAGACATCGTGGAAAAGCTTCATAGCGAGATCGCGCGCGCGCTCGCGCTGCCTAAAGTGAAGGAAGCATGGACCTCATACGGTGCGACTCCGGTCGCCATGACGCCCGAACAGTTCGCGCAACATCTGCGCTCCGACATCGCGAAGCTCGGCGCGATGGTCAAGACCGCGGGCGCCAAAATCGACTGATCGCCGCCCGCTCGCGCGCATGGGCAAAGGAGTCACCCCTGTGAAGAGAAATTGCTACGCGGCGTTGCTCGTGCTCGCGTTTTTTGCCGCAACTGTTTGCGCGCAAAGCTATCCCACGCGACCGATCCGGTTCATTTCTCCTTATCCCCCCGGCGGCGGCAACGACACGCTGCTGCGCCTTCTCGGTGAAAAGCTTGGCGAGCAGTTGGGGCATCGCATCATCGTCGACAACCGCCCGGGCGCCAACACGATCGTCGGCACCGAGCTCCTCGCCAAATCGCCACCGGACGGCTACACGTTCATACTGGTGCCCAACAGCTTCGCGACCAATCCCAGCTTCTATCCGAAGCTGCCGTATGACACGGCGCGCGACTTTGCCGCGGTAGGCCAGGTCGCGCAGTCACCGCAGATGATTGTCGCCCATCCGAGCGTTCCGGCGCGCACACTCAAGGAACTGCTGGCCCTTGCCAGAGCGAAACCCGGCCAACTGGCTTACGGCACGTCGGGCAATGGCTCGACGGGGCATCTTGCGGGGCTGCTGCTTTCCAACATGGCGGGCATCAAGCTCTCGCACGTCGCGTACAAAGGCACGGCGCCGGCCGTGAACGAGCTCGTCGGCGGCCACATTCCGCTGATGTTTTCTTCGATGCTCGCAACGCTGCCGCAAGTGCGGGCGGGAAAGCTTCGCGTCATCGCGCTCACGACCGGACAGCGCTCACCGGCGATTCCCGATGTGCCGACCATCGCCGAATCCGGCGTGCCCGGCTACGATGCGACTTTGTGGTACGGCATTCTCACTCCGGGCAAAACGCCCGATGCGCTGGTGAAGCGCATGAACGCCGAGCTCGGCACCACCCTGAAGAACCCCGATGTCGTGGAGAAGCTTTCTACGCAGGCTGTCGAGCCGCATCACACCTCACCCGAGCAGTTTGCGGCGCTCATCCGCAGCGAAGTCGCGAAGTGGTCAAAGGTGATCACCGCATCCGGCGTCAAGACAGACTGAACGCGTCTTGACGAGAGGTCAGCGGCGCAAATGAAAAAGGGGCGCCGCAGCGCCCCTTTAGCTCTCTGAGTAATTCTTAATAGGTGCCGCGCGAGCTGCTGCCGCCGCCTGACGGGCGAATCTGGCCGCGGATCTCGCCACCTTTGTTCGCCGCGCTATGCACGTTGAAATAAGTGCGGCCCGCTTTGTAGGCTTCATATTGCGATTCGGTGAATTTCGCGCCCGCTGCTGTCGACCACTCGTTGTCCCCTGTCTTGCTCATCGGAACGATGACCGGGCCGTTCGAACCGGCAGCGCCTTCATGAATATGCGCCGCGACACCCGCTATACCCTGAGTCGTGATCTTGGCGGTAACCGAGCGGTCTTCGCCCACTGTTGCCGTGGCCGTACCCGTCGCGGAGGTTCTTACTGGGGGATTTTGTTCGTCGCCGGTAAGACGGACCTGCACGGCACGGTCTCCCATCGCTGCGCAACCGGCAAGAGCCAGTGCGGCGGCAAAGATCAACGAGCGCTTCGAAAGAATATGTGTCCAGTTCATGAAACCTCCTGTATGGAATTGTCGAACGGCCGAGCCGGCCAGGCCACCCTCAAGAAACTGCGCATACATGATATGTCATTTGACTGATCGCCCCAAGGCCTGCCCGGAAAGATCGTGGCCGGCTGCCCAAATCCGATAACACGCGGCAGGGGCAACGTATTCCAGCGCTTCACTTACTTCTCCACGGTTGCTTTTTCGATCTCGAGCAGGGCCGCGAATCCCAGCGTCTCGTGCAGCGCCTCCTGCTCGGCTTTGCGCGTAACGCCCGCCATCACAGGATTGGGCGTGCCCTGAAACATCGCGGCATACGTCTGCTGCATCGCGCGGTGGAACGCAAGCTGGGTCGTCGTGATGCTGATCACCCGGTAGCCCAGCCTGGCCACTTCGTCGAGCGTCAAACCCAGGTTCTTGTAGCTTTCTCCCGGCAGTGAAAACATGAGCGGTGCACCGAGCCGCTCTCCCGCGTAGCGCATCTCTTCGGCGTTGCGCACGCCGATGTAAATCACCTCCGCGCCCGCTGCGCGGTACGCTTCCGAGCGCTTCAGCGCGTCGTCCATGCTGCTTGCGCGCACGCCGTTCGTGCGCGCGATCACCAGAAAATCGTCGCTGCGCCGTGCTCCCACCGCTTCACGTATTTTTGCGGCCATCAGCTCCTGTGGAATCATGTGCTCGAGCCCGGCGTGATGATGCGCGCGCTTGGGCAGGACCTGGTCTTCGATCTCGATCGAACAGAAACCGGCAGCCTCGGCGAGTGGAATCACGTGATGCATGTGCATGGGATCGCCGAAACCGCCCGCGCCGTCGAGGATCAGCGGCAGGTCGCACACGGCGCGAATTTCGATACCGGCCTGGGTGAGCTCGGTGATATTCAAATTCGCTTCGAGCCCGCACTTGATGTAACCGAGCGTCCCGCCGCCGAGGTACAACAGCTCGAAACCGGCGTGCTGCGCGATTTTCGCGCACAGCGGATTGAATACCGCCGGCGCGAGCCAGGCTTTCTCGGTCTGCATCATTTCGCGAAACGTCATCCCGCCTCCGATTCGAGTCAATCCGGCACCAGGCTGCACGTCTGCTGCTCCGTACGCACAGCTATCTGCTCCACGTGGCCACTCGCGCTTTCCACAGCTCCCACGGCCGCTCGAGCACCTGATCGTTGGTCACCGCCGCGTTTGCAGCCTCGGCGTCGTTCAGGAACGTGATCTCGCCCAGGCGCGACGCCTGCGACTGCAGGCTCGCGTTCACTTCGGCATAGATTGCGCGATACACGACCTGCCTGATCGACACGCCCACTGCGACAGAGCCGTGGCCGCGCATGAGCGCGTACGCTGCGGATCCCAGTGAGCCCGCCAGCGCTTTACCGAGTGCCGCGGTGCGAATCAGCATGTCGGTGTTGGCGCCCGCGACATCGCGAATTTCAAATACCGGCACCCCGGCCCCGAGAAATCCGCTCATGTGATAAATAGGCTTCAACGCGGTGCCGGTCACGGTATACGGAATGATCGCAGCCGAATGGCTGTGGACGATGGCGTGCACGTCAGGCCGCATACGATAGATCTCGCTGTGTATATAGCGCTCGAGATACGCACGCCGCCCGCGCGCGTCGACCGGCTCGCCGTCGAGGTCGAACTCCATGATGTCCTCGTGCTTCACTACGGCGGGCGCCAGGCTCCGCGAGAGCAGGAACCGCTCGGGTCGTTCCGGGTGACGCACGCTGACGTGCCCGAACCCGTCGACAACGCCTTCGTTGCAGAGAATATGGTTGGCCGAAACGAGATCGTCGATGAGCGGGTCGAAAGTCATGAGCTTGGGGCCAGGTGTGCGAGCGGGTTATGCCGAACAGCGCTCGAGCGCAATGAGAAGCGAACGTATTATAGTGGTGCCCAACGAGTGAGCTGGCTCATGCCCGGAACTTATCTTAGACGGTGTCTCGCGGTACTCCTTCTGACGGCGGCGGCATTCGCCTGCGCGCAGCAGTACCCCGGTAGACCCGTGCGCATCGTCGTTCCTTATGCAGTGGGCGGTCTGCCCGATACGATGGCGCGACTCGTCGCTCAGCGCCTTACGGAGAGCTTCGGTCAGCAATTCATCGTCGACAACCGCCCGGGCGCAGGCGGTATCGGCGCGTGTGAGCTCGTGGCAAAGGCGGCAGCCGACGGGCATACGCTGCTCGTTGCGGACACGCCGCAGACGGCGGTCAACCTCGCGCTGTACGCAAAGCTTCCTTACGACACGCTGCGCGACTTCGCGCCCGTGAGCATCATCGGCACGTCGACGCAGTTCCTGACGGCCCATTCGTCGTTACCCGCCTCGAATCTGAACGAGCTCATCGCGCTTGCCCGAGCCAGGCCCGGTCAACTGCGCTATGGGTCCTCGGGTATCGGCAGCCTGCAGCACCTCGGGATGGAGGCGCTCAAGTCCGGGCTCGGTCTCGACATCGTGCACGTGCCCTACAAAGGCACGGCACAGGCGATTCCGGCGATGCTCTCAGGCGAGGTGTCGCTCGTATTCTCGGCGTTTCCTTCCATCCTGCAGCACCTGAAGACCGGGCGCGTAAAGCTGCTCGCGGTGAATACGCTCAGGCGTTCGGCCTATGCGCCCGACGTTCCGACCGTCGCGGAAGTTACAGGCCTGCGCGATTTCGACTATCCGCCGCTGATCGGCGTGCTGGCACCCGCGCACACGCCGCGTTCTGTCATCGTGCGTCTTGCCGGCGGTATCGCTGCGGCGACGCAGCACGCGGAAGTCGCGCAACGTTTCGCGACGCTGGGCATCGATCCGGTCGGCAGCACGCCGGAAGCGTATGTCGCCCAGACGCGCGCCGATATCGTTAGATATGCGAAGCTGGTGAAGGCCTCCGGCGCGAAAGTGGATTGAAGCGTTCCGCTCGCGTCGCGCGGATTAATAGTCGAAGAAGACCGTCTCCGCCTCGCCCTGCAGCACGACGTTCCATTCGAGGACGCCTTCGCTCATTTTGCGTGCAACGAGCGTCGAGCGCCTTTCCGTGGGTACGAGATTGAGTATGAGATCCTCGGAATTGCTCGCTTCGCCAGGAAAATAAATGCGCGTGACCAGGTGCTTCAACAGCCCGCGCATGAACACGAGCACGACGAGATGCGGCGCCTGCAGCGTGTCGTTCGGTCCCGCAACGCGCCCGGGCTTGATCGTAGAGAGGCGGAACGCACCCTGGGGATTCGTCAACACGCGCCCGAAACCCTTGAACGCCGCTTCGAGCAATTTCTCGCGCGTGTCTTCGGGATGCGCGTACTTGCCGTGCGCGTTCGCCTGCCATGTTTCGATTACGGCATCTTCGACAGGCTTGCCGTCCCCGTCGATGACGCGTCCCTGGATAACGTAGCGCTCGCCGCTCACGCCAGACGGCGCGACGTCGTGGATCTGGGTCTGCTCGAAGCTGATCGCGACGAAAGGTCCTGTCGTCTGCGACGCGGTGACCAGCACACTCATTTCGAGCGCTCCATCGGTGTCGCGTCGCGGCCGCGAAGCACGATGTCGAAGCGGTACGCGATCGCGTGCTCAGGCATCGTGTGCCCCCAGTCGAATTCCGCGATCAACGCCTGACGTGCCCGCTCGACCGGGACGCTCATGAACATGGGATCGTGCTCGAGCAGCGGATCGCCGGGAAAATAGAATTGGGTGACGAGACGCTGCAGGAAGCCGTGGCCGAAAATCGACAGATGGATGTGCGCGGGCCGCCAGGCGTTGTAGTGGTTGCGCCACGGGTACGCGCCGGGCTTGATCGTCTTGAAGCGGTAGCGCCCTTCGCTGTCGCTGACGACGCGACCGCAGCCCGTGAAGTTGGGATCGAGCGGCGCATCGTGGGCGTCGGTTGCGTGACGGTAACGGCCTGCTGCATTCGCCTGCCAGATCTCGATCAACGCATCGGGTACCGGATTTCCGCTCTCGTCGAGCACGCGGCCCGTCATGATCATGCGCTCGCCAATCGGTTCGCCCGCATGCTGTGCGGTGAGATCAGCCTCTTCGGGTTTCACGTCATCGTGCCCGAAAAGCGGACCAGTCACCTCGGACAGCGTCTGCGGCGGGATCACGAGGGGTTTCGTCGGTGCACGCTTCACCGTCGATTTGTAAGCAGGATAGAGATAATCCGGCTGTGTCTCGACAGAAGGGCGCCGGTATGGGCGAGGATCATTCATAGCGCGTCATGCCGTAATATTGTCCGGTGGATTTTAAGAGTCCCTAACATAATGTAACGCGTGATGCGCTGTCACGATTTTCGCTCAGATCAAGGAGGGCGACGACGGTAATATCGCGAATATTACCTAGGAGCACGACGCAGAGATGGGCGAAAAGTCGTGCCAGCCCGAAGGGTTGCTGCCAGAACGGCCGCTCACTTTGTCGCGTGGCTTGCTGATATTCGCGATATCAGCTGCGCCCCGCTTCGCGTTACCGACCGCGCATTTGGCAAATTCGGCAGCAACGCACACGTGTTTCATTATGTTAGGGACTCTAAGGGGTGAGGCGAAATGGAGCACGTTCTGGCGGCAGTGCGCGTGGGACCCGGCAAAACCGAAATCCGTGAATTTCCGATGCCGGATATCCCCCCGGACGGCGCGCTTCTCAAGATGGAAGTCGCGGGCATCTGCGGCACGGACGTCAAGCTCTACAAGACGCCGCCTTCCAGCGATCCGGTGATCATGGGCCACGAGAACATCGGCTACATTGCGAAAGCGGGCAGCGAATTCACCGCGCGCAAAGGCTTCAAGGAAGGCGACCTCGTTTTTGTCGAGCACTACGTCGCCTGCGGTAAGTGCGAATGGTGTCACGCGGGCCAGTACCGGCACTGCGAGAACACCGACTGGCGCTATAACCCCGATGCGATCCGCTACGGCTATACGTCAGCGGCGAAGGCGCCGCATCTGTGGGGCGGCTTCGGGCAGTACGTTTACCTGCCATGGAATTCGGTACTGCACCACGTGCCGAAAGGCGTGACGCCGGAGCTCGCGGGAATCGTGACTCCGATGGCGAATGGCGTCGAGTGGTCGCTTTTCGACGGCGGAGTCGGGTACAACTCGACCGTGTTGATTCAGGGTCCGGGCCAGCAAGGCCTTTCACAAACGGTCATCTGTAAGCAAGCCGGCGCCTCACTCGTGATTGTGACCGGAACGGCTAAGGACGCAGCGCGGCTCGCCGTCGCGAAAGAGCTCGGCGCGGATTACGTAATCGATGTGGATCGGGAAGAGCCTTATGGCCGCATCGTCGAAATCACGCGCGGTAAAGGCGTCGATGTCGTGCTCGATTGCACTGCCGGCGCTGGCACGGCGCCCGTGCTTCTCGGCATCGAGGCGTTGAAACGAAGAGGCGGTACCATGGTCGTGCAGGGCGAGATGGCGCAGTTCCCGAATTTCCCCATCGGCCGCATGACGGTCAAATTCATTACGCTGAAAAGCGCACGCGGCCACAGCTACAAAGCATGTGAGCTCGCGTTACAGCAGATCGCCTCGAAACGCTTTCCGCTGGAGAAAGTCACGACGCATCGCTTCGGGCTCAAAGATGTAGACCTTGCGATCAAGTCGGTGGGCGGGCACGGCGTGCCGGACGTGATTCACGCTTCACTCATGCCCTGGAAATAGGCGTAATCGGAAGCTCAATCCGGTTTTGCGCCCGAGGCGCGCACGACCGGCGTCCAACGCTCGATCTCCGCGCTTACGAATGAGGTAAAGCTTTTCGCATCGGGCGGCGCGGGCTCGATGCCTTCCAAACGAAAGCGCTCGCGCACGTCTGGGAGCTGCACGATGCGCCGCACTTCGTTGTTGAGACGATTGACGACATCCGCAGGCATTCCGGCCGGACCCGAAATTCCAAACCACACGGTTGCGACGAGGTCCTTGTAGCCATTCTCCCTGAACGTCGGTATCTGGCGGTAACCGGCAAGGCGCTCGGCCGAGCTCACGGCAAGACCACGAAGACGGTTGGCGCGAATCTGAGCGCTCGCTGTGCTGAGCGTCGTCGAGATTGCATGGATGTGACCCGCCATGACGTCGACGACGGCGATGCTGGCACCTTTGTATGGCACGTGCCGGATGTCGATGCCTGCGCTGCGCTTGAAAATCTCGGCGACGAGATGGCCTTGAGTGCCATTGCCGGGCGAGCCATAGGTCAACTCACCAGGCTTAGACTTGGCGAGCGCGAGAAAACCTTTGAGGTCCTTCGCCGGCAACGCGGGATGCACCGCGAACACCGCCGGCGGTCCGCCGATCAGTGCGATGTGCGTGAAATCCTTGAGCGGA
>DATLEF010000087.1:0-4037 GCA_035525455.1 Burkholderiales bacterium
TCTGTTCGTGAAGGCATCGAGCGCGCCGGCCATGCCATAGATTCGGGCGCCGTGCGGGCGAAGCTGGATGCGATGATCGCCGCGTCGAAGGACACCAGTTCATGACGTCGACTGCTCAAACGCCGGATCTGCTCGCCGCCATCGTCGCGGCAACCCAGCGAATGGTGGAGGTTCGCGCCGCGCAGGTTCCGCTCGCAGAGGTCGAACGCCGCGCCGCAGGTGTCGAGCCTCGATATGGCCGCTTCGCGGCCGCATTAGCGCGACCGGAGCAGCTCAACGTCATCGCCGAGTGCAAGCGCCGATCGCCGTCGAAGGGTGTGCTGAAGGCCGATTACGATCCCGCGACGATCGCGAGCGGCTACGACCGCGGGGGCGCCGCGGCAATTTCCGTGCTGACGGAGGCGGCGTTTTTCGATGGTCACCTCGATCATCTTGCGGCCGTGCGACAGGTGACCGGGCTGCCGATCCTTCGTAAAGACTTCATCGTCGGCCGCTACCAGATTTTCGAAGCGCGAGCGGCCGGCGCCGATGCGGTGCTGCTGATTGTCGCCGCGCTGACGCCCGCGGCACTGAAGGCGCTGCACCACACGGCGACGCAGGAAGGGCTCGATGTGCTCGTCGAAATTCATGATCTCGTCGAGTTGCCGATCGCGTTGGACGCGGGCGCATCGATCGTCGGCGTCAACAACCGCAACCTGCGAACGCTGGCCGTCGATACGGACGTCAGCCGGCAGGCCATCGAGCGGATTCCCGACGACGTCATCGCAGTTGCAGAAAGCGGATTGAAAAGCAGCAGCGACCTTCGAGAGTTGAAACACGCAGGCTACGACGCCTTTCTCATGGGCGAGCGGTTCATGGCCACTGAGGATCCAGGTCAGTCGCTCGCCGATCTGCTGAAAGGCGCAGGGCAATGAAGCAGCTCTTCGTCAAGATCTGCGGGATTACGCGTGCGCAGGACGCGGAGCTGGCCGCCGGGCTCGGCGCGAGCGCGCTGGGTTTCGTGTTCTGGCCGAACAGCCCGCGTTGTGTCGACGCGGAAACGGCGAGGGCTATTGCGGCGAACGTGCCGGCGAACGTGTTGAAGGTCGGCGTGTTCGTAGACCAGCCGGCGGAAGAAGTCGCCCGCATCATGGACGAGGTGGGTCTCGATGTCGCGCAGTTACACGGACACGAGAGCCCGGAATATTGCCGGGAATTGAAGCGGACGATTTTCAAGTCCGTGGGCGTGAAAGACAACGGTTCAGTAAACATCGACGAGTTCGCTTCAGATGTGGTGCTGCTCGTCGACGCTCATGACCCGACGCTCTTTGGTGGAACGGGCAAGACCGTCAATTGGGATTCGGCGCGCGAGATTGCCGCGACAAGACGCACGATCCTCGCGGGTGGGTTGAATACGGCCAACGTCAAGCTCGCGGTCCGATCGGTGCGGCCGTACGGCGTCGATGTTTCTTCCGGCGTCGAATCGTCGCCCGGGGTGAAAGATCCGACGCGCTTACGCACGTTTTTTGAGGCATTGCATGACTGACACACGATTCGGCCGGCGCGATCCCAATGTGCGCGGGTATTACGGTGATTACGGCGGCAAGTTCGTCCCGGAGACGCTTGTCGCTCCTGTCGAGGAGCTGCAGGCGGCCTATTTCGAGGCCCGTAAGGATCCTGCCTTCCTCGCCGAGTTCGATCGACTTCTTGCGCACTACGTGGGGCGTCCCACGCCGGTCTACGAAGCGGCCCGCCTGCGCGCGACGCTGCCGAATCCGGCGGCGCGCATCTTTCTCAAGCGCGAGGATCTGGCACACACCGGCGCGCACAAAATCAACAACGCGCTCGGCCAGGCGCTGCTGGCCAAGCGCATGGGCAAGACGCGCGTGATTGCTGAAACGGGCGCGGGGCAACATGGCGTCGCGACGGCGACGGTGTGTGCACTGCTGGGCCTCGAGTGCGACGTGTATATGGGCACCGACGACATGGCGCGCCAGGCGCTGAACGTCGTCCGCATGCGGCTGCTCGGGGCGACCGTGCGCGGTGTGACGGCCGGGAGCCGCACGCTGAAGGACGCGATCAACGAAGCGATGCGCGACTGGGTGACGAACGTCACCGACAGCTATTACCTGCTCGGCTCGGTACTCGGGCCGCATCCGTATCCATTGATGGTCCGCGAGTTCCAATCGGTGATCGGCCGCGAAGCGCGCGAACAGTTTCAGAAACAGACAGGCCGGCTTCCTGACGTAGTTCTGGCGTGTGTCGGCGGCGGCAGCAACGCGCTCGGCATTTTCGACGCGTTCATTCCCGATACGTCCGTGCGATTGATCGGCGTCGAGGCGGGTGGAGAAGCGCTCACTGCGGGGCGTCATGCGGCTCGATTTGCGACCGGTCTCGCGGGCGTCCTGCAAGGCACACGCACGTATGTGCTGCAGGATGTGAATGGCAATATCGAGCTGACGCATTCGATTTCCGCCGGGCTCGATTATGCCGCGGTCGGACCGGAGCACGCGTGGCTGAAAGACATGGGGCGCGCCGAGTACTCATCGATCGGCGACAGAGAGGCGCTGGCGGCCTTTCAGGCGCTGGCGCGTACAGAGGGGATCATTCCGGCACTCGAGTCGTCGCACGCGATTGCCTACGGCATGACGCTGGCGCAGACCCTGGCACCAGACGCGCAAATCCTGATCAATTTGTCCGGCCGGGGCGACAAAGATGTCGACAGCGTATCTCTTCACATCGGGATGAAAACAGAAACAGATGAGCCGCGAGTAAACCATGCCGTCTAGAATGTCCGCGGCGTTTGACCGCATTCGAGCGGAAAAACGCACGGGCCTCATCACGTATGTCACCGCGGGCGATCCGGATCTGGCGCGTTCGGCCGATATTCTGTGTGCGCTCGATCGCGCAGGCGCTGACGTGCTCGAAGTCGGCATTCCGTTCTCGGAGCCGCTCGCCGACGGTCCCGTGATTCAGCGTGCGACGGAGCGAGCCCTGGCGGCCGGCGCCACAGCGTCCGGCGTCCTCGATCTCGTTTCAGGCGTTCGCTCGAGGGTGAAAGCGCCGATAGTGCTGTTCACCTACGCGAATCCGGTGCTGCGGATGGGTATCGAGGCGTTCGGCGATCGCGCGCGGTCAGCAGGTGTGGACGGCGTGCTCGTGCTCGACCTGCCCATCGAGGAAGCCGGCAGCTTTCGCGATGCGATGGCGTCGCGGGATATAGACATGATCTTTCTGCTGAGTCCGACGACGACGGATGCGCGCGTGAAGCAGGCGGCATCGCTCGGACGCGGATTCTTGTACGGCATCTCGCGCCTCGGAGTGACGGGCGCGCGGGATACCGTGGCGGACGGCGCAGAAGCACTGGCGGGTCGCATGCGCGCGGCTACCATACTGCCCATCGCGCTGGGGTTCGGCATCTCGTCGCCCGAGCACGTCCGGCAGATTGGCAGGTTCGCGGATGCGGCGGTCGTCGGCAGCGCCCTCGTGAAGGTCATCGCGGAGGCTGGAACGAGAACCGATCTGATCGAAAGGGTAGAATCTTATGTTCGCTGGCTTAAAGGTGGAGCTCAACTAAAGTTGAGCCCTACCGAAAATGGGTCGAGCGGTACCGGTGGCGCGAGTGGGCTCGGCGGCGCGAGTGGGCTCGGTGGCGCGAGTGGTATCGGTGCGGCGAGCGATCGGTGGGGCGAGCGGTAGGGCGCAACTTTAGTTGCGCATCACATATTGATGACAATCGACGAGCTCAGACAGCGGATCGATCGGCTTGACGAACGGCTGGTCGAGCTGCTCAGCGAGCGTGCGCACTGCGCGCTCGAAATTGGGAAGCTGAAGCAGGCCCTCGGGCTGGAGGTGTACCAGCCCGATCGCGAGAAACAGGTATTGCACCACGTGCAGACGCATGGCAAGCACACGGGCAGCCCGCTCGAGGGGGACGCCATCGTGCGGGTGTTTGAACGGATCATTGACGAGGCGCGGCGCATCGAGCGCGCCACGGCGCATACAGCCGGTAAACGGGAGGACTGATAGCCATGGTCGTTGTAATGGAAGAACGCGCA
>DATLEF010000098.1:0-45159 GCA_035525455.1 Burkholderiales bacterium
AATCGAGAACTACCTCGGATTTCCGACCGGCATCTCGGGTGAGGCGCTCGCCGGCCGCGCATTGGTGCAATCGCAGAAGTTCGGCGCCGAGCTCACAGTGGCCAGCGCGGCGCTGCGGCTGAACTGCAATCGCAAGCCGCATGAGATCGACCTCTCATGCGGCGAAACCGTGCGTGCGCGCTCGATCGTCATTGCCACCGGAGCCGAGTACCGGCAACTCGCGCTGCCGAATCTGACGCGATACGTCGGCATCGGCATTTACTATGCGGCGACGCATGTCGAAGCACGTCTATGCAAAGAAGAGGAGGTGATCGTCGTCGGCGGCGGCAATTCCGCAGGGCAGGCTGCGGTATTCCTCGCAGGATCCTGTCGACACGTGCATCTGCTCGTGCGTTCGGATGGTCTCGCCCACAGCATGTCGCGTTATCTCGTGCGGCGCATCGAGGAGAGTCCCCGCATCACCCTCCACGTGCGGACCGAAATCACGGCATTGGAGGGTGATGCGCATCTCACAAGCGTAACGTGGCGCGACGCTGCGAAAGCCAAGCCTGAGACGCTTTCGATCAGACACCTGTTCCTGATGACGGGTGCGGTGCCGAACACGGGCTGGCTGCAAGGGTGCGTGTTGCTCGATGGCAAAAGTTTCGTGCGCACGGGGTCCGACTTGACTCGGGAAGACCTGGTCACCAGCAAGTGGCCGCTGGCGCGCGCGCCTGGTCATTTCGAGACCAACGTGCCGGGCGTCTTTGCCGTGGGAGACGTGCGAAGCGGAAGCTCCAAACGCGTCGCCTCTGCAGTCGGTGAAGGGTCGGTCTGCATCCAGCTCGTGCATAGCGCACTGCGCGAGTGAGGTTCGGGTTGAGGCTGCACTTGCTACACTCGACAGGCAGGCGTCGCGCGCCGCTAATGCTTTATCGGCGTAATGCAGTGACGCGGTGACGTTGAATAACAAGGAGCGTTGAAATGAGTGTTCTCGAAATCGAACGTGAAGGCGGCGTCATGGTGCTGCGGATCAACCGGCCGGACCGTATGGGCGCCCTCAACACCGAGCTGAGACTCGCGCTGGCCGATGCGTGGTGCGAGTTTCGCGACAGCAAGGATCTCGAGGTCGCGATCTACACCGGCACCGGTCGTGCGTTCTGCGCCGGCGAAGACATGAAGGAATCGCTGGAGCGCGGCTCGGCGGGTTCTTCCGCACTGGCCCAGGGCAAGGAAAATCCGTACGACCTGCGCACGCTCGAAAAGCCGGTCATCGTCGCGGTCAACGGTTTCGCAATGGGCGGCGGCTTCATGCAGGTCGAGCGCGCCGATTTGCGGATCGCGGTGCGCGGGGCGGTCTTCGAATCATCCGAGGCGAAACGCTGGCTGCTGGGAGGCTACGACCATGGCGTCAAGGGCAACCTCTCGCATACCGTTGCCACCGAGCTCGCATTCGCATTCCGGCTCACGGCCGAGCGTCTGCACCAGGTGGGGTTCCTGAACCGCGTGGTCGAGCCCGAAGAGCTCATGCCGACCGCGCACGAGATGGCCGCGCACCTTCTCACGCTTCCTCCGGCCTCGCGAGTGAATACGACGGTGCTCATGCGGGCGATGCGCGGCAGCGTGTCCGAGGAGCTCGAAGACCTTGCCGCGCGCCTGAAGGAGCATGGCGCGAAGGAAGACCTCATGGAGTCGCGCAAGGCGTTTGCCGAAAAACGCCCCCCGCGATGGAAGGGCTGGAACACCCCCGAAGACCGCTACCGCACACCGAAGCTCAAAAAAAGCTAGGGTAGGGGCGGCGCTCGCCTGAAGCCTCGGGCCTCGCCGCCCCACGAACAGAGGGAAACCTTCCACGGTTTCCCTCCGTAACCTCCCTTCCCCAACGGTCGCGCCGCTCGCCTTCGGCTCGGGCCTCGGCGCTCACGAACAGAGGGAAACCTTCCACGGTTTCCCTCCGTAACCTCCCATCCCCCATTGATGCTGCCGGATCAGCCGGCGGGTGTCACGTCGTCACGAATTCTTGCGCGTGCGATCTCGGGCACGCCCATGATGCGCGCCGACTGCGGCGGATGCTCCACCGCATTGACCAGCGCGGCCGTCATCTCGCCGATAGTCACGATGCCCAGGCGCAGCACCATCTCCCGCGTCTGCGGCAGCCGCGCGAGCAGGCCGTAAACCGGCGCGAGGAGGAAAGGCCAGTAATGGCCCGGGCCGAGGACGTACCAAGGCCGCATGAAAGTTGTCCGCAGGCCGCTACTCTCGAGCAGCGCTTCGCCTTCCTCACGCACCGCGATATACGCGGCCATGATGGGGGCCGGGTGGGCAACGCTGAGATAGATGAAATGGGACACTCCGGCGTGCACGGCCGCGGCGACGGCCTCTTTGATCGATACCAGATCGATCTCGCGAAAACGACGTCCTTTCCAGGGCGCAGGATGTGGTGTGCCGACGAGATGCACGAAAGTGTCGGCAGGCGCGATCGAATCCCGGTACGACGCCGCGTCGAGCGCATCGCCTTGCACGCACAGCACGCCGGCAGGCGCCTTGCGCTCGGAGCCTGCGCGTATGAGCGCACGCACACGATGTCCGCGAGCAAGCAGCGCCGGAACGAGTGCGCCGCCGATGTAACCGGTTGCGCCGGCAACGAATACCTCGTGACGCTCCATCGATGTGACTATGCCAGTAGCGCCATGAGCGCGCCAGACACCGTGAAATTTTTTTGCGAATTTTGCGGCGTTTTTAAAAAGTGCAACGCGTACAGTGCGTTAGTCTGATGTTGCAGCGCGCGCCACGACAATTGGAAAAAAGATGGATTGCGTACGAGCGCCGCGCTGGTAATCTGTGCAAAAGACAATATAAGGAGGCACGCATGCTGCGCACGCTGGCCAAATTCTTTTCTCGCGATGAAAGCACGTTTGACGCGGCCAAGCCGCGGGATCCTTATCTGGACGTGCTGAGGCAGCTACAGGCGGATGCGATACCGAAAGCGGCACCTCCCGCTAACGGCGTTTCGCGCAGCGTGCTGCCGTCGGTGCAGCCGCGCGCACGGGCGGCGGAAGGCCACTAGTCGCGCCGCTCGCCTTCGGCTCGGGCTGCCATTCGGCAGCCCTCAGGCCGGTGAACGATTCAGAGGAAAACCTAGGTTTTCCTCCGAAACCTCCTTTCCTCCACGGTTTCCCCCGTAACTTCCTTTCTTCCACGGTTTCCCTCCGTAACCTCCTTTCCCCTATTGATGCAACCAGCGCGATCGGACAAGTCCGACGCTGAGCTCATTTCATGTTCTTACGGAATGCTGGTTTACGCTTCTCGAGGAAGGCTTTGACGCCTTCTCTCGATTCCTCGGTCTGGTAATAGAGGCTGAGCGCCTGGAAGCCCAGGCTGCCGATACCGCGGATCGATTCGGTGGCCGCGTTAAATGATGCTTTGGCGATCGAGATCGCAGTGGGGCTTTTTTCGAGGATTTCGGCGCACCACTTGTCGATTTCCGCGTCGAGCTGGTCGTGCGGCACGACGACATTGCACAGGCCCATCTGCAGCGCCTGCTCCGCGGTATAGCGCCGGCACAGGTACCAGATCTCGCGCGCTCTTTTTTCGCCGACGACGGATGCAAGGTAGGCCGTACCCCAGCCTGGATCGACCGAGCCGACTTTGGGACCGACCTGACCGAATATCGCTTTTTCGGACGCGATGGTGAGGTCGCACAGCGTCGCGAGCACATTGCCGCCGCCGATCGCATAGCCCTGCACGCGCGCGATCACAGGCTTCGGCACTTCGCGGATCACGCCGTGGAGCTGCTCGATCGGCATGCCGATCGTTCCGCGCCCGTCGTACTGGCCGTCGTGCGCCGACTGGTCTCCGCCGGTGCAGAACGCACGGTCGCCGGAGCCGCCGAGCACGATCACGCCTATGGTCTTGTCCCACCCCGCATCCGAGAATGCGTCGATCAGTTCTTCGGTGGTCTTTCCGCGAAATGCATTCATGACTTTCGGGCGATCGATCGTGATGCGTGCCACACCGTCCTTCTTCTCGAGCCTGATGTCTTCGTACGCCATGTGTCACTCCTCTTATCCGTGCATGGTCAGGCCGCCGGAGACGCTGATGGTCTGTCCGGTGATGTATCCCGCGTCGTCGCTCGCGAGGAACGCCACGATTCCAGCATAGTCCGCGGGCTGGCCGAGCCGGCGCATCGGAATCGCACGCGTCAATCGCTCGATCAACTTCGCTCCGGCTTCATTCTCTTCTGCGAACGACCTCAGGAGTGGGGTGTCCGTCGGGCCGGGGCACACTGCGTTCAACTGGATGTTGTTCCGCGCATGCTCTCGCGCCAACGTCTTCGTGAATGCGATGACGCCGCCTTTGCACGCCGAGTACACCGCTTCACCCGACGAACCGACACGGCCCGCGTCCGAGGCGATGCTCACCACGCGGCCGCTTTTGCGCTCGACCATGCCGGGCAACACGGCGTAGTGCATGTTGATGGGCCCATACAGGTTGATGTCGATTACTTTCTTCCAAAGCTCGGGCGTGGACTCGAGAAAAGGCATGGCCTTGTCCCAGCCCGCATTGTTGACGAGGATCTCGATCGGGCCGGACTCTTTTTCGAAGGCGTTCACGCCGGCCTGCACCGCGCCGAGATCCGCGATGTCCACTGCGTGCGCGTGCGCCTTGCCGCCCGCGGCGCTGATCGTGCTTGCGGTCGCTTTCGCCGCGTCCGCGTTCAGATCGAACACACCGACGACGCAGCCTTCAGCCGCGAGCCGCTCGGCGATCGCTTTGCCGATCCCGCTGCCGCTGCCGGTGACGATGGCGGCTTTACCTTTAAGCCCTTTCATCTAGATCTCCTCAATATCAGCGTCGCTGTATCCGATCTCCTGCAGCACGCTCTTCGTGTGCTCGCCAAGCCGCGGCGGCGCGAGCCTGATGCTGCCTGGCGTGTTTCCGAACTGCACCGGTATGGCGGTGGTAACCATCGCGCCTTCGGAGGGATGTTCGTAACGGCGGAAGAAACCTGTCGCCTCGAGGTACGGATTTTCGGCCATGGTGCTGAGCTCGATCACGGCGCCGTTCGGGAGATCGGCCGCATCGAGCAGCTTCTGCCACTCGGTCGTCGTCCTGCCTTTGATCTCTTCCGCCAGAATTTCGTAGAGCGCGTTGATGTTGCGCGTGCGTGATTTGAGCTCCGCAAAACGCGCGTCGCGCGCGAGCTCCGGCCGCCCGATCACTGTAAACACGCGCCGCCACTGCTCGTCGCTGATCGCGAGCATGCAGATATGACCGTCGCGCGTCGCATACGGCCGCCGGTGCGGCGAGAAGATGCGGGTGTAGCCGAGATTCTCGCGGTCGCCTTCGAAGAAGTTGGTCCAGAGATGCTCGACCAGGTTGAACGAAAGCATCGTTTCGAGCATCGGCACGACGACTTCCTGTCCCGTGCCGGTACGCTCGCGGCCGAACAGTGCCATGCCGATCGCCGACGCGAGGACGTGCCCGCAGAACTTGTCGACCAGCACCATGGGCACGTAACGCGGTTCGCCGGTGTTGCGTCCGATCATCCCCGCGATGCCGCTCTCGCCCTGGATGACGTCGTCGAATGCGCCGCGCTCGCGGTTCGGTCCGTCGGAGCGGTAGCCCGGGCCGTAGGCGTAGACGATGCGCGGATTGCGTGCGCTCACCGCTTCATATGAGATGCCGAGACGCTCGGCGGTTTGCGGTCGCACGCTGTGAACGAGCACGTCCGCGGTTTCCACGAGACGCATCAGTGCTTCGAGCCCCGGCGGACGTTTCAGATCGAGAACGACGCTCCGCTTGTTGCGGTTCGTGTTCATGAAGAGCGAGGCCATGCCCGGGTTTTTGGCATGCCCCGAGTGGCGCATCGGATCGCCGTCCGGCGCCTCGATCTTGATCACGTCCGCGCCCATGTCGCCGAGTATCTGGGTGGCGAGGGGCCCGAGTACGTTGATCGTCAGGTCGACAACGCGAATGCCGCTCAATGGCCCACTCGGCGGGCCGCCGAACGCAGGCGCTCCTGCTCTTACGCCGTTTTCTGCTTGCACTTGATCATGCGCAGCGGCGTATAGACGAGCGCGACCGTGCCGTCCTGCTTGACCACGCGGTTACTTGTGCGAACCAGGGCGCGGCCGGGCTTGCTCTCACTCCGCCGCGCCTCGATCACTTCACATTCGACATGGATCGTGTCGCCTGCAAGCACCGGGCTCTTCACGTCGAGCTGCATGTTGAGGAACGCGTAGCCCGTATGCTGCATCGTCGCCTGGCACAGCATTCCTTCGGCGAAGGCGTACACGAGCGCAGCCGGTGCGACCCGGCCTTTGATTTCCGACTCTTCCTTCAGGAATTCCACGTTCGTGAAAAGCACTTCGACCATCCCCGTGCAGTTCACGAAGTTCACGATGTCGGCTTCTGTGACGGTGCGGCCGACCGTCTTGAATTGGCGGCCTACCGGCAGATCCTCGAAATAGAAGCCAATGCCTACTGTTTCCATAAAGATCTACTCCGCGGAAAAATCCACGACGCTTCGTTCGATGCGAGCTACGCTCGCGTCTCCGGGCGTAACGGCGTGCCTATGCGCCTTGCGGCGCTACGTACTATATCGGGTCGTCCTTAATCCCGGGCGACTTTGCCCAGCACGCTGCCGGCGATGATGTTGCGCTGGATCTGGTTGGTGCCTTCGATGATCTGCAGCACCTTCGCATCCCTGAAATAGCGGTTGATCGGAAATTCAGCCGACACGCCGGCCGCTCCGAAAAGCTGCACCGCATCGGTTGCCACCTTCATCGCTACGTCCGTCGCGAAGCATTTCGCCATCGCCGCCACCGGCGCAAGCTCGCGCCCGCTGACGCCCGCGTCGACGAGCGACGCGGCGCGGTAAACGAGGTGGCGTGCCGCTTCGGTCTGCATCGCCATGTCGGCGACCATCCAGCGCACGCCCTGGAAATCGCTCACCTGCTGCCCGAACGCCGTACGGTTCTTTATGAATTCGACGGCGTGATCAAGCGCGCCCTGCGCGAGGCCGACGCCGCGTGCCCCCATGATCGGCCGCGACTGGTTGAACGCTTCCATGACCACTTTGAAACCTTGCGTGCCTTCGGCGCCGAGACGATTTTTCTCAGGTACGAACGCATTGTCGAAAAAGAGCGGACACGAGGGAATGCCGCGTGCGCCCATCTTGTCTTCCTTGCGTCCGACTTCGAAACCGGCAGTGCCTTTCTCGACGATGAATAAGCTCACCTCGGACTTGCGGCCGGCGCCCGCAGTCTTCGCCGCGACAAGGATGAAATCGGCGACGGACGAGTTGGTACACCAGATCTTGGCGCCGTCGAGCCGGTAGCCGCCCTGCACGGGCGTGGCTTTGGTCCGTATACCCTGTACGTCCGACCCGCTTTGCGATTCAGTCGTCGAGAATGCACCGCGCAGCTCGCCCGAGGCGAGGCCGGGGAGGTAGCGGTCGCGCTGCTCTTTCGTGCCGCCTGCGAGTATGGCGCCGAACGGAAGCCACTGGACGACCAGCAGGTACGCGGTGTTGTAGCAGACGCGTCCGAGCTCTTCAACGGCGATGCAGGCGGAGAGCACGCTGCCGCTTCCGCCGTACTCGGCGGGGAAGGGGAGCGTGAAGAGCCCGAGCTCTTTCATGAGCGCGTACATGTCGGACGGGTACTCGGCCGCCCGGTCGATCTCGTTCGCGCGCGGCGCGACTTTGTCTCTCGCGACGCGCCGGATCAAATCCTGAATCTGACGATGGTCGTCCGTGAGCGTGTAATTCATCGGAATCGAACGGGGCGATGCGCGGCTCGAGCGGACGCGTTGCGCATTCTTGAACGGTGTTCGATAGAATGAACGCCCGGCAGAACGCTGTCAACGCAGCCGATCTTCGACACCGACGGCAAGCGCGCTGCTGCATTGCTGATCGGCGCACCAGTCGATTGCTTCGAGAGCGAGCTGCCGGCGCTGCGCAAGCTCATGAAATAAATTGCGACGCAGGCGTCGAGGATTTTTCCGGGACACGCGTGATGGGTCCGCTGAACGGAATGAAAGTGATCGAGCTCGCAGGCATCGGGCCCGGACCGATGTGCGCGATGCTGCTTGCGGATCTGGGCGCGACGGTGCTGCGCATCGATCGCAGGGAGCCGATCGATCTCGGAACTCCGCGGCCGCTCAAGTACAACCTGCTGCTACGCAATCGCAAGTCGATCGCGCTCGATCTGAAACAGCCGGCTGCAGTAGAGCTCGTGCTGAAGCTCGTCTCGGATGCGGACGGGCTGATCGAAGGCTTCAGGCCGGGCGTCGTCGAGCGCCTGGGCCTCGGCCCCAACGTGTGTTTCGCGCGCAATCCACGTCTCGTGTACGGACGCATGACTGGATGGGGCCAGAGCGGCCCGCTTGCCGCGGCCGCGGGGCATGACATCAACTACATCGCGCTCGCTGGTGCGCTGCATTCCATTGGGCGCAAAGGTGAGCCGCCCACGCCGCCGCTCAATCTGCTCGGCGATTACGCCGGCGGTTCGCTCTATCTCGCGATGGGGATGCTCGCGGCGGTCATCGAAGCGCGGCAGTCGGGCAAAGGGCAGGTGGTCGACGCCGCCATCGTCGACGGCGCGGCATCGCTGATGACATCGGCCTTCGGCCTGTATGCAGGCGGCCTGATGTCGCTGGAGCGCGGCACGAACACTGCGGATTCCGGCGCCTATTTTTACGACGGGTACGAATGCGCTGACGGCAAGCTTGTTTCGGTTGCGCCCATCGAAGGCCGGTTCCATGCTGAGTTACTGCGGCGCATGGAAATCAGCGCCGAGGAGATTGGCGAGCAGCGGGACAGAGAAAACTGGGAACGCGGGCGCGCCGTGCTTGCGAAAGCATTCAAGACTCGCACGTGCGCCGAATGGTGCAAGCTGCTCGAAGGCACCAATGCGTGTTTCGCGCCGGTGCTGACGATGGCCGAAGCGCCGCAGCACGAGCAACTGCGCGCACGCGAGACTTTCGTCGAAGTCGACGGCATCGTTCAACCTGCGCCTGCGCCGCGATTCAGCCGGAGTGTGCCGGAAAAGCCCACTGCGCCCGAGGCCCCCGATCCCGAGCGCGCGCTCGCCGGATGGCTTACGAGCGAGAGCATCGCAAAGCTGAAGGCCGAAGGCGTGGTGTAGGCTGGGCGTCCCTCGAGGAGGCACAAAAACATGAAAGAGCATCTGAAGTTTCTGCTGTGGGCGATCGGCGTGGGCGTGGGCTTCTCCACGCTATCCGAGCTTTCAATTGCCGCGCAAGCGCCGTATCCGAACAAGCCGATCCGAGTGATCGTTGCGTCGGCGCCCGGCGGGCCCAACGACCTCGTCGCGCGCGTCGTGGCGGCGCCATGGAGCGAGCTTCTGGGACGTCCCATCGTTATCGACAATCGCGCGGGCGCTGCCGGCGTCATCGGGAGCGAGCTTGTTGCGAGAGCGCCGGCGGATGGCTATACGCTGCTCGTGGGTTTTCCCGGACCGCTTATCATCGCGCCGCTGCTGAACGAAACAGCACCGTACGATACAGCGAAAGATTTCGCGCCCGTATCGCTGGCGGTTGCCGCGCCGTTCGTCCTGCTCGTGCATCCGGCCGTGCCTGCGAAATCGGTGAAGGAGCTCGTCGCGCTGGCGCTCGCGAGGCCGGGCAAAATCAATTACGCGTCGGGCGGCACCGGCAACGCCAGTCATCTCGCCATGGAGCTCCTCAATCACGTCACGGGAACGCGCATGGTCCATGTGCCGTACAAAGGCGCTGGCCCCGCGATGACCGCACTCATGGCAGCCGAAGCCGACGCGCTGTTCGTAGCGCTCGGGCCTGCGCTCCCTTTCATCAAGACGGAAAAAGTGCGCGCGCTTGCCCTGGGCGGAGAGAAACGCTCGCCGCTCGTGCCCAACCTGCCGACCATCAGCGAGAGTGGCTATCGAGTCAATGCGTCGAGCTGGTATGGCATTCTCGTGCCGCGGGCAACGCCGCGCGCGATCGTCGGCCGGCTGCATGCGACGCTCACGCAGACGCTGCAGACGCCGCAGATGAAGGCGCGCCTCACCGACATGGCATTCGACGTGATCGGCTCGACGCCCGAGGAGTTCGCCAAGCTGATTCGCGAGGAAATGGCGACATGGGCCACGATCATCAATGCCGCAGGACTCAAAGGAAAGTAGGAATGTTAATTGCCTAGTCCTCGCCCGAACGACAATGTGAGATGTTGTATTGATGCAACAGGGCGCAAGAGATCGGCGCGTTTCGGACCGTTTTTAGGTGTCGCGGCCCAATATCAGGCGTACAGTGTGTAACGAGCGATACCCACCTTCAAGGGTTTACTAGGGAGGACTACATGACGATAGCTAGAGCTTCAGGAAAGCTGAGTATGTTTGCGCTTGCCGTAATCGCCAGTCCGGCTGTAATGGCTATCGATTACGATTATTCTCTACCGATGTTTTACCTCGGGGGCAACGTTGGCATCTCCAAGTCGCATTTTGACGAGGCCGAAATGGCCCGGCGCCTCGCACCGCCGGGGGTGGCCGTGACCTCAGTCTCGGAGGACGACAGCGGCGTTGGCTACAAGCTTTATGGCGGCGTTCCGATCACGCGCAATTTTG
This sequence comes from Burkholderiales bacterium, assembly GCA_035525455.1. Taxonomy (GTDB): domain Bacteria; phylum Pseudomonadota; class Gammaproteobacteria; order Burkholderiales; family SG8-41; genus JAQGMV01. The sequence goes on from DATLEF010000098.1 coordinate 10,587, forward strand.
CGATCGAAGGCGGCTTTTTCGATCTCGGCAAGTTCAGCTTTACGGCCAATACGGTTCCGGCCGGAACCCTGAGTGCTAACGTCAAGGTGCCAAAAGGCGCCAATCTTGACCTTGTCGGCATACTGCCCTTCTCCGAGCAATTTTCACTGTTCGCCCGTGCCGGCATTACACGTGTGCAGAGCAGAGGTAATTTCGTGGGAACCGGCGCCTTCGTTTTTCCCGCCACGGCAACCCGGGTCACCGACTGGGGACATAAGTTCGGAGTCGGTATCCAGTACGATTTCACTCGGTCGCTCGGTGTTCGCGTAGAGGCCGAACGCTATCGCGTCCCCGATACGGTAACGTCAAACAGCAAAGCCAACGTGGACCTGTTCTCGATCGGACTCGTCTGGCGCTTCAATAGACCCGCCCCGACGCCGGTCTATCAGCCCGCGGCATACACACCACCGCCGCAACCGGTCGTGGCGCCTCCGCCTCCGCCTCCGCCACCGAAGCCGAAGCCGGAAGCGAAGCCCGTCGAAGTCATAGCGCCGCCGCCCCCGCCGCCCCCGGTAGTAGTTCCGGAACCGGCGCGGAAACCTGCGCCAGCCAGAAGGGACAGGGGCTGATTACCTGATCTGCTGGAAGTTGAACGGCCCGGAGCGATCCGGGCCGTTCGCATTTCTGGGCTCCAACACATGCAGGGGATCTTCTGACCGCCCCCATGATCCGCGGGCGATTTGAGTTCGAACGTCAGTGCGGGCAGCATGCCGCTACGACTCGCGGAAGGGCCAGGAACTGATCACCTGATTTGCCGGAAGCTCGAACGGCCGGAGTGTCATCCGGCCGTTCGCGTATCTGGGCTCCAACACACGCACGGGCGTCTGCCCCCCAACTTCTGGCGATTTGAGCCCGGACGTCAGTGCGGCAGCATGCCGCTACGACTCGCCGCGCGAGTCAATGCGGGGTGGATGAGGTCTTAACGACCGCTGGATTGGCTGGCGCTTGGCCGGTTGGCGTCTGGCCCGCCGGCGTCTGGCCGGCGTACTGAAGACGAGTCTCGACGTCGTACGAGGCAAAGACCTCGCGTACGGCCCGCACTTCGGGGAGCAGGTAGATGATGCCCTTGCTTGCGGTAAAGGACGGGTTCACCACTTCGTTGTAGAACTTGATCGGCACGTTGATGCAACCGTAGGAGATGCGGTTGTCCGCCGCCGTCGGCGTTGCAAGGCGTTCGAGCCGGCGGTCCTGGCGGCTGCCGTTCACCACGCGATGCATCGATACGCCCGTATCGTAGTCGACCCACACCACGTCGACTCCACGGGTACTCATGCCGCGTTCCGCCACAAATCGGCCTGCGGGGGTGGTGCGCTCGTTAGGACGGATCTCGGACAGTTTTTTATTGCCTATCCCCGGGACGGTATGGTCGCCGCGGGCGAGCCCCAGCAGTACCGGAGCGGCTCCACGGATGCGTCCGCCGGCGTCGAAGACAAACAGCTTCGCGTTGACCTTGTCGATGATCAGGTAAGGGAGGCCCTTATTGTCGCCGGAATCGACTACCCAATCGGCAATGTGGCGAACGTCGCGTGAAGGCTGCTCGCTCGCAAAGTCAGCGCGTTTGATGCCTTTGGTAATGTCCGGCTGCGACGCTGTCACGGATACCGCCGGTGCGCTCTGGAGTGTAGGCGAAATGCTCTGGAGCGTGGGCGAAGTGCTCTCGACCGTAGGCGAAGTGCTCTCGAGCGTGGGCGAAGTGCTCTCGAGCGTGGGCGAACTGCTGTTGCTCAACTCGGGGACTGAACCCTCCAAAGCCAATGCGGAGTCGGCAAGCACGAGGCCCAGAGCGACGATCGCGATACGATACATGGTCATGCTAAATCCACCGTTTGGTTACGCAAAAAGGCAGGCGGAAGTATAGCGGAATCGGCTGTTCTGTCGTAGCCGATTGCCGCACTTTAGTGGCCTATAACCGAATTCGAACGTAACGTTCGCGGCAGACGCCTGCTCCGCAGGCCTGCCGCTCACGAATAACGCACTGGCGGTCCTAACGTTACAAGTCACTAGTCCAACGTAATCCCTGTTTGCTTGATGATCTTCGTCCATCGGTCCACGTCGGCGCGAAGAAACGCTCCGAACTCCTCGGGCGTGCTCGGCGAGACGACGCCGCCTTCCTGTTGGAGCAGTTTCTGCACATCGGGCATGGCCAGGACCTTGACGATCTCCCGGTTGATGCGCACGACGACCTCCCGCGGAACCTTCGCAGGCGCCAACAGGCCATGCCACAGTACCGTCTCGAAGCCGGGGAAACCGGACTCCCCCAGAGTCGGCACATCGGAGAACAAATGCGAGCGCTGCGGGCCCGTCACCGCCAGCAACCGCGCCTGGCCGCCTTTCACCTGATTCAGGGCCGAGACCATAGAGGTGACCATGTAGGCAACGCGACCCGCGCGAAGGTCGAGCATGCCGGGTCCGCCGCCTTTGTACGGCACATGGAGCGTGTCGATCCCCGCGCGCATGTTGAAGAATGTGCCCAGCACATGGCTGCTGCCTGCGACACCGGCGGTCGCATACGTCAGCGAACCCGGTTTCGCCTTTGCTGCAGCGATCAGATCCTTGACCGATCGGAGCGGCGAGTTGTCGTTGACCACGATGACCTGCGGCGTGCGCACCACCAGCGAGATCGGCGCGAAGTCCTTGAGCGTGTCGTAGTTTGTCTTCGAACGGACTGCCTGGCCGACCACCATGTTGCTGTCCTGTCCGAGGACGATGGTGTAGCCATCGGGCGGCGCTTTCGCAGCCAGCTCCGCGCCCACGGACCCGGCCGCGCCGGCGCGATTGTCCATCACCAGCGGCTGGCCCAAACCCTCGCCCAGCTTGACACCGATGATCCGCGAATAGGTGTCCGTGCTTCCGCCCGGGGGATAAGGCACGATGAATCGGATCGGACGGGACGGATACGCGTGTCTTGACCCTTCGACGGCGCTCGGGACACGGCTTGTCGAAGTGGACTGCGCCTGTGCAGCAGACGTTGCAAGCATTGCGACGATGCCGAGAACAATAAAGGGTTTCATGGTGAAGATTCTCCCACGTCCGTTAATTACTCTTACCCACCGGCAAATAACCTAAATGTATGAGCAACGCGATAATAATCGCAGTCATCGCAACGCCGCACACCGCGAGCCAGCCGAAATGCGCGAATGTCCAACTGGTCAGAAATGCACCCACGGCGTTTCCGGTCCACACATGCAATCCGAACAGCGTGTTGGCGCGCGAGCGTGAATCCGGCACCGCCGAATTGACGAGCGTCTGGTTGGCGACCATCGCTGCGCGCAGCCCGCAGTCGAGCAATACTGCGCCGACGACTACCCCGGCGATCGACCACACGCCGAATCCCATGGCCACCCACGCCGCCAGCATCGAGCATATGCCCGTCAGCACCACTGGCATCACGCCGGCGCGGTCCGTCCAGCGTCCGGCCGGGCGGGCTACCAATATGCCTGCCGCCCCCGGGATGCCGAGCAGCCCCGCCCCAGAGGGTCCCACGCGATGAAGCGCCGCGAGCATGGGCGCGGCCACCGCCCAGAATCCGCCGTAGCAGATCCCGAACATGAACTGTATCGCTGTCGCGCGGCGTATGCCGCCATGAGTACGCAGAAGCCGGTATGTCGACCAGAGCAGATCGCGATACGAGGCCTGCGAGGTCGGCCGCGTGTGGGGAAGCCGTACCCACAGCACGGGGACGATCAGCAGCAGCATGCCCGCCGACAGCACGTAACTGTAACGCCAGCCGATGTGCGCTGCGATCAATCCGCCGACGATGCGCGCGAACAATATGCCGCTGAACATCGCCATCAGCTGCGTGCCCAGCGCGCGCCCACGATGCTCCGGGTGGGCGGTCTCCGCGGTGATTGCGATAAAGCTTTGCATCAGCGACGAGCAGATGCCCGTGACGAGGCTCCCAGCCGCCAGCACCGCTATCGACGGCGCAGCCGCCATCAGCACCTGCGCCAGCGTGAGCACGACGATCTTCCACAGCACCAGTGCCCGCTTGTCGACTCGATCGCCAAGCGGCACAAAAAACAACATGCCCACCACCATGCCGGCGAATGAAAGCGTCGGTATCCAGCCCGTCGTCGCTGCGTCCGCCTGAAACTCTCCTGCAATCGCCGCCAGCATCGGCGTCTGATAGTGAATGCCGCCAGCCACTATGAAGGCGGACACGATGAATAATGCGATGAGACTGCGATGCTCGTCCGCGGAGGCGGGCAGATTGCGCAATGGTTTTCCTGGTGGCGGCGCTGACTGGCGAGAGGTTAGTATCGCCGACCGACCACCTCGAAGGATAGCGGGGATATCGATGAATCTTCAACTCAGCATCGCCATGACCGTCAACCCGCGCACGCGTCCGATTTTCGACGGTAGCGTGAAACCGGACGGCATCGATCTGATTCCCACGGCGCTCCATCCGTCCGAAATGTTCCGGCGTCAGTTGAAATTCGACGACTTCGATGTCTCCGAGCTTTCGTTTTCTTCGCTCTCGATGGCGAAAGCGCGCAGCGACGAGCGTTTCATTGGCCTGCCCGTATTTACGACGCGTCATTTTTTCAGAACTGGATACTCGTGCGCAACGGCGCGCGCATCGAGCGGTGTATCGATGCGGCGCGCCTTCGACTAACGCGCCGCGTGGCGCTTGTGATGCACGTACCCATCCATTACCATCCAGCGGTTCACGATCGATCCGGGAAATGCCTGTCAAACTCGTCGTTGCCGTGCTTGCCTGTGTTTTCGCAAATCCTGCGCATGCGCTCGATACGCACAAGTACCGTGAGCTGACGAGGCAAACTCAGGCCCCGCAAGGCGTCGAAGACCAGCTCGCCGCGAATGCGCTCTACGGTTATCTCACCGGCGTCGCAGAAATGGTCGCGGTCTATCGTTCCGACAAGCGCGCTTACACCGGCGTGTGTATCCCGCCCGGCGTCAGAATCACGCCCGAGCTGATCAAAGTCGCAATCGACAACGAGCTGAAAGACCCGCGGCCGCTCGCTGACGTGATTGGCGGGGATTGGGAGTCGTACCAGGTCGCAATGATCGCGCACGTCGGACTGATACGCATGTTTCCTTGCACGAGATAGCGGCGGCCGCGGATGGCACGGCCATTGCGTAACCGCTATCTTCCATGGCCCTACTGATACAACGTGCAACGCAACGGAACGCGTAATCCCGCCCGCGCCGTTGCATGGCGCTACGTCATCCCCGTGCTCGTGCTGTTTTTCGCGCTGTTCCTGGCGTGGCACTACACGCCGCTCGCCGATATCGCCAACGCCGGGCAAATGGCGAAATGGGCGCGTGGGCTTCGACAAAACGTCTGGGCGGCGCTGCTGCTCGCGGCGATGTTTACGCCTGCCGCTTTCCTCATGTTCCCGCGGCCGCTACTCACGCTTTTTGCGGTGCTCGTGTTCGGACCCTGGCGCGGATTCGCGGTGGCGATGAGCGGCATCGTCGGCTCGGCGCTGGCTACTTATCTCGTCGGGCGGAAGCTCCCTGAGCGGACGCTGCAGCGGCTCGCGGGCCAGAAGCTTGGGCGAGCCTCCGAGGTTATACGCCTGCGCGGATTTGCGTCCGTGTTGGCGGTGACGATCGCGCCGGTTGCGCCTTTCCCGGTGGTCGGTATGGCAGCGGGCGCGGTTCGCATCAAGCTCCGCCATTACATACCGGCGACGATGCTGGGCATGCTGCCGGGAACACTGGCGACCACCGTGTTCGCGCATCAAATCGAGCGCGCGCTCGAACATCCGGAACGCATCAATTATTGGGTGGTCGCGGCGATTATTGCCGTGCTTGTCGCACTGATGCTCCTCGCGCGCCGCTGGTTGTTGAAATTACAACAACAGGTGTGAGCTCGCGATAGGTCGCCTTCTGACGGCACATGGCGGCACATTACTTGCCAGTGACTTAAGAGTCCCGACCAGCTCGACTGTGGTGATTTACTGGCTCAGGGACTGGGGCTCGGGCCAAACGTATCCCGGGCCCCTCTCATGTACGGCCTCGCTTTTCTTCCGTCGATCGTTCAGGTGCGCTGTGATAGATTGTGGTCGCGCGCAATGTTGCCGCACGTCCAACCGTCGCCTTAAAGCCCATGTCAGCCGCCTCCAACGAAATCCTGATGCTGAACTTCCTGGTCGAAGACAAGACCACGAAGGCGGTTTCTCCGGATCAGCTGCTGCCCCGTGCCTTGCGCGCCTTGCGCAGTCACCTCGGCATGGATGTGGCGTTCATCTCCGAGCTGCGGGACGGACGGCGGGTGTTCCGCTATGTCGACGCCGCGCGGGAGAATGCGAGCGTCCAGATCGGCACGAGCGATCCGATCGAAGATACGTATTGTCAGCGGGTGATCGACGGCCGTTTGCCTGAAATCATCCTCGACGCGGCGGAGGTGAGCGCAGCGAGCGAGCTGCCTTTCACCCGGGTGGTGCCGGTGGGGTCCCATCTGTGCGTGCCGATCAGGCTTTACGACGGCAGGGTGTACGGCACCCTGGCCTGCATCAGCTCGGTGCCCGACTCGACCCTCGGCTCGCGCGACTTGAGCATCATGCGCGTGTTTGCGGAGATGGCCGCTGAACATATCGAAGCCGAGATCCAGGCCGATCAGGAGAAGCATGAGCTCACGCGCAAAATCAACTCCATCCTGACCGGTGATCCGATCGCGCTGGTCTACCAGCCGGTATTCGACCTGAAGCAGGCGCAGGTGATCGGCTTCGAGTCCCTTTCGCGATTTACGACGACGCCCATGCGCGCGCCCGACGCGTGGTTCGCCGACGCCGCGCGGGTCGGGCTCGACGTCGCGCTGGAAATGAAAGTAATCGAAAAAGCGCTCGGCAGCTTCAGCAGCCTGCCGGAAGGCGTGTACATTGCGTTCAATATCTCGCCGAACATCATTACGAGCGGCCAGCTCGAACTGGCTTTCAAGGGCATGCCGCTCGAGCGCATCGTCCTCGAGATCAACCAGCATGTGAGCATTCGTGAATACGACGAGATCAGTAAAGCCCTGCTTCCGCTGCGCGCACGAGACTTGCGCATTTCAGTCGATGACAACGGCGGTGGATTGAGCAGCTTCCGTCATATCCTGAGCCTCAAACCGAACATCGTGAAGTTGCCGATGAGCCTCACGCGCAATATCGATACGGACGGCGCGCGCCGCGCGCTCACTACGGCGCTGATACAGTTCTCAAACGAAAACGGCAGCCAGATCGTCGCCGAAGGCGTCGAGACCGCGGCGGAGCTCAAAGCGCTGCGCACGCTCGGTGTGACGCTCGCGCAGGGCTATTTTCTTGGCCGTCCGGTGCCTCTGGCGACGGCTGCCACGCTTTGCCGCCGCCCGACCTCGCAGGAAGAGGGTGCCGCGGTCGAGCACCCCGCACTATAGTCGGCCAGCCGTTTGCATGAGCAGCCCATCCGGGTCTCCGCTTTAACTGTCACCTTGTCTGCATTTCGTTACACGTTGCGCTGGATGCTGGGCGCGGCCGCGCTCGTCGGCACTTTCGCCGCATGGGCCGCGGCGCCGGCGCTGCGGCCCGAGATCGACGCTTTCATCGAGCAGATGGCAAAAAAGCACGCGTACGACGCACCGCTGCTGCGCCGCGTGTTTGCCCAGGCGCAATCGCGCCCGTCGATCCTGCGTGCGATCTCGGCCCCGGCGACCGCCCGGCCGTGGCATGAGTTCCGGCGGCGAACCGTCGAGCCCGTGCGCATCGAAGGCGGCGTCCGCTTCTGGCTCGAGAACGCGGCGGCGCTGGAGCGTGCGAGCCGCGAGTTCGGCGTGCCCGAGGAAATCATCGTCGCGACGATCGGCATCGAGACGCTGTACGGACGCAACACCGGCAATTTCAAGGTTATCGACGCGCTCTCGACGCTCGCTTTCGACTACCCGCCGCGCGCTGACTATTTCAAAGGCGAGCTCGAGCACTACCTGCTGCTGGCGAGAGAAGCGAACCTCGATGCGGCGGGCGTGCGCGGCTCGTACGCCGGCGCCATCGGCGTTCCGCAGTTCATGCCGAGCAGCTATCGGAAGTATGGAGTCGATTTCGATGGCGACGGCAAGCGCGATCTGGTCAACAGCACCGCCGACGCGATCGGCAGCGTAGCCAACTACTATCGCAGCCACGGTTGGAAAATGGGAGGGCCGGTGACAGTCTCAGCCGAAGCCGGCGATACCGAAACCGGCGCGCTCGTCGCAGCGGGGCTCAAGCCGCACATCACCGTGCGCGAGCTCAAGGCACGCGGTCTCACGCTGTCAGGTGCGGCAGAAGAAAGCGCTGAGGCTGCAGTGTTCTCGGTGGAGACGGAAGCGGGCCCGCGAGTCCTGCTCGGCTTCAACAACTTCTACGTGATCACGCGCTACAACCGTTCGGTGAATTACGCGATGGCCGTCCACGAGCTCGCGCAGGAAGTGAAAGCGCAGAAAACGGCGGTGGCGTCCGCTGCCCAGCCGGTCCGCCAGCGCTGACTCGATTACAGCGCAGCGCTGGCGCTGCGCGGAAACGCGACGACGTGATCGATTTCCAGGCGGATGCCTATCGTCTCGCCCACCGCGTGATTGTGATGGCTCGGCACCAGAGATAACACGCGGCCGCCCCCAGGCAGCTGCAGCGTATAGAGAAATTCGGCACCGCGAAACGCTTTATGCAGCACGCGCGCCTGCATCGGGCTCGCATCGTCGTGCAGGATATCGTCGGGCCGCAGCAGCACATCGACCGCCGAGCCGCGCGGAAGCTCGCTCATGAAACGCCCGCGCAGCACGCCGAGCTCGACGCGTACCGTCTGCCCATCCAAAACGGTACCGGGCAGCAACACGCCCTGGCCGATGAAGTCCGCCACGAATCGCGTCGCGGGCTCATGATACAGAAGGTATGGCGTGTCCCACTGCTCGATGCGACCGTTCGCCATGAGGCCGATCTCGTCCGCGATGTTGAATGCTTCGTGCTGATCGTGCGTGACGAGTATCGCGGTCGCTTTCTGCTGTTTCAGGATATCGCGCACTTCGAGGCTGAGACGCTCCCGCATTTCCACGTCGAGATTCGAAAACGGTTCGTCGAGCAGGAGCAGCTCCGGGCGCGGCGCGAGCGCGCGCGCGAGAGCGACGCGTTGTTGTTGTCCGCCTGAGAGCTCCTGCGGGTAGCGCGTTGCAACCGGCTGCAGGCCGATCGTCTCGAGGAGCTCCGCTACGCGTGCCGCGCGCGCCGCTTCGGACACGCCGCGCAAGCCGAACGCGATGTTGCGCTCGACGGTGAGATGAGGAAACAGCGCGTAGTCCTGGAAAACCATACCGATTCGGCGTCGCTCGGCGGGCACCGTCAGGCCGGGCCGGCTCATGACTTCGCCGTGCAGCACGACTTCGCCGTGCGTGAGCGGCTCGAAACCGGCGATGCACCTCAGCACCGTGGTCTTGCCGCAACCGCTCGGACCGAGCAGACAGCCGATCAGTCCCGTGTTCAGCCGTAACGAGAGGTTGTCGAGTACGGGACGCCCATCGTAGGCCTGGCTGACTTGACGCAGCTCGAGCAGGGGACTCATGCGAAGATTATAACGGGCGGGTAATGCAAATCATTCTTGTTAAAATCAAATCCGCTGCATATCAAGCGGCTTGTCGCGGCCAAGATCCGCGCGTTTCTGACACCTCATGAATCCGTCGCCGTCGCTCGCGCTTTTCCGCAGCCGCATTACGGTGCCTCGGCTTCACCGCCCGTCGCCGCTCGGGGCGCTGGCGATTCTCGTCGCATGCGTGCTCGCACTGCCCGTGCTCGTCGTCTTGAGCAACGTATTTACGCCTACGTACGGGACGTGGAGGCATCTCGCGTCGACCGTGCTGGCGGAATACATCAGCAATTCGCTGCTCCTGATGGCGGGAGTCGCGTTCGGCGTGATCGTGGGCGGCGTGTCCACGGCATGGCTGACGGTCATGTGCCGCTTCCCGGGGCGGCGCGTATTCGAATGGGCGCTGCTTCTGCCGCTGGCCGTTCCCGCTTACGTGATCGCCTATGCGTACACGGATTTTTTGCAGTTTGCCGGACCGCTGCAGAGCTGGTTGCGCGAAGCGACGGGCTGGGGGCCGCGCGAGTACTGGTTTCCGGATGTGCGCTCGCTCGGCGGCGCGGTTGTCATGCTCTCGCTCGTCCTGTATCCCTATGTGTATCTGCTCGCGCGCTCGGCGTTTCTCGAGCAGTCCGACAGCATGCTCGAAGTCGCGCGTGTCTGCGGCTACGGCGCATGGGGGACGTTTCTGCGCGTGGCGCTGCCGCTTGCGCGTCCCGGGATCGTCGCCGGCACCGCGCTCGCGCTCATGGAAACGCTGGCCGATTTCGGCACCGTTGCGTACTTCGGCGTGCAGACTTTTACGACCGGTATTTTTCGGGCGTGGTTTTCGCTCGGCGATCCGGTCGCCGCCGCACAGCTTTCCGCCGTGCTGCTCGCGTTCGTATTTCTCGTTCTTTACGTCGAGCGCGTGACGCGTGCGCGCGCGAGCTTTCACAACACCTCGCACCGCAAGCGCCTGCGTAATGTTTACCACCTGAGCGGCATGCGCGCGGCCATCGCCGTGTTGTTTTGTGTGACGCCGCTCGTGCTTGGATTTCTACTGCCCGGCGCGCTGCTGATGAAGCTCGCGCTCGATGCGGGCGATGCGCAATTCGGTCCGCGCTATTTCGAGCTGACGCGCAACACAGTCGCTCTGGCGGCGTTGACCGCTGTGCTTGCCGTCGCCCTCGCATTGCTCGTGGCCTATGCCGGACGCTCGGCGCGCAGCGCTGCCGTGCGCGTTGCCAACCGCATCGCAGGAATGGGTTACGCGGTGCCGGGCGCGGTCATCGCGGTCGGCGTGTTGATTCCTGTGACGCGTCTCGACCACACGCTTGCGGCATGGATCAAGATGCTCACGGGAGTCTCGCCTGGCTTGTTGCTCACGGGCAGCATTGCTGCGTTGATTTATGCCTATCTCGTGCGATTCTTTGCCGTATCGTTGCAGGCGGTCGAGGCGGGTCTCACGAAAATCACGCCGAGCATGGACAGCGCCGCGCGTTCGCTCGGCTTCGGGCCGGGGGCGACGCTCGCGCGCGTGCACGCGCCGCTGCTGTGGCGAAGCGCATTATCGGCGGCGCTGCTCGTGCTGGTCGACGTGATGAAAGAGCTGCCGGCGACTTTCGTCATGCGGCCTTTCAATTTCGATACGCTGGCGGTGCAGGCCTACAACCTTGCTTCTGACGAGCGGCTCGCCGAAGCGGCCACTCCGGCGTTGACGATCGTCGCAGTGGGCGTCGTCCCGCTCATCGTGCTCTCGCGCATGATGCTGCGCGCGAGTCCGGAGCGGCGCCAGATGTAAGTAGGCTGGATCTACCTTCGCCTGGATCCTGGCCTTCGCCAGGATGACGCGTGCCGCGTGCCGCAACGTCTACGACACTGGATCCTGGCCGTCGCCAGGATGACGTGCTCCGCGCGCGTGTCGCGCGTAGAGCACGTCACTTGTAGCCCACGCGGTCGAATATCTTCTGTGCGAGCGGCTGGTTCTTGCCGAGCGCGCTCACGTTCAGCGTGTCCATCTTGAAATTGCCGAGTGAAGCGAGCGCCGCATTGTCGACTTTCACGGCTTTGACGACCGGCCATTCGTTGTTACCGTTCGCGAAGTAGTTTTGCGCCGCATCGCTTGCCAGGTACTCGAGGTACTGAACGGCCGCGTCGCGATGCGGCGCGCTTTTGAGCACGGCCGCGCCTGAGACATTCATGTGCGTGCCGATGCTTTTCTGGTTCGGCCACACGAGTGCGACGGCCTGCATCGCTTTCTTGTCTTCGGGCTTGTCGGATTTGAGCAGGCGCACGTAGTAATAGCTGTTGCTGATTGCGACCCCGCACTCGCCGGCCGCAACCGCCATGATCTGATCGGTATCGCCGCCTTTAGGCGCACGCGCGAAGTTGGCTACCACGCCGCGCGCCCAATCCTCCGCTTTCCGCTCGCCCCAGTGCTCGATCAATGCGCTCATCAGCGAGAGGTTGTACACGTGGCTTCCGGAGCGCGTGCAGACCTTGCCCTTGAGCTTGGGATTGGCGAGATCTTCGTAGTTCTGCACGTCGGCCGGATTGACCGCGGCTTTGTTGTAGACGATTACGCGCGCACGTGCGGAGAACCCGAACCACTGCTCGTTGGCCGCACGCAAATGGTCTGGCAGACGCGCTTCGAGCACTTTCGATTTGACCGGCTGGAAAAGCCCGAGCTGTTCGGCGCGCCAGAGGCGCCCGGCGTCGACTGTGACGAGCACATCAGCGGGACTTGCGGTGCCTTCGTTCTTGAGACGCTCGATGAGCGGGTCTTCACCGGCCTCGATGCGATTCACGCGGATGCCCGTCTGTTTGGTGAAGTTGGCGTACAGCGAGTCGTCGGTCTGATAGTGGCGCGACGAATACAGATTCAATATTTTTTCCGGCTCGCTCGCTGCAAACGCGTTTGAGGCGAGGAGGGCTGTCGTTGCGACAACCAGCATCGTGTTTCTCTTGAACATCTCGATTCTCCGTTCTTTGGTGAGGCGAGGGCGATCCTACATGCCATCATGTTAACAAGAATGATTCTCAGAAACAATGGTAATAGGAACGATTCGCGTTATAAGGCAACGCAATCGTACGCCGACGTCTGCTACACAGGATTCAGCGGGAAACGGCAAATCTACGTATAAATTGTTGATGTGGCGTGTTCTTTTTTACGCCTAAAGCGCCAGCCGGCGCGCGCCGTCGTAGCGCATTTGCCAGTAGCGGTCGCGGATATCCACCAGTTGTACCGCGCCCCCCGTCGTAGGTGCATGGATGAAGCGTCCCTCGCCGAGATAGATGCCCACGTGCGAATACGCTCTGCCGGTCGTATTGAAAAATACCAGATCGCCGGGTTCCAGCGCGTCGGCGAGGACCGACGCGCCCACTTCGCTCAAACGCTGCGTGTCCCGGGGCAAGGCAACACCAATGCCCCGCTGATAGACATAAAAGACGAGGCCGCTGCAGTCGAATCCGGAATCGGGAGAAGTGCCGCCGAAGCGGTAGGGCGTGCCGACCAAGCTCAACGCGTGCAGCGCGAGCTCGCGTATCTGGGCGGAAGAAGCCCCCTCGATTTCGCGGTGGACCGACTGCAGACTGGCTCGCGAAGCGACGTAGTGCTTAGGCGGCGCCCCGCATCCCGCGAGCACGAGGGTGACTACGGCGAACACGAAGAGTCTCATGGCGCGAGACTATAAAGAACAACGGCATAGCTCGCAAGTTTCGTGTTATTTCGAGCTAAGCCAGTCGGCGATTCGGGCAACTACCTCTTTCTCGAGACCGTTGTAGCCGTGATAGGCCAGCGCCTCGCACGGGTCGCCGACATCTTCGCCACCGCTGAATGCGATCAGTTCCTTGCGCGAGGTCGCGGTGAGCTTCTGCATAAGGCGCGGGACGTCCCTGTAAAGACACAAACGGCAGCCGTCCTGCTCGTGATGCACGACGAGTACGGGAAGGTGAAGCGTCTCCAGGGCCATGTCCGGGACGGGCTTGGCGCGGGCGTCTTGCAGAATCGATGACGTGAGAACGATACCGTCAGGCCCGCCGTCCGTGCGGAGTGCCACCGCCGCCGCGCCGACCGATTGCGTGCCGCGGCTGGTTCCGATGAGCCACACGGGGAGCCGCGTTTCCTTTTTAAGCCAGGCGATGACGGCTTTCACGTCGGCTGCATGCTCGGGCGTCTGGCGAAAGCGGTCGAGAAAAGGATAGGACTGCCGGTCCGACGGTGCATCGATGACGACAACCGTGAGGCCTTGCGCTGCGAAGAGACCGGCACTGCGCACGAGAAAATTGTTTCTGCCCCAGCGCGCGCTGCCGGCATCGTTCAGCTGTAGACCGCCATGTCCGCCGGCGAAAAGAACGACCGCTGCTTTGGGCTCGGCTGCGGAAATAAGCAGGAACCGCTGCGTCACACCTGGACGCGTCGGAATGTCGACGACCTTGTCCTCGGCGCCGACGAGCGGTGCGAGCCCGAGCATGCAAACGAATATGGCGAGGCTGAACGGCGACAGGCGCATGCCGCAATCTTAACGCCTGACTGCGTCGAATGCTGAACCCCTCCTTTAACGGGTTGACGTCCGGTTCTTCTTACGCATGTGCAATGGCTTCGAACTTTTAGCCACGCGCGAGCCGAACCGCCAGCGCGTATCGACGCGCGGCAAAGCATAGGGCAGGGCGTCGAGCGATTGAGCGCTGAACGTCTCCGGCTGCGCGCTCGCCAGCGTGTCATGAGCGGGGAGCGGAAGGCCGAGCTTGCGCATCAGAGTCTGCGCATCGAACGGCGCTCTCACTTTGACGTCGTTGTCGAAGTAACAATAGATGTCGCGGGTGCGGCGCCGCGGCGGCGCTGTGCTCGAGATGCGCTTCGCATCGGACGGTTCGCCGCCCGTGGACCACGCCCGTATGCGCGAGGCCCAGCGCTCGAGCGCGTCGTCCGTATAACCGCTCACGTACAGCTCGGCATCGCCGTGCAGACGCAGATACATGAAATCCGCGGTGATGTCTTCGTAGTACGGCCATTTGCCCGCGGTGTCGGCGACGACGAGCGCGATTGCATGGCGCCGCAACTGCGCGACGAAACGCTCGTCGACGAAACTTTCGTGGCGAATCTCCACGGCATGCCGAAGCGGTATGTTGTCGTGTATGGCGAGCCGGCACCGGCCGGTCATGCGCGCATCGCGGCGGCGTGCGACGCAGAGCGCGCTCGCGAGATCCCGCGGCAACGCTTCGAAGAAATTCTCGAAGCGTTCCTCGTCGTAGCGGAACTGCGGCGGAAACTGCCACAGGAAAGGGCCGATTTTTTCGCGCAGGTTGAATATGCCCGATGCGAAGAAATTTGCAATCGCGCGCTCGGCATTTCGCAGGCGCAAGAGATGCGTGATATAGCGCCCGCCTTTGATTGCGAACACGAAGCCCGGCGGCGTCTCTTCGTACCAGCTCTGATAGCTTTCGGGATGCTGCAGTGAATAGAAGGAGCCGTTGATCTCGATCGTGGGAAAAGCGCGCGACGCGAACTCGAGCTCGCGGCGCTGCGCCAGATCTCTGGGATAGAACACGCCGCGCCACGGCTCGTAGCGCCAGCCCGAAATGCCGATGCGTATTTTTGCAGCCATGGAGGGTCGACCCGGCTTGAGCCAAGCAACGCGCGGACCGGATCTCGAGCCATGACCTCCGAACGGCATGAATTGTGCGTGCGCGAGAACTCGATGCCAGCGAAAAACCACGATTTGCACGGCAATGTACCCGATACATCGCCCGTGGCGCTCCTTCTGATCGACGTCATCAACGATCTCGAATTCGAGGGCGCCGAAAAGCTGCTGAAGCCCGCGATGCGCGCTGCCGCACGCATCGCGGCGCTCGCGGCCAAAGCGCGCAAACGGCGCATACCGGTGATCTATGCGAACGACAATTTCGGCCGCTGGCGCTCGGACTTCCGGGAAGTCGTAGACCATTGCCTGCAAGACGGTGTGCGGGGTCAACCTCTTGTCGAGCTGCTCGAGCCGCAACGCGGCGACTATTTCGTCCTGAAGCCCAAGCACTCCGCGTTTTTTTCGACGACGCTCGAGATGCTGCTCGAATATCTCGGGGCGAAGCGTGTGGTGTTGACGGGCATCAGCGGCGACCGATGCGTGCTGCTCACGGCGGCTGACGCCTACCTGCGCGATCTCGAGCTCTTCGTGCCAGCGGACTGTACCGCGTCGATCTCGCCGGTAGAGAACCGCAAAGCCCTCCAATACATCCGGCGGGTGTTTCATGCCGATACGGGGCTTTCGCGCGAGCTCAACCTCGCCCGGCTCGCGCGCCGTTAGCGGCCGGTCGGACTTGTCCGATCGCGCTGGCCGCACGAATGGGGGAAGGGAGGTTACGGAGGGAAACCGTGGAGGAAAGGAGGTTTCGGAGGAAAACCTTGGTTTTCCTCTGAATCGTTCACCGGCCTGAGGGCTGCCGAATGGCAGCCCGAGCCTTCAGGCGAGCGCCGCACGAGTCCGCCCGCTGCTAGAACCGCTCGTCGTCTCCCAGATACCGCCACTGACCGAGCGGGAGGCTGCCCAAACGCACCTGACCGATCCGCACACGCTTCAGTCCCACGGCTTCGAGCTCGACCAGCTCGCACATGCGGCGAATCTGGCGCTTCTTCCCTTCCTTCAGGATGAACCGAAGCTGATCGCGGTTTTGCCACGCCACCTGCGCCGGCTTGAGCGCAGCACCATCCAGGCTCAGCCCATGATTCAGGAGCTTCAGTCCCGCGGGCGTGAGCTTGCCTTGCACGCGCGCGAGATATTCCTTCTCGATGTCGGTCTCTTCGCCGATCAGCTGTCGCGCGATGCGGCCGTCCTGCGTGAGCACGAGCAGACCGGTCGAATCGATATCGAGTCTGCCGGCAGGCGCGAGGCCTCTCAGCTGAGTGGGATGGAAGCGCTGAGGATTCTTGTCTTCGGCGTAACGCGTCTCGGCCGTGATGAGCGTGACCGCAGGCTTATAACCCGGTTCCGGCTGGCTCGATACGAATCCGATGGGTTTGTTCAGCAGTATCGTGACGCGCGCGGTCTGCTCGGTCGCAGCCGCACGTGCGAGCGTGATTTTCTGATGCGGATAGATTCGCGTGCCCAGCTCGCTGATGCGCTCGCCGTCGACGAATACGAGACCGCGCTCGATGTAGCCGTCGGCTTCACGGCGCGAGCACAGTCCCTGTGCCGCCATGAGCTTCGATAGCCGTACTTTTTCCAAAGTGTCGGATAAGGCCGCGGATCTGCGCTGCGGGCCGCGCAGACCTCCGGCGCGGCCCTTCAAGCCCGAATCTTAACCGCGGCGCCGCTGCGGGCCCGGCCGCGGTGAAAAGAGCGCGGGTTGCGGTAGCGCCTGATGCCGTGCGGCTTCGGACAGTGCAGCTTCCTGCTGGATGCTGACGGCGGCGGGCTGCCGATCGCCTTGCACGTCGCCGCGAGGCTGGACACGAATGCGATTGTTGTCAGCCAGGCGTGGCGCGCTGTGATGCCGGTGATTGCCGCGCGCGGCTTCCGGAGCGACCGCATGAACGCGGTTACCCCAATTGTCGTCGCGCGGCTCGCTGGCGCGAGGCGCGTGACGCGGCGCTTCGCTCGCGTGGCCGCGCGGCTGGCGCTGCGGCTGCTGCGTTGAGCGCTTGTGCTGATGACGCTGCTGCCGCGGCTCGCGCGGACGCTCGTCATCGCGCTCGGACGAGCGCGGGCTGGGCACGAAACCTTCCACGACGACGCGCTCGATCGGTCGATTGATGAGCTTCTCGATGGCGCGCAGCAGCTGGATTTCTTCTGCATCGACGAGCGAGACCGCAGCTCCGCTGACGCCCGCACGCCCGGTCCTTCCGATGCGATGCACATAATCCTCGGCGACGTGGGGCAACTCGAAGTTGACGACGTGCGGCAGCTCTTCGATGTCGAGCCCGCGAGCGGCGATGTCAGTCGCGACGAGAACCGAAACCTCGCCGCGCTTGAAATCGGCCAGCGCGCGCGTGCGTGCGGCCTGGCTCTTGTTACCGTGAATGGCAACTGCAGCGATACCGTCTTTCTGCAGCTTCTCAGTGAGCCGGTTCGCGCCATGTTTCGTGCGCGTGAAAACCAGGACCTGCTGCCACGCGTTATGCCGGATCAGATGACTCAGCAAATCGCGTTTTTCATTTTTTCCGACCAGATGCACGCTTTGCTCCACGAGCTCCGATGCCGTATTGCGCGGCGCGATGTCGATGCAGCCGGGTTTGTTGAGGAGGTTGGCCGCGAGCGCGCGTATTTCGCTGGAGAACGTGGCCGAGAAGAGCATGTTCTGCCGTTGTTTCGGCATGAGAGCGAGTATGCGTTTGACGTCCGGGATGAAACCCATGTCGAGCATGCGGTCGCCTTCGTCGAGGACGAGGATCTCCACGCCCGAAAGATCGAGCGTGCGCTGACCCGCGTGGTCGAGCAGGCGCCCGGGTGTGGCGACGAGTATGTCGATGCGCTTCCGGAGCTGGGTCACCTGCGGCTGTATGCCGACGCCCCCGAACATGACCATCGATTTCAACGGCACGTATTTGCCGTAGATGCGCACCGATTCTTCCACCTGCGCCGCGAGCTCGCGCGTCGGCGTGAGGATGAGGCACCGCGGACGTCCGGGACGCGCGCCGTTTACGTTTTCGGCGCCGTTACTCAGACGCTGCAGGATAGGGAGCACGAAACCGGCGGTTTTGCCGGTCCCGGTCTGCGCGGCCGCGAGCAGATCTTCACCCGCGAGCACGATAGGGATGGCCTTCGCCTGGACGGGCGTCGGTATGGTATAGCCTGCGTCGGCGACCGCACGCAGCAAGGGTTCTGCCAGCCCGAGGCCGGCGAAATTCATTTCGGTTGTCATTACAGCTCCAGCGACGGCCTGTCGCTCGAGCTGAGAGACACCAATCAAGGCTGACGAATTAGGTTTGTTATCGAGGACTGCTGGACCGGTACGCCGATTGGTAGAGCGTACGGAAGCAGCGCATTATACGCGACTGGGCTGAAATAGCCACTTAAACAGCCAGGCTTGCGACAGCGGCATGCGAAACGCACGCCGAGTGCTGTGCCGAAAACGTGAGTATGTCTTGAGTTAACATCGACCCGTGCTCGAGCTCGATTCGATTTTTTCAGAGGAAGGTGCTCTCGCGCAGGCGGTTTCAGGTTTTCGCCCGCGTCCGTTTCAGCTCGACATGTCGCGCGCCGTCGCCTCCGCGATCGAAGACCGGAACGTGCTGGTCGCGGAAGCGGGCACCGGCACCGGCAAAACCTTCGCCTACCTCGTCCCTGCGCTGCGTTCCGGGGGCAAAGTCATTATCTCCACCGGTACGAAGACGCTGCAGGACCAGCTCTTCGATCGCGATATCCCTATCGTGCGCAGCGCGCTCAAGCTGCCCGTCACCGTCGCCGTGCTCAAAGGCCGCGCGAACTATGTCTGCCATCACCATCTCGAGCGCGCGTTGGGCGACGGCCGCTTCGCCAGCCGCGATGATGTCCACGATCTTGCGGTGATCGCGCGCTTCGCCAAGACGAGCGTGAGCGGCGATCGGGCGGACTGCAGCGGCGTCTCCGATACGGCGCCCGTCTGGTCGCACGTCACTTCCACCCGCGAAAACTGCCTGGGCGCCGAGTGCCGTCATTTCGACAGCTGCTACGTCATGCAGGCCCGCAAACAGGCGCTCGAAGCCGACGTGGTCGTCGTCAATCATCATCTGTTCTTTGCCGACGTCGTGCTCCGCGACGAAGGCGTGGGCGAGCTCCTGCCTTCGTGCAACACGGTCATTTTCGACGAGGCCCATCAGATTCCGGAAACGGCGACGCTCTTCTTCGGCGAAAGCACGACTACGGCGCAGCTCGTCACACTCGCACGCGACACGATCATCGAAGCGGCGATCGGTGCGAAGGACAGCCGCGCCCTTCCGGATGCCGCACGTGCGGTGGAAAAGGCGGCTCGCGACCTGAGGCTCGTTTTTCCCGAGGAGACGGGACGCCTGCCGATGCGCGCAATCGAACGCAACCGCAGCTTCCATGATGCATTGGGACACGTGCTCGAGTCGCTCGATGCATTGGCGGCCGAGCTGCAGCAACACGCCGAGCGCACCGAGACGCTGCAGCGCTGCCACGAGCGTACGCTCGGTCTCGCTGAGCAGACCGAACGATGGCGGAGCGGCGTCGACACGGCGCGCGTGAAATGGGTCGAGCTCTTCACGCATTCGCTGCACTTGAACTCGACGCCGCTTTCGGTCGCCGATATTTTTGCGAAGCAGGTGCAGGCCAAGGCGCGCGCGTGGGTATTCACGTCGGCGACGCTTTCGGTCGCCCGGGATTTTCAGCATTACTGCACGGCACTCGGTCTCGCCGACTCGCGCACCAGCAGCTGGGACAGCCCTTTTCAGTACGATCTGCAGGCGCTGCTTTACGTGCCGCCGAGAATGCCCGAGCCCAACACGCCTGAGTACACGACGGCGGTGATCAAGGCCGCCGTACCCCTGATCGAGGCGAGCGGAGGGCGCGCTTTTCTTCTTTTCACGAGCTTGCGTGCAATGCGCGAAGGCCGCGCGCTGCTGCAGGACGCGTTTACGCAGCGCAGACTGGATTTTCCGATACTCGTTCAAGGCGAGGGCTCGCGCACCGAGCTGCTCGAACGTTTCCGCAAGCTCGGCAATGCAGTCCTGATCGGCAGCCAGTCGTTCTGGGAAGGCGTGGACGTAAAAGGCGAAGCGCTGTCGCTCGTGGTGATCGACAAGCTGCCGTTCTCGGCGCCCGATGATCCGGTGCTCGCCGCGCGCATCGACAAGCTCAACCAGGAAGGCCGCAACGCCTTCCTCGAATATCAGCTGCCGCAGGCCGTGATCACACTCAAGCAGGGAGCAGGGCGCCTCATACGCGACGAGAACGACCGCGGGGTGCTGATGATTTGCGACCCGCGTCTCTACAGCAAGAGCTACGGCCGCCGCATACTCGAAAGCCTGCCGCCGATGCGCCGCACACGCGTCGAGGCCGATACGCTGCGGTTTTTTCGCGGCGAGATGGTTGATTCAGCTGCGGTCGAGGCAGGCTAAACCGCTTTGGTGTAGAGGTCGTGTGCGTCGGAGCGCATTACGCGCACGCGGGCGAACTCGCCACCCTTGAGCTTGCGTGAACGCGAAACGTGGACGACGCCGTCGATCTCGGGCGCGTCTGCGGTGGAGCGTGCAACGGCGCCGTCCTCAGTCACTTCGTCGACCAGCACCGTTAGCTCACGGCCCACTTTGCGCTTCAGGCGTTCGACGCTGATCCGTTCCTGCACGGCCATGAATCGCGCGCGGCGCTCTTCTTTCACTTCTTCGGGCACCGAGTCCGGTAAGGCATTTGCGGCGGCGCCTTCGACCGGTGAGTAGGCAAAGCAGCCGACGCGGTCGAGCTGCGCTTCTTGCAGGAAACCCAGGAGCTCGTCGAAATCGGCTTCGGTTTCGCCAGGGAAGCCGACGATGAAGGTGCTGCGGATCGTCAGTTCCGGGCAGATGTCGCGCCAACCCTGAATGCGTGCGAGATTGTTCTCCCCGTCGGCGGGACGCTTCATCGCTTTCAGGATATGCCGGCTCGCGTGCTGAAACGGCACGTCGAGATACGGCAGGATCCTGCCTTCGGCCATGAGCGGTATCACTTCGTCGACGTGCGGGTATGGATAGACATAATGGAGCCGCACCCATACACCGAGCTCGCCGAGCGCCCGCGCGAGCTCCGTCATGCGCGTCCTGAGTGGGCGTCCGCCCCAGAAGCCGGTGCGGTATTTCACGTCCACGCCATAGGCGCTCGTGTCCTGCGACACGATCAGGAGCTCCTTCACGCCCGCTTTGACGAGCGCTTCGGCTTCCTGCATCACTTCGCCTATCGGACGGCTCACGAGATTCCCGCGCATCGAAGGGATGATGCAGAAGGTACAACGATGATTGCACCCCTCGGCGATTTTCACGTACGCGTAGTGCCGGGGCGTGAGTTTGATGCCTTGCGGCGGAACGAGGTCGACGAACGGGTCGTGCGGCTTCGGCAGATGCGCGTGCACTGCGCGCATCACTTCTTCGGTCGCATGCGGGCCGGTCACGGCGAGCACTTTGGGATGCGTCCTGCGCACCACGTCGCCTTTCGCGCCGAGGCAGCCGGTGACGATCACTTTCCCGTTTTCTTCCAACGCCTCGCCGATGGCATCGAGCGACTCCTCGACCGCCGAGTCGATGAAGCCGCACGTGTTCACGACGACGAGATCGGCGTCCTCGTAGGAGGGCGAGATGAGATAGCCTTCGGCGCGCAGCTGCGTGAGTATGCGCTCGGAATCGACGAGCGCCTTCGGACAGCCGAGCGAAACGAAGCCGACTTTGGCGGGTATATCAGGCACTGCGTTGAGATGATGCGAACCGGCGGAAGTTCAGAAGATCAACGACGTACTAGCGAATTTTCGAAAATTACGTCCGTGCCAGACGCCCGCTCCGCGGGCCTGCCACTCACGATTTGTAATCGACCGGTGCTAATCAAACTAGTCACTAACTCTTGCCTTCGGTACCGCCGCCTTTTTCAGGCTCGGGTTTTTTTTCGGTGCCCGCGGTGAAATTCGGAAAAGGAAAACCGCCGAAGAGGTTGCGGCTCTGCTGCTGGAGCTGCTGCTGCATTTCCATGAACGCGCTCGCACTCTGCTCGAGATAACGGCTCATGAGCCCCTGGATCGCGGGACCCTGCATCTTGACGAACTCGCTCCAGGAGTCTGAGCTCAACATGGGGTTCTGTCCGAACAGGTGCCGTGACTGGTCCTGCAGCCGTTTCTGCATCTCGATGAAAGTGTGAATGTTCTTCTCGAGATACGTGCCCATCATGCCCTGCATCGCGTTGCCATAAAAACGGATGATCTGCGAGAGCATGTCGCTCGAGAACATCGGCGCCCCCGCGGTTTCTTCTTCGAGGATGATCTGCAGCAGGATGGCGCGCGTCAGGTCGTCTTTCGTCTTGGCGTCCTCAACTCTGAAAGTAACCTGGTCGAGAACGAGCTTCTTGACGTCGGCAAGCGTGATGTAACTGCTCGTTTCGGTGTCGTACAGCCGCCGGTTCGGGTACTTCTTGATGATTCTCGACGGCTGCGACATGGAGTGGGCCTTCTACGAGCGTGGGCGAGCGGCGATTATTTCACAAAGCCGACAGCGTTGCAATTTAAGGGATTGAATCTCTTCACAAATTCGATAACTCGCGAAGCGCCGCGACGTTCGGAAACGGCAACGTCGACGGCTATTGCATATGCTGCCCGCCGTTGATCGCGATGTTGGCGCCGGTGACAAAAGCGGCTTCCTCGGAACACAGGTAGGCCACGAGTCCCGCGACTTCCTCGGGTTTGCCGAGCCGCCCGATCGGAATCTGCGGGACGATCTTCGAATCGAGTATGTCCTTCGGAATCGCCAGGACCATCTTGGTGCCGATGTAACCGGGCGAGATCGTATTCACCGTCACGCCTTTGCGCGCGTATTCCAGCGCCAGCGCTTTGGTGAAGCCGTGCATGCCGGCTTTCGCAGCCGAGTAGTTGGTCTGGCCGAATGCGCCTTTCTGTCCGTTCACCGACGACACATTGATGATCCGGCCCCAGCCGCGTTCGGACATGCCGTCGATAACCGGTTTCGTCATGTTGAAGACGCTGTCGAGATTCGTCTTCGTCACAGCGTCCCAGCTCGTTTTGTCCATTTTGCGAAACGTCATGTCGCGCGTGATGCCCGCATTATTGACGAGCACGTCGACGGGACCGACCTCCGATGTAATCTGCGTAACTGCGCGCTGGCACGAGTCGAAATCGGCGACATCGACCGGAACCGCGCGAAAATTGTGCCCTTGCTTTTTCATGTTCGCGATCCACTCCTCCGATTTTTTATTGCCCGGCGAATACGTGGCGATCACCGTATCGCCCATCGCCGAAAGCTTCACGCATATCGCTTCGCCCAGCCCGCCCATGCCGCCTGTCACCACCGCTATCCGCTGTGCCATGAACCTCTCCTTCAGAAAATGGGGCCGTGCGGCCGCTCTGAAACTTATCCTACGCTTTTTCCTTCACGTAGCGACCGGGCGCAGGCTCGATTGGGGCATGGCCCGCCCCGCCTGCCGTTTGCGGCGCCAGCACGCGCTCGCCGCCGTGCTGCGCAAGCCATGCGCTCCAGTGCGTCCACCAGCTGCCCGGCTCCGATCGCGCTGTCGCGAGCCAGCGCTCGGGGTCTTTGGGGAGTCTACCGCCCAGCCAGTAGTTCCGGCGGTTGCGCGATGCCGGGTTCACCACGCCTGCGATGTGCCCGCTCGCCGACAGTACGAAATCGACTTTGCCGCGCAATAATCGGGCGCTTGCGTAGGCCGTCTTCCACGGCACGATGTGGTCCTCTTTGGTCGCAAGCACGTAAGCGGGCATGTCGAGCTTGCGCAGATCCACCGGCACGTTGCACATCTTCAGCTTTCCGGGTCGGCACAGCTTGTTCTCGAGATACATGTTGCGCACGTAGTAGGTGTACATCGCCCCGGGCAGGTTGGTGCTGTCGCTGTTCCAGTACAGCAGATCGAAAGGATCGGGTGTCTTGCCCTTCAGATAGTTATTGACGACGTACTGCCAGATCAGATCGTTCGCGCGCAGGCTCGCGAAGGTCAGCGCAAGCTCGCGTCCCGGCAACACGCCACCGTTGGCGAAGTCGAGCTCGCGCTTCAATACGTACGCGTCGTCGATGAACACGGAAAGCTCGCCGGTGTCGAAGAAATCGAGCATCGTGGCGAGCAGCGTGAGGCTCGCGATGGTTTCATCGCCTCGCGCACGCCGCACTGCGAGCGCGCTGGCGAGCAGCGTTCCGCCGACGCAAAAGCCGAGCGCGTTGACTTTATCCGCTCCTCTGACTTTGCGGCTCACGTCGAGCGCGGGCATGACGCCCTCTCGCAGGTAATCGTCCCACGTCGCCTTGCCCATGGACTCGGGCATGTTGCGCCACGACACCATGAATACCGTGTGGCCTTCGCCAAGCGCGTAGCGCACGAACGAGTTATCGGGCTGGAGATCGAGTACGTAGTACTTGTTGATGAACGGCGGCACCATCACCAGGGGGCGCTGGTAAACCGTTTCCGTTGCAGGCGCGTACTGTATGAGCTGCAGAAACTCGTTCTCGTAGATGACCGCGCCGGGCGTGACGGCGAGGTTGCGCCCCACTTCGAACGCGCGCTCGTCGGTCATCGACACCAGACCGCGGTCCATATCGCCGGCGAGGTTCTTCAGCCCTTGGGCGACGCTTTCCCCCTGGGTTTCGGCCGCGAGCTTCAGCGCTTCGGGATTGCTCCACGGGAAATTGGCCGGTGAGATCGCGTCGATATACTGGCGCACAAAAAAGGAAAGCTTTTTCTTCGCGTGCGGCTCGAGCTGCGCGTTGTCGACGAGCTCGGTCAGCCAGCGCGCGTTGAGCAGGTACGACTGTGCGACCAGGCTGAAGTACGGCTGCTGCCATTCGGGGGCGCGAAAACGGCGGTCGCCAGGTTCGGGCTCGACTACTTTGGGCGGTGTCGATTCGGGCTTGAGCTGAGCGATGCCGGTCCACAGCTCGAGCTGCTTCTGGTAATACCGGTTCTGAATGTCGAGAAAGCGCTGCGCATCGTGTGCGACGCCTGCCGCAAGCGATTGCAGTACCTCGGGCGCATCGGGCGTGACCCCATCGCGGGTCATGGGCTTCACGACGCTATCGAGTAGCTGCCGATTGAACGCCGCCAGTGCTTCGAAGGGTGATTTGCCCGGGGTATCCATAGGCGATGAAGCATTCTAGCCGGGAAAACCGCGGCCGCAGGTCTATACGGCCGCAGATGAAGCGTGTGTGTCAGCCAGATCCGGAGCTTGTCAGGCGACGCCCTGCGCGAGCTCGCCGACGAGCCAGATCGTCGCGATCCCGAGGCCGATCAGCACGATCTGCTGAAATGTCGCGCCGAGCTCCGGCCGGCGATGCAATCCCGGAATGAGATCGGCCACCGAAACGTACAGCATGCTTGCTGCCGCGAGCCCGAGCAGCGGTGCCACGTACTCCTGCATCGTCTGCAGCGCGAAGTACGCACCGACGCCTCCGAGCACCATCGCCGCGCTGGAAAGCATGTTGAGCAGGAGGGCGGCTTTCTTGGTGTAGCCCGAATGGAGCAGGATCACGAAGTCGCCGACTTCCTGGGGTATCTCGTGAGCGATGATCGCGAGCGCAGTAACGACGCCGAGCTCGGTGCTTGCGAGAAATGCCGCGGCGACGAGGATCCCGTCGACGAAATTGTGAAACGTGTCCCCGATGAGAATCATCGTGCCGCTGCGCCCGTGATCGTGCGTCACCGCAATCGGGGGATCGTGCGCTTCGCACTGCTCCACGTGGCAGTGCCGCCACAGGACGAGCTTCTCGAGAACGAAAAACACGAGTATTCCGGCGAGTATCGTGACGGCCATGCTTTCGGTGCTTGCAGCCATTTCGAATGCATGGGGCAGCACTTCGATGAAAACAGCACCGAGCAGCGCGCCGACCGCGTAGCTGATGAGCACCGAGACCTGCCAAGGCTTGGCGTTCAGCGCGAAAATCGCCGCAATCACGACTGAGAGGACGCCGCCCAGTAACGTAGCGCTGATGATCCAGGAAAGCGTGGACATGAAACGAGATGGAGGAGGCCGCAGGAGCGGCGGCTCGGCACGAAAGCACGAATTATATACGCGAGGTTACGGGCAATGAGTGGGGGAAGGGAGGTTACGGAGGGAAACCGTGAAGGTTTCGCTCTGTTCGTGGGGCGGCGAGGCCCGAGCCTTCAGGCAAGCGCCGCCCCTACTCGCGCCAAATAAAAGCGCCCATCCTTCCAGTGATTTTGTCGCGCCGGTACGAATAGAAGCGATCAGGATCCGAATACGTGCACAGACCGCCGCCGTAAACGGCTGTTACGCCCGATCGCGCGAGAGCGCGCCGGGCCAGTGAGAACAGGTCCGCGAGCCACTTGCCGCGTGCATGCGGAACGAAAGCGGCGCGGGTTTGAGGATCGGATTGCGTGTACGCGGCGTAGACGTCATCGCCGACTTCGAACGCGGCCGGACCGATTGCGGGCCCGAGGTACGCAAGTACGTCCTCGGCGCGCGTGCCGTTTGCCGCCAGGCTTTGCACCGTGTTTTCGATGACGCCCCCGGCGAGACCGCGCCAGCCGGCATGCGCCGCGGCGACGATGCTGCCTGCGCGATCGGTGAAAAGGACAGGCAGGCAATCGGCTACGAGCACCGCGCACACGCTGGCGCGTTCGCGCGCAACGCAGGCATCGGCTTCGGGCCGACCCACGAGCGTATCGTCGTCGACGACACGCGCGCCGTGCACCTGTTTCAACCAATGGGGTTCGCGCGGCAGCACTGCGCGCAGGCGCGCACGATTGGCCTGGATCGCTTGCGCGTCATCGCCCGTCGAGAGGCCGATGTTGAAGCTCTCGTAAGCTCCGGTGCTCACGCCTCCGGCGCGCGTGGTGATCAGCGCTTTCACGTGAGGCGGCGCCGGCCAGTCGGGAATGATCCACTCCGGATGCACGCCCTCATGCGTGAGTCGGCGCGGCAATATCATGCCGGTGTACCTGTTCGCTCCAAATTTGCCACGAGCTCGCGCATGTCATCGGGCAGCCTGGCTTCCCATGACATAGTGCGGCCCGAGACCGGATGGACGAGCGCGAGCTTCCGCGCGTGCAAGGCCTGTCGATGAAAATCCGGAATCGCGGCCGCGGTGCGGCGACGTCCGTACACGGGATCGCCGACCAGCGGGTGCCCGAGGGACGCGAGATGAACGCGTATCTGGTGCGTTCTGCCGGTCTCGAGCCGGCATTCGAGCAGCGTCGCGGCCGCAAAACGCTGGACCACTTGATAGTGCGTCACCGCCGGTTTGCCGCGCGCGCTGACGGCCATTCGCGTGCGATTCACCGGATGGCGGCCGATCGGCGCCTCGACTTTGCCCTCGCGCTCGACACGCCCGTGCACGACTGCGGCGTATACGCGCGTGACCGTGCGCGCCTGCAGCTGGCGCACGAGGTCGGTTTGTGCGACCAGCGTCTTGGCGATGACGAGGAGGCCGCTAGTATCCTTGTCCAGCCGATGCACGATGCCGGCGCGGGGTACATCGGCAAGGGCGGGCGCATGCGCGAGGAGCGCGTTCAGGAGTGTGCCCTCCCAGTTGCCGCTGCCGGGATGCACGACGAGGCCGGGCGGTTTATCGACGACGATGAGCGCGGCATCTTCGTGGACGATCTCGAGCGGCATCGGCTGCGCCGCGTGCGCCAGCACTTGCGGGTCCACCGCCGGCTGTACGTGCAGCGATTCACCGCCCCACACTTTCTCGCGAGGCCGGGCAGGGCGGCCGTCGAGGCTCACGCGCTCGTCGCGTACCCACTGCGCGAGGCGGCTCCGCGAATGCTCCGGCAGCAATCGCGCGAGCGCCTGATCCAGACGCAGTCCGGCGCACTCCGCAGGCACCACGAGCTTGCGGGTGGCGAGCCGTGAGGTTGAGCTATAATCCTGTTTTCGTACAGGTTTTGCCATATGAAACGTAGTTTAGCGGTAATCGCCGTGCTGCTTCTGGGCTGGACGCTCGGCGCCTGCAGCATGTTCAAGGACGATTACGACGAGACCAAAGGCTGGTCGGCTGCAAAGCTGTATTCCGAGGCCAAGTCGAACCTCATCAGCCGTAATTACTCGGATGCCATCAAGCTCTACACGAAGCTCGAGGCACGCTACCCGTACGGCCGTTTCGCGCAGCAGGCGCAGATCGAGCTCGCGTATGCGCATTACAAAGACAGCGAGCCTGCGCTCGCGATCTCGGCCGCCAATCGCTTCATCAAAATGCATCCCAATCATCCCAACGTCGACTACGTGTACTACCTCAAAGGTCTCGCGAATTTCAACGAAGACCTGGGGATACTCGGTTTCGTCGGGAATCAGGACATGACCGAGCGCGACCCGAAGGCCGCCGTCGATGCGTTCGATGCGTTCAAGGAGCTCGTCAACCGCTATCCGGACAGCAAGTACACGCCCGATGCGGTCGCGCGCATGAGATATCTCGTGAACTCCCTCGCATCCCACGAAGTGCACGTCGCGCGCTATTACCTCAAGCGCGGCGCGCACGTCGCGGCTGTGAATCGCGCGCAGTTTGCGCTGGCCACGTATCCGCAGGCGCCGGCGAACGAAGAAGGGCTGGTGATCCTGGTGAAATCCTACGACGCGCTCGGCATGAAAGAACTGCGCGACGACGCCGAACGCATCATGGTCAAGAATTTCCCCGACAGTCCCTACCTCAAGGGCCGCGCCCCCGGCCGCAAAACCTCGTGGTGGGAGATCTGGAACTGGTAGACGGGTCGGCGCTCGCCTGAAGGCTCGGGCTGCCATTCGGCAGCCCTCAGGCCGGTGAACGATTCAGAGGAAAACCAAGGTTTTCCTCCGAAACCTCCTTTCCTTCAGGGTTTGCCTCCGTAGTCTCCCTCAGGCGAGCGGCGCGCCCCTACCGACTCAAGCGTTTTACGACGGCCATGAATTCGTCGACCGCGTGCTCGCCGCGTCCGCCGCGTATCGCGGACTGCACGCAGCCGTGCGCATGGTCTTCGAGCAATTGCATCGCCACGGCATCGAGCGCGGAGCGAACAGCGGCGATCTGCGTGAGGACGTCCACGCAGTAGCGGTCCTCTTCGATCATGCCGGCCACGCCGCGGACCTGCCCGCTGATGCGGTTCAGGCGTTTCAACAGGCTTGCGCGATGCGGTTGCGCGACGCGGCGCTCGCCGGGCCGCGCTTTAGCGGACGACTTCATAGCCTGCGTCTTCGATCACGGCGCGCAGGCGGACCGGATCCACGCGGCCGCTCTCGTATTCGATCGTGGCCTGCTCGCGCTCGAGCGACACATCGACCGTGTCCACGCCGTCGAGTGCTTTCAACACGCGTTGCACGCTCGCAACGCAGCCGCCACACGTCATGCCTTTGATGCCGAGAGTGATGGTTTCCATTCGGTACTCCTTGCGGCTTTCCAGCGTTTCAACAACAGCGAGTTACTGACGACGGACACCGAGCTCAGCGCCATCGCGCCACCGGCGATCACCGGATTCAACAGGCCGACGGCCGCAAGCGGTATGCCGAGCACGTTATAAAAGAATGCAAAGAAGAGGTTCTGTCGAATTTTGCGAACGGTTGCGCGCGAAAGCGTGATGGCATCCACCACGCTCATGAGATCGTCGCGCATCAGCGTGACATCGGCGGCCTTGATGGCGACGTCCGCTCCGGCGCCTATGGCGAAGCTCACGTCGGCGGCTGCGAGCGCAGGCGCATCGTTGACGCCATCACCGACCATGCCCACGACGAGACCGGTGCTCTTCAACGCGGTAACGCGCCGCGACTTGTCCTGAGGCAGCACTTCGGCTTCGAAACGCGCAACGCCGACTTCTGCCGCGATCGCCGCCGCCGTGGCGTGATTGTCGCCGGTGAGCATGATTACATCGATGCCGAGATTCTGAAGTGCCTCAACCGCCGTGCGGGAGCTCGGACGCACCCGGTCTGCAATGGCGATCAATCCGATGGCGACACCGTCGTAGGCAACGACGATCACCGTTTTTCCCTCACGCTGCAGCTCGGTCAGCCGCGGCGCCTCAAAAGGCACACCGCGAGCCGCAACAAACCCGGGAGCGCCCAACAGCGCCGGCTTGCCGTCCACCGTGCCCTGGACGCCTTGGCCCGCGATCGCAGCAAAGGCGCCGGCCGATGCCGCAATCACTCCAGCGGCCGCCGCGCTTTCCATTATCGCTCGCGCGAGCGGGTGCTCCGAGTTCTGCTCGAGACTCGCGGCGATCCGCAGCACTTCGTTTCTTTCGTGAGCATCGAGCGCTACGACGTCAGTCACGGCGGGGCGCCCCAGCGTGAGCGTCCCTGTTTTATCCACCACGAGCGTGTCGATACGCGCGGCGTGCTCGAGCGCCGCGGCGTTGCGGATCAGTACGCCCGCGCGCGCGCCTGCGCCGCTTCCGACCATGATGGCAGTCGGCGTCGCGAGCCCCAGCGCGCACGGACATGCAATGACGAGCACTGCGACCGCGTGTACCAGCGCCATCGTTGCATCGCCTGCCATCCACCACGTCAGGATGAAAGTGAGAACGGCGAGCGCGACCACGACCGGCACGAAAATCCCCGCCACCACGTCGGCGAGCCGCTGGATCGGCGCTTTGGAACCTTGCGCTTCTTCGACCAGCCGTATGATGGCCGCCAGCGCCGTTGCGGCGCCGACGCCCGTCGCACGGCATTTGAGCACGCCTTGCGCGTTCAGAGTCGCGGCATAGACGCGCGCGTCCGGTTCCTTGGCGACGGGCAGGCTTTCGCCGGTCAACATCGCTTCGTTTACGCTCGACGCGCCTTCGAGAACGATGCCGTCGACGGGCACGCTCTCGCCGGGACGCACGATAAACACGTCGCCGACCTGCATATCGCGCACCGGAATTTCAACGATCGAGCCCGCGCGCTCTATGCGTGCAGTCCGGGGCTGCAGCTTGAAAAGCTCTTCGATTGCGGCAGAAGCGCGCGTTCGCGCCCGCGACTCGAGGAGTTTTCCCAGCAATATGAAAGTAATAATCGCAGCGCTCGCCTCGAAATAGAGGTGCAGAGAAGAACCACGGAAGACCACGACGGTGCTGTACACGTACGCGATGGTGGTGCCCAGCATGATGAGCACGTCCATGTTCGCGCCGCCACCACGCAATGCGTGCCATGCCGCGACGTAAAAACGCCGGCCGATCCAGAATTGCACGGGTGTGGCGAGGACGAGCTGCAGCCAGCCCGGCATGACGAGATGAGGCGCACCCGCGATCATTGCGAGCATTTGCGCCATGAAGGGGAGCGTGAGGGCGGCCGAAATCCAGAAACGAGTGAGCTCGGCGCGGTATGCAACGGCATGCGCTGCTTCTTCTGCGTCGAAGCTGTCGCGCTCGAGCGCGTGGGCCTCGTACCCGGCCTTGCGTACCGCCTCGATCATCTGCTCGACACTGGCCGCGCCCGCCGCGTAGCGGACGCGCGCCTTTTCAGCCGCGAAATTGACCGCGGCCGTGACGTGGGGCAGACGATTCAAGACCTTCTCGATGCGCGCGGCGCATGCCGCACATGTCATGCCGCGAAGCGCAAGGTCGACGGTGCGCTCCGAATCCTGTGGCGGTGGCAGCGTGTCGGAATGCGGGGCGGCAACATCGTTCATGAGCGGCAGCGTATACCCTAGGGGGGTATAGCGTCAAACACACAAAAACCGCGCCCAAAGCGCGGTTTTTGTTCGAACGGTGCTGCTAATCGTGCACGAGTCGCCCATCGACGACGCGGACTCTGTCGCCGCTGTGGACGCCGGGTGCGGCAGCATAATTGAAATGACGCACGGTACCGTCGTTCATCCGTACGGCCACGTCGTAATGTGTCGTCGATTTGGCACGCCGCTCAATCTCAGTCCCGGCGGCCGCACCGCCGCCCGCGCCGATTACCGTAGCGATCGTATTGCCGCGGCCGCTGCCGATCTGGTGACCCACGACCCCGCCGATCAATGCGCCGGCCGCGGGCCCGATCATGCTGGCTTCACCTTGCTGCTTCACCGCGCGCACCGCGCTGACCGTGCCGCAGCTTCTGCAGGGCGCAGGCGCTGGAGCTGCGCTGACGGTGTTCGTCGGGGCCCGACTTTCCGTCGTGCCCGTGGCGGGTAGCGGGCCACTGCTGGTGACGGGCGCGCGTGCAGTCGAGCTTCCCGCCGACGCAGATTTGCTCGCCGTCGGGGCAGGGTCGGCGAGGCGTGTCTGCGGTGCCACCACCGGCCCGGAAGGGGCGTAGCGGTTCAGGGACGACTCGGTTTGTGGGCTCGTGCCGGGCGCCATCGACAAATCCCGGGTCTGCGCAGTGTGCTTCGTCAGCGGACTGGGCACGATGCCCGTCATCACGCCGATTGCCAGCAGGCAGGTCAGGATCAGCGCGACTGCGGCGA
Organism: Burkholderiales bacterium; assembly: GCA_035525455.1. Lineage (GTDB taxonomy): Bacteria > Pseudomonadota > Gammaproteobacteria > Burkholderiales > SG8-41 > JAQGMV01. The sequence continues at coordinate 43,120 of DATLEF010000098.1, forward strand.
TCATGATAATAGGGTGCGTCCTCAGATTTGCGTCCATGTGTGACCTCCTTCTCTCCTTTTAGACCGCCGGCGCTCACGGCAAGTGCGCCTGATTTACCAGCTGCTACAACGCGTTACAGCTTGTAACGTGTCGCCGCCCGCAGACGTTTTTGCGCGCGCGAAGCGCGCATACGGCGTAGGAGAGCAAAAGTAGGGCCAGCCTCCGGCTCGGAGGGGTCAGGCCTGCAGCTCGGAGCGATTGCGGAAATGCTCGAGCGCCTCGGGATTGGCGAGCGCTTCGACGTTTTTGACGGGCAGGCCGTGCACCACGTTTCTGACCGCAAGCTCGACGATCTTGCCGCTCTTGGTCCGCGGGATATCGGCGACCTGGACCACACGCGCGGGGACGTGCCGCGGCGTGGCGTTTTCCCGTATCTGCCTGCGGATCCTGTCGATCAGTGCAGCGTCCAGCGTGAGACCGTCGCGCAGGCGTACGAAAAGCACCACGCGCACGTCGCCGTCCCAGTCCTGGCCGATGGCCAGACTTTCGACGACCTCGTCGAGCTGCTCGACCTGACGGTAGATTTCCGCCGTCCCGATGCGCACGCCGCCCGGATTCAGAACGGCATCCGAGCGGCCGTGGAAAACGAGGCCGTCGTGCTCGGTCAGCTCGACATAATCGCCGTGCCACCACACGCCCGGAAAGCGCTCGAAGTAAGCCGCGCGATATTTGGCGCCGTCCGGGTCGTGCCAGAAACCGATCGGCATGGAAGGAAAAGGCGCGGTGCAGACGAGCTCGCCTTTCTGCCCGCGCACCGGATGCCCCGCGTCGTCGTACACCTCGACTTTCATGCCGAGTCCGCGGCATTGCAGCTCGCCGCGCCAGACCGGCCCGATCGGGTTGGCCAGTGCGAAGCACGAGATGATGTCGGTGCCGCCGGACATGGACGACAACTGCACGTCTCGTTTGACGCTGCGGTAGACGTAATCGAAGCTTTCGGGTGCGAGCGGGGAGCCTGTGGAAAGAATGGTTTTAAGCGGCTTCAAGTCGTGCGTGTGCAAGGGTTCCAGGCCGAGCTTCGACGCAGCGTCGATGTATTTCGCCGAGGTGCCGAAGATAGTCATGCGCTCGGCTTGCGCGTAGTCGAACAGGATACGGTTGTCGCCGACGAACGGTGAGCCGTCGTACAGCAGCACCGTGGCTTCGGAAGCGAGCGCCGAGACGAGCCAGTTCCACATCATCCAGCCGCAGGTCGTGAAATAGAACAAACGCTCGCCCGCGCGAACGTCGCTGTGCAGCCGGTGTTCTTTCAGATGCTGCAGCAGCGTCCCGCCCGCGCCGTGGACGATGCACTTGGGCACGCCGGTCGTACCGGATGAGTACATGATGAAGAGCGGATGATCGAAAGGCAGCCGCTCAAACTCGATCTCTGTCGATGCAAAAGGCGCGACGAATGCCTGCAGACTGACAGCTCGGGGAATATTCTCGAGCGGCGGTTGCTCGCGCGTGTACGGAATGACGACTGCCGCCTTTACCGACGGCAGCGCCGCCAGCACTTCGCGCAGCCGCGGCAGCACGTCCAGCGTTTTGCCGCCGTAGAAATAGCCGTCGGCCGCGAAAAGCACTTTGGGCTCGATCTGGCCGAAACGATCGAGCACGCCCTGCACGCCAAAATCCGGCGAGCACGACGACCAGATCGCGCCAATGCTGGTTGCGGCCAGCATCGCGGTGACCGCTTCCGGCATAGTGGGCACAGAACCCGCGACGCGATCGCCCGCCACGACTCCGGCCTCCCGCAGCGCTTGCGCAAGACGCGAAACGTCGTCGTAGAGTTGCGCGTAGGTCACGCTCGTGCGGACGCGGTCTTCGCCCCAGAACACGAGAGCGGGTGTGGCGTCGCGCCTGCGGAGCAGGTTCTCCGCATAGTTCAGATGCGCCTGCGGAAACCACTTCGCACCGGGCATGCGGTGCTTGTCGACGACGACCGTATCGCCGGCGGATTCCGAAATCACGCCGCAGTACGACCAGACAGCAGGCCAGAACTCCTCCGGCTCGCTGAT
>DATLEF010000103.1:0-11663 GCA_035525455.1 Burkholderiales bacterium
CTGTATCCAATGATGGTGATCGCCGCGATCGCCGTGATCGTGTTCAGTATTGTCGGCATCGCGACCGTCACCGGCTGGATGCCGCGCGCTCTCATTGGCGACGCAGTCACGGTCGAATCCGGCCGCGGCGTCGCCGAAACCACGGTCATTACGCCCGATGCGCAACGCACCGGCCCGGCTTTTCAGTGCATCGAATGCGGTGTGATCGAATCGGTCCGTGAAATCGAACGCCGCAGCGCCGCGCACCAGGCGCCGCTGGCGAACATGGGCCGGCGGATTCCGGCCGCGGGCCGCGCTCAACTCTTCTGACAAGTGGGACGCCGCTCATGAGAGCGGCACGAACGACGTTATCGTGTAATACAACCGCCGGAGCGCTCGCGCTGGCCGCTATCCTGTCGCTCTCAGGCTGCGAAATATTCCGCGGGAGCCCGCCCGGCAGCAGCACTCCTTCCCCTAAGAGCTCGACGTCGAGCGCCAAACCCCCGACCCAGCGTTACAACCTCGTCGGTTATTCCGCCGCTTTCAAGCAAGGCTACGCAGACGCCTGCGCGAACCCGCGCAAACGCGACGCCGAGCGTCTGAAGTCCGATACCGACTACCAGATGGGCTGGAGCGACGGGCAGAGTTTGTGTCGGACTCGTTGAGTCCGACACAAGCGAGGTCACGGGAACAGAGGGAAACCCATGGTTTCCCTCCGTAACCTCCCATCCTTCAAACCTACTTAGTAAGTGACGCGCTAGTCGGGGCTGCGGGAGGTGGTCTTGACGCGCGAGATGCGGATCACTTCGGGGACGCTGCGCAGCGCGCGCATGATCTGGGCGAGGTGCAGCCGGTTGGAAACCTGCAGCGTGAAATGCATCGTGGTGTAATTTCCGCCGTCTTCGGGGTCGACTGCGACGTTCTGTATGTTCGAGCCGGCACTGGAAATCTCGGCCGCCACTTTGGCGAGGACGCCGCGCTGGTTCGCGACGACGAGCTTGATGCTTACTTCGAACGACTTACGCGTCTCCTGATCCCACTGCACGTCGAGCAGCCGGTCGGGGTCGGGCCGCGCCTTGCCGAGCACGGGGCAATCATGGGTATGAATGATCATGCCCTGGCCCTTGCTGATCATGCCGATGATCGGATCGCCAGGAATCGGTTTGCAGCATTTGGCGAACTGGACCGCCATGCCTTCCGACCCGCGGATGATGACCGTGCCGGGCGCCCCGCTCTCCTGCGGCAGCGGGCCGCCAAAGGAGAGCAGCTGACGCGCGATCACGGCGCTCAGGCGTTTGCCCAGGCCGATGTCGGACAGCAGATGCTGGCGCGATTTAGCGCTGGACTCCGTCAGCAGGCGGCGCCACTGCGGTTCCCGGATGTCGGCGAGGCTCGATCTGAAGCTCGTCAGCGCCTGGTTGAGCAGCCGCTCGCCGAGCTGCACCGATTCCTGGAAGTGCATCGTCTTCACGAAGTGGCGGATGTGCGAACGCGCTTTTGCGGTGACCACGAAGTTGAGCCACAGCGGGTTCGGCTTGGCGTGCGCGGCCGTGATGATTTCCACGCGGTCGCCGTTCTTCAGCTCGGTGCGGAGCGGCATCAGCTCCTGGTTGATTTTGACCGCGACGCAGCGGTTGCCGATGTCGGTGTGGACCGCGTAGGAGAAGTCCACTGCGGTTGCCCCGCGCGGCAGCGCCATGATCTGGCCCTTCGGGGTAAAGACGTAGACTTCGTCCGGGAAAAGATCGACTTTGAGGTGCTCGAGGAATTCGACGGAATCGCCCGATTCCGACTGCATCTCGATCAGGCTTTGCAGCCACTGGTGTGTCTTCTGCTGCAGCTCCGAGAGCGAGGCATCGGAGGTGCGGTACAGCCAGTGTGACGCGACGCCGGCTTCCGCGATCTTGTGCATCTCCTGCGTGCGAATCTGGATCTCGAGAGGGCTGCCGAAGGGGCCGAACAGCGTCGTGTGCAGAGACTGGTAGCCGTTCGCTTTGGGGATCGCGATGTAATCCTTGAATTTGCCCGGAATCGGCTTGTAGAGGCCGTGCAGCGCACCGAGCGCGAGATAGCACGACTGCACGTCTTTTACGATGATGCGGAAGGCGAAAACGTCTAGCACCTGCGCAAACGACAGATGCTTCTCGCGCATCTTGCGGTAGATCGAATAAAGATGCTTTTCGCGTCCGTGGACCTGCGCCTCGACTTTGTTGTCCTTCAACTTGCGCTTGACCGCGTCAGCCACCTTGCCCACGACTTCGCGCCGGTTGCCGCGCGCGGCTTTCACCGCCTTCGCGAGCACACGGTAACGATCAGGATACAGATGCTGGAACGAAAGGTCGTCCAGCTCCTGATAGATCGCGTTCAGCCCCAGGCGGTTGGCGATCGGCGCGTAGATGTCGAGCGTCTCGCGCGCGATGCGCTCCTGCTTCTCGGTGGGCACCGCCTCGAGCGTGCGCAGGTTGTGCAGGCGATCGGCGAGCTTGATCAGGATCACGCGCACGTCGCGCGCCATCGCGAGCAGCATCTTCCGGAAATTCTCGGCCTGCGCTTGTTCGTGGGTCTCGAACTCGATGTTGTCGAGCTTGGAGACGCCGTCGACCAGCTCCGCGACGGGTTTGCCGAAGTTGCGCGAGATCTCGGTTTTCGTGACCTCGGTGTCCTCGGTCACGTCGTGCAGGAGCGCCGCAGTGAGGGCCTGCGGGTCCATGTGCCATTGCGCGAGGATGTCGGCGACGGCGAGCGGGTGGGAGATATACGGCTCGCCGGACTTGCGGTACTGGCCCTCGTGGGCCGCTTTACTGAAGTGGTAGGCTGACTCGAGCTGCTTCAGGTCCTCCGGCTTGAGGTAGCCGGACCATTCCTTGAACAGTGCGGCAGCCTCGGTCATTCAGTGTCACGGCTGGGCTTTATTGAGTATCTCGCTTCCGTACTTGCCGGCGGCCAGCTCGCGCAAAGCGATCACGGTTGATTTGTCGCGGTTGGCTTCCATCATCGGCTGCGCACCGTTGGCGAGCTGGCGCGCGCGGTAGGTCGCTGCGAGCGACATTTCGAAGCGGTTCGGTATCTGTTTAAGGCAGTCGTCCACGGTGATACGGGCCATCGTGAGTCCTTTAATCGAAGTTAACTGGTGCCAGTGAGGCGGTTGATCAAATCGGTGTGGCGGGCATGCTGGCGCGGGAGCCGGAGCCGTTCGGCCCTGATAACACTGATCAAGTCCTGCGCCGCCCGGTCGAAGTCGTCATTGATAATAACATACTCGAATTCAGGGACATGCGCGATTTCTCCGCGTGCCGCGGCGAGGCGCCGGGCGATCACCTCGGCGCTGTCCTGAGCCCGATGGTGCAGGCGCGCTTCGAGCGCCTCGAGCGAGGGCGGGAGCACGAATATCGTGACCGACTCAGGCTTCAGCTTCCGTATCTGGGCGGCGCCCTGCCAGTCGATCTCGAGCAGCACGTCGTAGCCGCCGGCGCAGTCCGACTCGACCATCCGGCGCGAGGTGCCGTACTGGTTGCCGTGCACGATCGCGCTTTCGAGCAACTCGCCCTGAGCGCGCATGCGATCGAAGGTTGGCGTGTCGACGAAGTGGTAGTGAAGGCCGTCCTGTTCTCCGGAACGAGGACTTCGCGTGGTGTACGAGATCGATTTTTTCACGAGCGGATCGGCGGCGACCAGCGCCTCGACGAGACTCGTTTTGCCGGCCCCCGAAGGTGCGCTGACGATGTAGAGATTGCCGCTCACGTCACTCGATGTTCTGAATCTGCTCGCGCATCTGCTCGATGAGCAGCTTCAGCTCCATCGATACCTGGGTGACCGAAACGTCGGCTGCCTTGGAGCCCAGTGTATTCGCTTCGCGGTTGAGCTCCTGCATCAGAAAGTCGAGGCGTTTACCGACGGCGCCGCCGCGGTCGAGAACGCGCCGCAGCTCCGCGATGTGCGTCGTGAGCCGCGTCAACTCCTCGTCGACGTCGATCTTGTTCGCGAAGAGGATGACTTCCTGGCGTATGCGGTCTTCGTCGGCGTTGGCAAGCGCTTCCTTGAGACGCGTGGCGAGCTTCTCCTGGAATGCGGCGATGACCTGGGGCATGCGCGGCGCGACTTCGGCCAGATGCTTTTCAACGGTCGCCGCGCGCTCGAGCAGGATCGCTTTCAGCTTTTCGCCTTCGCGGCCTCGCGTGCGGGTGAAGTCCTCGAGAACCTTGTCGAGCAGGGCCTGACAAACGCGCCGCAGCTCTTCGACGTCGAGCGCGTCGGAACCGAGCATGCCGGGCCAGCGCAGCAGATCCGCCGCCGAGAGGCTGCGCGCATCGGGGAGAGCCGCACGCACCCGCCGGTTCAATTCGAGCACCTGTTTGAGGACTTCCTGGTCGAGCTCGGCGCTTTTGCGTCCTGGAACCGGTGTGAACGAAATGCGGCATTCGATCTTGCCGCGATTCAGTCGCGCCGCGAGCGTTTCGCGCAGCGCGGGCTCGATGCTGCGCAACTCGTCGGGCAGACGAAACTGGATATCTAGATAGCGGTGATTCACCGAGCGCAGCTCGAGATTGAGCACCGCGTTTTCGAGCTCTCGGGCCGCAACGGCATAACCGGTCATGCTGTAAATCATCTGACCTCTGTGAACGCTTAACTGTGAAGGCTGAACCGACGTCGCTGCCTGCGCTGTCGATTTACCGTGAGGGCCGTACGCTTTAACATGCGCGTTCGGCCGACGAGAGCCGGAAAGATAGCATATGAGACCCAGTCAGAGAGCGCCGGATGAATTGCGTGCCGTACGCATTACGCGCGGCTACACGCGCCATGCGGAAGGCTCGGTGCTCGTCGAATTCGGCGACACGAAGGTCATTTGCACGGCGAGCGTGATCGAGCGGCAGCCGCCGCACCTGAAAGGTACGGCGCAGGGTTGGGTCACCGCCGAATACGGCATGCTGCCGCGCTCGACCAACACGCGCATGGACCGCGAGGCCGCGCGCGGAAAGCAGTCGGGACGCACCCAGGAAATACAGCGCCTGATCGGCCGTGCGCTGCGCGCGGTCGTCGATCTGTCGCAGCTGGGGGAGCGTACCGTCCATCTCGACTGCGACGTGATCCAGGCCGACGGAGGCACGCGCACTGCCAGCATTACCGGGGCGTTCGTAGCGCTGCACGATGCGATCGAAAGGCTGCGCGAGCGGCGCTCGCTCGCACGCTCACCGGTACGCGATTTCATTGCAGCCATTTCGGTCGGCATGTACCAGGGCGTGCCGGTGCTGGATCTCGATTACCTCGAGGATTCGGCATGCGGCACCGATATGAACGTCGTCATGACGGGAAGCGGCGGCATCGTCGAAATTCAGGGCACCGCGGAAGGCGAGCCTTTCAGCCGCATGCAGATGGACGCCATGATGACGCTCGCGGACAAGGGCATACGCGAGTTGGTTGAAGCGCAGCGAGTTGCCTTGCGTGCGTAATTCCGCTTTTCCACATGCACAAGCTCGTCGTCGCGAGCAGTAATCCCGGCAAGATCCGTGAGTTCGAGCAGATGCTCGCGCCGCTCGGTTTCGAGATCGTGGCGCAGTCGCAGCTAGGCATTCATGACGCCGCGGAGCCTCACGAGACCTTCGTCGAAAACGCCCTCGCCAAAGCGCGGCACGCGAGCAGCTTTTCCGGAATGGCCGCATTCGCCGACGATTCGGGCATCTGCGTTGCCGCGCTGGGGGGCGAGCCCGGTGTGCATTCGGCGCGCTATGCGGCAGAAGCCGATGCAGTGGAACGCGAAACACAGGACGCGCGCAACAACGAGAAGCTGCTTGCAGCGCTTGCGGGCAAGGCCGACCGGCGTGCGCATTATTATTGCGTGATCGTGCTGGTGCGCCGTGCCGATGATCCGGAACCGCTGATTGCCGAAGGCCGCTGGCACGGCGAAGTGATCGCGGAGGCACGCGGATCGAATGGATTCGGCTACGACCCGTATTTTCACGTGCCCGCGCTCGGGCGCACCGCGGCTGAGCTCGTCGCTGAAGAGAAGAACGCCATCAGTCATCGCGGTCAGGCGCTGAAGCAGCTCGTCGCGCGGCTCACCGCGGACCCGGGTATGGCCTCGCGATGATCGCTGCGCCGCACACGCGCGCGCCGCGCTTCAGGGCGCTGCCGCCGCTTTCGCTCTACATCCACGTGCCGTGGTGCGTACGGAAATGCCCCTACTGTGATTTCAACTCGCACGAGGCGCGCGGTTCGATTCCTGAAAGCGCCTATGTCGCCGCGCTGGTCGCTGATCTCGATCTGGCGCTGCCCCTCATCTGGGGCCGGCGCGTCTACACGATATTTTTCGGCGGCGGCACGCCGAGCCTCATGAGCGCGGAGACTATCGATGCGATCTTGTCGGCCGTGCGGGCACGAGTCCCGCTTGCGACGGACGCCGAGATCACGCTCGAAGCGAACCCGGGCACTTTCGAGTCGGAGCGATTCGCGGCCTATCGGGCTGCAGGCGTCAACCGGCTGTCGATCGGCATCCAAAGCTTCAACGAGCGCCATCTGCAAGCCCTCGGCCGCATACACGATGCGGGCCAGGCGCACCGTGCTATCGAAATCGCGCGCGAGCACTTCGAAAATTTCAATCTGGACCTGATGTACGCGCTGCCCGGACAGTCCCCGTTGGAATCACGCGCCGACATCGACGCGGCGGTTGCGTACGAGCCGCCCCATCTATCGGTCTATCACCTCACGATCGAGCCGAATACTTTCTTTTATCGGCACCCGCCGCAGGTTCCCGACGACGATACCGCCGCTGAAATGGAAGACCTGATCGCAGGCGCATTGCGTCACGCCGCGTACGAGCATTACGAGACTTCCGCGTACGCCCGGATTGGGCGACGGGCGCGGCACAATCTCAACTACTGGAACTTCGGCGACTATCTGGGCATCGGCGCGGGCGCGCACAGCAAGCTCACGTTTCCCGATCGCGTGGTGCGCCAGGCGCGATACCGGCAGCCGCGTGAATACATGGACCGCGCAATCGCGGGTGGCGCGCTGCAGACGGACCATATCGTCGACAGCGGCGACATCGCATTCGAGTTCATGATGAACGCGCTCAGGCTGAACGAGGGATTTGCGAGCGCGCTTTTCGAAGAGCGTACCGGCCTTCCGCTGGTGAGCGTGCTGGCGGCGCTCGACGAAGCGGAGCGCCGCGGTTTCATCGAGCGCGATCACCAGCACATCCGGCCGACCGCGCTGGGCAGGCGCTTCCTGAACGATCTGCTGCAGATATTCATGCCGGCCGAAACGAGCAGCCGCGAGGCAGAACATAAGATCGTGATCCGGCACAAGACGCGGTCGCCTTCGCACTGAGCGGATTGCTACAATCTCGCGAACGTCGCGAAACGGCTACGGCATACCAAGGAGGAGACGAAAGTGAGGCACTCAACAATAGGGCTCGCGTGTGCAGCGGCCGCCGCTGCCTTGACAGGCGGAGCTGCGTACGCCCAGAACTACCCCGTCAAAGTCGTTAGATTCGTCGTGACCTATCCCGCGGGCGGCAGCTCGGACGCCATGGCGCGCATCATCGGTGCGCCGCTGACCGAAATGTGGGGCCAGCAGGTCATCGTCGACTCGAGGCCCGGCGCCGCGGGCGCTATCGGCATGGAGTATGCGGCGAAGCAGCCGGCCGACGGTTACACCTTTCTGCTGGGCAATTTCGGGCCGGTCGTCGCAAACCCGTTACTGCAGAAAGTGAACTACAACGCGCAGAAGGATTTCGTTCCGGTTTCGCAGATTACGAGCGCCGCCAACATTCTCGTCGTGCCGAACGCGATGCCGGTCAGGAACGTAAAAGAGCTCGTCGCACTCTGCCGCGCGCGTCCGAACGAGCTTGTTTACGCGACGAGCGGACCGGGCAGCATGTCGCACCTCGCAGGAGAGATGTTCAAGCGGATCACGAACGTCAGGATCGAAGCCGTCGCGTACAAAGGCGGCGTGCAGTCGATCGCGGATTTGATGGGCGGGCACATTCCGATGATGTTCTCCGACGCGCAGCCGGTCATGGCGAACATCAAATTCGGCAAGTTGCGCGCGCTCGCCGTGACGAGCGAGAAGCGTACGCCCTTCACGCCGCAGCTACCGACGCTCGCGGAAGAGGGCATCAAGGGTTTTGCCGCCGCCAACTGGTGGGGGATACTCTTCCCGACCGGAGTACCAAGGCCGATCATCGACAAGGTCGCGACCGATCTTTCGAAAGTGCTCGCGCGGCAGGATGTCAAAGACAAAATGGGCGAGCTGGGGATAGAGACGGTCTGGAGCACGCCGGAGCAGTTCGGCCGCTTCATGGAAAACGAGCGTGCCCGCTGGGGCAAGCTGATCCGGGAAGCGAACATCAAGATAGAGTGATCTTGATGCTCGCTTCGTCGCCCGAACGTTTCGTGAAGACGATGTCCCACACGCCGTGGCCAAGCTTGAGGCCTCGCTCTTCGAATTTCGTCAGCGGTCGATAACTGGGACGTGGAGCGAAACCATCCGCTGTGTTCGCAAGCGCAGGCTCTGCCGACAGCACTTGCAGCACCTGCTGCGCGTACTCCTCCCAGTCCGTCGCGACGTGCAGGTAGCCGCCGGGCTTCAGACGTAAAGCGACGAGGTGCGCGAAGTCCGGCTGCAGCAACCGCCGCTTGTGATGGCGCTTTTTGGGCCACGGGTCCGGAAAGAAGATGTGAACACCTTCGAATGTCTCGGGCGGAATGGCGTGGTGCAGGACTTCGACCGCGTCGTGCTGAATCACGCGCACGTTGCGAAGGCCGCGCGCTTCGAGCTCTTTCAGCAGACTGCCCACGCCGGGCGTGTGCACTTCGATCGCCAGATAATCGGTGTCTGGGTGCGCTGAGGCGATCTCGACCGTGGTTTCGCCCATGCCGGATCCGATCTCGAGGATATGCGGCGCGCGCCGCCCGAACAGACGTTCGAGATCGAGCGCTGCCCCTGTATACGCCACGCCGTATTTCGGCATGAGCGTTTCATGGGCCTTACGCTGGGCGTTCGAGACCCGGCCCTGGCGCAGAACGTAGCTGCGTATCGGCCGATGCGCGCCGGCCGACATCAATCAGGCGAGCCGTAACAAACGCGCTTACGAGGGTGTCCGCGTGATGAGACCCGTCGTGGGTGAGCTCGGTGAGGCGGAGTAGAGCTTCTTTGGCATGCGGCCGGCGAGAAACGCATCGCGGCCGGCTTCCACTGCTTTTCTCATCGCCCCCGCCATCAGCACCGGATTCCTGGCTGCGGCGATCGCAGTGTTCATGAGAATGCCGTCGCAGCCCAGCTCCATTGCGATCGCGGCGTCGGACGCGGTGCCGACTCCGGCATCGACGAGCACGGGCACTTTCGCATTCCCGATGATGATCTGCAGGTTCCACGGATTCAGTATGCCCATGCCGGATCCGATCAGCGACGCAAGCGGCATTACCGCGACGCACCCGATCTCCTCGAGCTGCTTCGCGATGATGGGATCGTCGGACGTATAGACCATCACTTTGAAACCTTCGCCCACCAGCGTTTTGGCGGCCGCGATCGTATCGACCACGTTGGGATAGAGCGTGTGGGGGTCGCCGAGCACTTCAAGCTTCACGAGATCGTGGCCGTCGAGGAGCTCGCGCGCGAGGCGCAATGTGCGCACGGCGTCGTCCGCCGTATAGCAGCCGGCCGTGTTGGGCAGCAGCGTGAACTGCGACGGTGGAATCGCATCGAGCAGGCTCGGCGAATTCGGATCCTGGCCGATGTTGGTGCGGCGGATCGCAACGGTGACGATTTGCGCACCGCTCGCGTCGACCGCAGCGCGCGTCTCCGCGAAATCCTTGTACTTGCCGGTGCCCACCAGCAGGCGAGACCCGTACGGTTTGCCGGCGATGACGAGGGGGTCGAGGTTTTCGTGCGGTTTCATGTGGAGTATCCGAAGTCGATCTGGTGAGATTGAAGTGTGCCCGCTGTCGTGCGCTGCCGCAATAACGCGCGTCAATTACATCGGCTGGATGTCGGCGCGCTTTACGACCTGCTCGTATTTTTTCATCTCGACCCGCACGAAACGAGCGAAGTTGTCGAGGTACAGCGTGCCCGGCTCGATGCCGAGCTTCGCATACTGCTCGCGCACTTCGTGCGAGTCCATGGCGGTACGGACGTCCGCTGCGAGTTTCTGCAGCACTGCGCGCGGCGTGGCGGAAGGCGCCCACATCCCGAACCAGACCTCCATCTCGAAGCCCGGCAGCCCCTGCTCGGCTATCGTCGGCACGTTGGGCAGCATGCTGATGCGCTTCAGGTTCGCCACGCCCAGCACGGCCAGACGCTTGTCGTTGATGAGGCCGATGGCGGCATTGACCGGCGCCATGTAGAACGCGACCCGGCCCGCCGTCACGTCACTGATGGCTTCGGCGGAGCCTTTGAAAGGCACGTGTATCAGCTTGATGCCGGCGGCCTGCGCGAAATATTCGCCGGTGATGTGGGTCGAAGTTCCGATGCCCGCGGAGGCGAACGCCAGCTCGCCCGGTTTCGCTTTCGCCGCGTCGATCAGCGCTTTGAGAGGCCGGTAGGGACCGTTCGGCGCGGTGATCATGACGTAGGGTGTCGAGCCGAGCACGGCCACGTCGACCAGGTCCTTCGCGGAATCGTACGGGAGGTTCTTGTAGATTGCCGGGTTCACCGCGTGCGAGGACGACTGCACCAGCAGCGTATGGCCATCGGACGCCGCGCGCACGACGATCTGCGTGCCGATCTGTCCGCCGGCGCCCGGCCGGTTGTCGATCAGCACGGTCTGCTTCCACATGTCCTGGAGCTGGCGCCCGACGATACGGCCGGCGATGTCGGCCCCCGAAGCGGCTGTGAGCGGCACCACGATGCGCACCGGCCGCACGGGAAACTGTTGGGCAGCCGCATTCAGCGCCGGCACGAGCGCCGCCAGCGTGCACATCGTTCGGAACACGTACTTCCACTCAGTCATGCGGATTCGCCTGTTGTCGTACAGGAATGGGAACGACTCGCGTAATGCGTCAACCGCCGCCGACCGCGACTACGATCTCGAGCTTGTCGCCGTCGACGATCGCATGCGCCGCGAACTGACTGCGCGGAACGATCTCACCGTTGCGTTCGACGGCGACGCGCTTACCTGCGAGGCCGAGCTGGTCGATGAGCTCAACCACACGGAGCGAAGCGTCGAATTGGCGGTGTTCGCCGTTGAGTAACACTGTGATCATGAAGGGTGGCGATTATTGCAGCTTGGCTGACCCCGGGCAACACGCCGCCGGAGCGAGACCTGGCGGCGTGTCGGACTTATCGCGCCGCTCGCCTTCGGCTCGGGCCTCGGCGCTCACGAACAGAGGGAAACCTTCCACGGTTTCCCTCCGTAACCTCCCTTCCCCCATTGATGCCAGCGCGATCGCGATCGTTGGGGAAAGGAGGTTTCGGAGGAAAACCTTGGTTTTCCTCTGAATCGTTCACCGGCCTGAGGGCTGCCGAATGGCAGCCCGAGCCTTCAGGCGAGCGCCGCCCTCCTAGAACGACACTTGCGCGGATACCCCCGCGAGCCAGTTGCGCCCGGGCGCGGGCTCGTAGAAGCGGCCGTTCGCCTCCGCGACGATAACCGATCCGATGTAGCTCCGGTTCGTGATGTTGTCCACGCGCACGAACTCGCTGAAGCGCCACTGGCGCGTGCGCTGCTCGAATCCTGCACGCACGCTGGC
>DATLEF010000107.1:0-2547 GCA_035525455.1 Burkholderiales bacterium
GCTCTGCGTGCGGTAGCGCCCGATGGCGTCAAAATTCTCCGTGGACAAACCCACGGGATCCATCAGCGCGTGGCAGCTCGCGCACACGGCATTGGCGCGATGCTGCACCATGCGCTCGCGCACCGTCAGAATTTTCTCGCCGGGATTGTTTTCCGGCAACGGCGGCACGTTCACCGGCGGCGCCGGCACCGGCGTGCCGAGCAGGTTCTCCAGAATCCACTTCCCGCGGCGCACCGGCGACGTCCGGTTCGCGTACGAGGTGACCGTCATGATGCTGCCCTGGCCGAGCAACCCGCCGCGCACGTGATTCTTGCCCAGCTCGACGCGCCTGAAATGGCTGCCGTACACGTTCGGGATGTCGTAGTGCTTCGCGAGCCGCTCGTTGACGAACGTGTAATCAGCGCGGAGCAGATCGAGCACGCTGCGGTCGTCCTGCAACACGCTCTGGAACAGCATCTCGGTCTCGCGCCGGAACGCCTGGCGAAGGTTGTCGTCGAAGTCGGGAAACAGCCGACTGTCGGGCTTGTGCTCGTCGAGATTGCGCAGGTAGAGCCACTGCGCGGCGAAGTTGGTCACGAGCGCATCGGCGCGCTTATCGACGAGCAGGCGGCGTACCTGCTGCTCGAGCACCGCGGACTCATTGAGACGCCCCTTTATCGCGACGTCGAGCAGCTGATCGTCGGGAATGCTGCTCCACAAAAAGAACGACAGCCGCGACGCAAGCTCGAGATCGTCGATGCGATACGCGCCGGGCTTGCCCTCCGAGGCTTGACCGGAGGAAGGGTCGCGCTCGATGCGGAACAAAAACGCGGGGCTCGTCAGCATCGCGCGAAGCGCCATCTCGACGCCATGCTCGAAACTGCCGTCAAGCCGCCCCTGCTTGTAGAAATCGAGGAGCGTCTGCACTTCGGCCGCAGTTGCAGGGCGCCGGTACGCGCGGCGCGAAATGGTCGAAAGAATGGTTTTCGCGCACGCCGACTCTTCACTCGCTTTTTTCGGGTGACACGAAAAAATGCGCTTCCGGCTCGGTGTCTCGCCGACGCCGCTCGGGTTGAACGGCCCGGCGATCGAGACGCTATACAACGCGGGCTGCGTTCGTGGTGTGCGATCGCTGTTGTAGCTCGCGAGATAGGGCTGCCGCTCTGTTTCGATGAGCGCGGACGGCCGCTTGATGAACGCCACTTGAACCACGTGCGGACCGGCGGTGACTTTGGTCCGCAAATTCAGGTGGGCATCCGCTGCCTGCTCGGCCGCGTACTGCGGCGCGACGGGATCGTTCTGCGCGCCGCGCGGTGCCGGCTTCAGCGTGAACACCTGCTGCCGCACGCCGTCAATGCTCACCTCGACCTGATGCGGCTCGGTGAGCCCTTCGATCAACTCATTGCGATCGCGCGTCAGGCGAAGCTCGAACTGATAGTCACCATCCGAGGGAAAGGTGTACCGGACAGTTGCGCCGGCGCGTGTGCCGAACGGCTGGCCGTCGAAATGCCCTTCCTGCGTCAGGTCCGGCGGCAGAACGATGGTTTCCTGACCGGCAGATCGGACGGGAGTTCCGACCGCGAGGCGGCTGATTTTCTGCGCGGCCGATAGGTACCGCTCGAGCAGCATCGGCGACAAGCCGCCGACGCTGATGTTGTCGAAGCCATGGCTCGAGTCGTCGCTCGGCAGCATCGTTTCGACATCGATCTCGACGTCGAGCAGATCGCGAATCGCGTTCTGATACTCCGTACGATTGAGGCGGCGGAAGGTGTCGGTGCGCCCCGGCTCCTGGTGCGCGGCGGCCACGCGATCAAGAGAGGTCTCGAGATTCGCAATGACGCTGTCATACACCGCTTCACTCGGGCGGGGACGACCTGCGGGGGGCATCGACCGAGCGCGCAGCTTGCGCACCACAAGCTCCCAGCGGGCGGCATCCGCCGCGACATTCGTCGCGTCGAGGTTACTTAGAACGAAGTTTCCCTGCTTCGATTTCTCGTTATGACAGCTCGCGCAATACCGATTCAAAACAGCAGGTGTCACTGCCTCTTCCGGCTGAGCTTGCGGGTACGCAACTCCGGCGAGAAGCAGCAACTCGAGCCCGACAGCGCGAGGAACCAAACGCCGATTCATTCACCCTCCGGTGTTACAAAATTCGAGAAAAACTGGAGCTTCCAGTGTACACAGGATTGGCAATCTGGGGTTGTCTTGTTTTGTCGCAAACCCATGAAACTGCGCGGGTTTCACGCGACATTGGGGGAAGGAAAAAAAGCGGGTCGTCCGCCAAAGCGGGCGACCCGCGAGAAAGAGACGCTTTAGAACGTCAGGCGTCCGCCGAACTGAATCGTGCGATTGCCACCTGCGCCGCTGATGCGACCGAACTCGCTGTTGGTGATCGCCAGCTGCGGATTGCTATAGTTTTTCCTGTTCAACGCATCGAACATCTCGAGACGGACCTGTAACCGTGTTCCGGTTCCGAGCCCGAAGCTCTTCGCGATGGTCGTATGGACGTTCAGCCGTGACGGCCCGCGCGCCATATCCATCATGTAGGTGCCGGGACGAAGCGTGGCG
>DATLEF010000120.1:0-5899 GCA_035525455.1 Burkholderiales bacterium
GGAAGCCCTGCCGCACGCTTCGCGGGTCGCCGTACTATGGTCGCAAGCACATCCTTCGCATACCCACGAGTTGGCGGCGATCGGGTCGCGGGCAAAGGAGCTTGGCCTCGTGTTGCAGGCCTTCGACGTGACTCGGCTCGAAAACCTGCAGGCAGCATTCGCTCGCATCAGCGCCAACCGGCCCGATGCCATCCTCGCGATGTTCGACTATCGAACCTTGCTCTATCGCGATCTGATCGCGGAATTCGCGACCCGCAACAAACTGCCCGCCATATTCGGCTCGCGCGAGTCGGTCGATGCCGGCGGCTTGATGTCTTACGGACCGAACCTCGCGGAAAGTTTTGCGAGGGCTGCGACTTTCGTCGACCGGATTCTGAATGGTGCAGATCCGCGCACACTGCCTGTCGAGCAGCCGACGCGCTTCGAGCTGGTGATCAATCGTAAGACTGCACGATCGATCGGGCTGGGCATTTCTGAGTCGCTGCTGTTGCGCGCGAACGTCCTCGTTCAATGACGCTGCGCCGGCCGCTGTTCTTCAGGTATGCCGTGCTGATCACGGTGCTCGCCGGCGCCGCGCTGCTCGCGAGCGGCGCGGTCGAAATTTATTTCTCGGATCGACAATACCGTGCGACTCTCGCCGCGCTCCAGCGCGACAATGCCGCGGCTGCGGCGTCCAGCGTGTCGCGCTTTATCGAGGATCTGGCGCACCAGCTCGGCGAGGCGATCACGCCGGCGACCAGCGCGGTGGCCTCCGATCTGGAAAAGCGGCGCATCGACTACCTGAAGCTGCTGCGTCTCGCACCGGCCGTCACGACGCTGCGCTTCGTAGACCCGCACGGGATCGAACGCGTGCAGGTGTCGCGGATGGATGCCGACACGACAAACAGCAAGGCAGACCTCTCGCGCGACGCGGGCTTCGTCGCCGCCCGCGCCGGCCGGACTCATTTCGGCCCGGTTTACTTCTTCGAGGAGACCGAGCCTTACATGCGCATCGCCGTGCCGGACACCGCGGGGGACGGATCGGTCACGCTCGCCGAGGTGAACCTCAAGTTCATATGGTCGGTCGTATCGGGCATCAAGGTCGGCGAAAAAGGTTACGCGTACGTCGTGGATGCCGGGGGGCGTCTGGTGGCTCATCCGGACATACACCAGGTCCTGCAGATGACCGACTTGTCCGGACTGCCGCAAGTCCGCGCGGCACTGGCCGAGCGCGGCGTTACGGACGCTCCGTCGAGCTCGACGGAGCGTGCCGTCGACCCGCAAGGACGTGCAGTACTGACCGCTCACACCGTGATCCAGCCGCTGGGATGGCACGTGTTCGTAGAACAGCCGCACTCGGAAGCGCTCGCGCCTCTGTACGCATCGCTGACCAGACATGCCGTCATCCTGCTGTTGGCGCTGGCTCTGGCACTACTCGCGAGCGCGACTCTCGCGCGCACGATGGTTGCGCCGATCCGTAAATTGCAGTCCGGTGCGCAGAAAATTGGCGCCGGTGATCTCGCGCACCGAATTCATGTAGCCACCGGCGACGAGCTCGAAGAGCTTGCAAAGCAGTTCAATCACATGGGCGCGCAACTTCAGGAATCCTACGCAGACCTCGAACGCCGGATCGCCGAACGCACGCGCGATCTCGAAGCTGCGAATCAGGCGAAGTCGCGTTTTCTTGCGGCGGCGAGCCACGACCTGCGCCAGCCGATACACGCCCTCGCCCTGCTCGCAGCGCAACTGGATACTTCGGGACACCCGGCGGAGCACGATGACGCAATTGCCCAGATCAAAGCAGGGATCGAGACACTTGGGGGTTTGTTCGACGATCTGCTCGATATTTCGAAGCTGGAAGCGGGAGCGGTGGTCGCTCAGCGTGAGGACTTCGCCGTCTCGGCAGTACTCGACGCGATCCGGACGCAGTTCGCCCCCGAAGTACGGGAGCAAGGGCTCAAGCTCAAGGTGCTGCCGAACAACGCCTACGTGCACAGTGATCCGGTTCTGCTGCAGCGTATCCTCACCAACTTCGTGTCCAACGCCGTCCGCTACACCGAGCGTGGCGGCGTTCTGGTCGGCGCTCGCCGGAGAGGAGCGAGCCTGCAGATTGCAGTGTGGGATTCCGGTTGCGGCATTCCCGAAGAACGCAGGGAAGATATCTTCCGGGAGTTCGTGCAACTCGACAGCCCGAATCGGGATCGCGGCAAGGGCTTGGGGTTGGGGCTCGCCATCGTCGCCCGGCTCGCACCGCTGCTCGGGAGCGCAGTCGAGTTGAAATCAGTCCCCGGAAAAGGCTCGATGTTCGCAATCCGGGTTCCGCTTGCCGATCCCGCCAAGGCCGAGCACGCCATATCAATTCATCGTTACGACAACGAGCGGTCACACGGATCGGCGTTGCGAGGTGTTTTTGTCATGGTCGTCGATGATGACGAAAGCGCGCGCGCCGGTATGCAGGGTTTGCTCGAGGGCTGGGGATGTCTCGCGATCGCGGCAGACAGCGCGGCGGAAGCGCTCGTCCTGCTGCCACAGCACGATCGCGCGCTGGATCTGCTCATTTGCGATTATCACTTGAGCGCGGGCGAAAACGGCATCGAGGCGATTCGCCGCGTTCGGGCAGCTTCCAACCATGCGATGCCGGCGATTCTTGTGACCGGAGATGCGTGCCGGGCAGTACTCGAGGCTGCCAAAGAACACGGACACCCGGTGATTCACAAGCCCGTTGCGCCTGCCAAATTGCGCGCGCTCCTCAATCAGGTGCTGGCGAGAGCTCCGGACGCCCACGGCACAAAGTCTGACCGGGCGCTCGTTTGACGGGACCTTTACGAGCTTCCAGGCCTGGTGGGCGACGCGACGCGATCGACCACGAGACCCATTTGCGCCGCGACGATCACGGCCTGTGTCCGGCTCGTCACGTTGAGCGCTCGCAAAATTTGCGTGATGTGATTCTTCACGGTGGATTCGGCAATATCGAGCTCGCGGCAGATCAGCTTGTTGGATTTACCTTCGAGCAGAAGCCTGAGGATGCGCGCCTCGCGCTCGCTCAAGCCCAGATCGGCCGGCACGCGCGGCGGCGCGCTGCGCTGCACGGATGCGGCAGCAGCGATGTCCACGGTGGCGGCCGGTGCGTGTCCCGAGCGGGCGAGAATTTCAGGCGGTATGTAGATGCCTCCGGAGAGCACGAGCCGCAATGCACTCACCAGCACTTCGTTGGACGAGACCTTCGGGATATAGCCCATCGCGCCCAGGTCGAGCGCCTGCATCACGCTTGCGCGATCGTTTGCAGAGGACAGAACCACGACCGGCAGCGCGGGATAGCGCGTACGCAGCTCCTCGAGCGCAGCGAGGCCATTCTTTCCCGGCAGATTCAGATCGAGCAGCACGAGGTCGAGGTCCGGTTGCTTCTCGATGAGATCGAATGCGCTGCGGCAGTCGCTCGCTTCCAGCATCGTGAGGCCGCCGTCGAGCTGACCGAGCACGCCGCGAAGCGCAGTGCGGATCAATGCGTGATCGTCTACGACGAGTACTTTCATCGGTCACTGGTATTTTGTGGAAAAGCTCGATTGGATAGGCCGCCGCGCAGCGTGTCCCGACCTTGTCCTTCGCTCGTGCCCTTTTGATACCACACTGCTGCCATGAGACCAAGCCTCTGGCGAAATACGAAATACGCTTTGAGCGTGCTTCTCACGCTGGTTCTCATCGGCTCCTCCGTGGCCATTGCGGCGCAGCCATCCGATCCGAGTCCGCACGCGATCGACATTCCCGGGTGGTTCAAATCGAGCTTCCTGGATTTCCGTGACGACATCGCGGAAGCGGCGAAGGAGCGCAAGCGCATGATGATCTATTTCGGGCAGGACGGGTGCCCGTACTGCCGTGAGCTCATGCGCGTTAATTTCAGCCAGAAAGACATCGTTGAAAAAACGCGCAGGAATTTAGACGCAGTGGCAGTCAACATCTGGGGCGATCGCGAAGTTACGTGGCTCGATCGCAAGCGCTACTCCGAAAAATCGTTCGCCGCATTGCTGAAGATTCAATTCACCCCCACTGTGCTCTTTCTCGACGAAAAAGGGAACGTCGTGCTGCGGCTGAATGGCTATCAGCCGCCGCACAAATTCGCGTTAGCGCTCGATTACGCTGCCGGCCGTCATGAAACCAGCTCGACTTTTGCCGAATATCTCGTGCGATACGCGCGCGAGCCGGCAAGCGGTCAGCTTCACGATGAGCCCTTTTTCATGCGGCCTCCATACGATTTTGCCCGCACACGCAAAGGAGGCAGGCCGCTTGCCATTCTGTTCGAGCAGAAAGATTGCGCAGCGTGCGACGAGCTTCATCGCACGGGTTTCAGGGAGAAGGAGGTTTCCGCGCTCGTTGGAAAGCTCGATGTCGCACGCCTCGAGCTTTTCGGACGAGCGCCGCTCGTGACACCATCCGGCAAGCGCTCCACTGAAGCGGAGTGGGCACGGGATCTCAATGTCTCCTACACGCCGAGCATCCTGTTTTTTGATGCGCAGGGAAGAGAAGTCTTTCGAATCGAGGCGTACGTGCGCACTTTCCACCTCGCATCGGGCATCGACTATGTCGTCAGCGGCGCCTACCGCAAAGAGCCGAGCTTCCAGCGCTACGTACAGGCTCGCGCCGGCAAAATACGCGAGGCAGGCGGCCGCGTCGAAATCTGGTAGAAACCGCGAGCACTACTCCTGCGCGATATTAGCGGCCTTGATCACCCGCGCCCAGCGTGCGCTCTCCGCACGAATGAATTGCGCGAATTCCTGCGGGCTCGTCGGCGTGACTTCGACGACCAGATCGTTGAATCGCTGCTGGATCTCGGGTGTGCGCAACACCGCCGTGAGATCGGCGTGCACTTTATCGAGGATAGGCGCGGGCGTGCCGGTCGGCGCACATAACCCGTACCATGAATTCACTTCGAAACCGGGGAGCGCGGTTTCGTCCATGGTCGGCACCGAAGGCAACTGCGGGATGCGTTTGATACTCGTGACCGCAAGCGCGCGCACACGAGCGCCCTGAATTGCGCCCAACACCCCGGGCGCGGTCTGCATGCTGACCGGAATCTGGCCTCCGATCACGTCTGAAAGCGCCTGCGGCGCGCCCTTGTAGGCGACGTGCAGGACATCGATCTTCGCGGTGAGCTTGAGCAACTCCATCGAAAGCTGCGGGGACGTGCCGGCCGCTGAGGTACCGTAAGAAAGCTTGCCCGGGTGCGCTCTGGCATATGCGATGAACTCCTTCACCGAGCGTGCCGGCATCGACGGATGCACGACCAGAACGCTCGCCGTTACGCCAATACGGGAGATCGGCGCGAAATCGCGCTGGTGGTCGTAGGGCATTTTCTTGTAGAGCGACTCGGCGATCGCGCTCGAGGCGATATTGCACTGGAACAAGGTGTACCCATCGGCAGGCGACTTGGCGGCGTATGCGGCACCCACTGTTCCACCTGCACCCGAGCGGTTCTCCACGAGCACCTGCTGGCCCCACATCCGGCTCAATCGTTCGGTGATGAGGCGCGCGATGATGTCGGGAGAGGCGCCGGCGGGAAAGGGAACGACATAGCGGACCGGCTTCGCGGGATAGCCCTGCCCTGAGCTCGTCGAGGTGGTCTGCCCCCAGGATAGTGCGGGTAAGTGTCCAACCACCATCGCAAGTGCGAACATCAGCGCCCGGCGTCGTGCGATCGCGACGTGAATCACGGACTCTCCTCGTCAAACGCGAGTCATTGAATGATTTTGCCCGAGCGCACCAGCAGCGATTCAGGGATTGTGAGGCCCAGGGCCTTGGCCGTCTTCAGGTTGATGACCAGCTCGAACTTCGTTGGCCGCTCGATGGGGAGGTCGGCAGGCTTCGCCCCTTTGAGTATCTTGTCCACGTAGGTCGCCGAGCGCCGAAACATCTCCGGCCGGCTGAC
>DATLEF010000127.1:0-14519 GCA_035525455.1 Burkholderiales bacterium
CCCGCGCCGGGGCGATTCTCCACGATGACGGTGGTGTCCAGCCGCTTTGCGAGCTGCGGCGCGATCGCGCGGGCGATCACGTCGTTACTGGCGCCGGCCGAGAAGGGCACGACGATCCTGATCATCTTTGGAATGGCCGCGTCCTGGGCGAACGCCGGCAGCCCCAGCGCCATCGCACCGTAGAGCATGAGTCTTGCTGTCGCTTTTCGCATGGGGCCTGCCTTATTTGATCGAAATCATTTCAAATGTTACCATGATGAAATAAATATTTCATAGCTGTCTCGTAGCTGTCCAACACATGCCCGCCGACGCACCCCTGCTCAGGCGCCTCAAGGAAGGCGCCGACGCTTTCTCGAAAAACCAGCGCACCGTCGCGCGCTACGTCGTCAGGAACTATGAATCCGTCGCGTTCGCGACGGTATCGCAGCTCGCGGAGCAGTCGGGCGTGAGCGAAGCAACCATCGTGCGCTTCGCCAAGGCGCTCGATTTCAGCGGGTATCCGGCGTTTCAGAAGGAAGTGAGGCGTCTTCTGCGAGCCGATCTGCGCGGCGTCGAACGCTTCAAGCTCGGAGCCGAGCCCAGGACGGGGCAGGCGACCCCGCTCGACGCGATCGCTGCGAAAGAGCGTGAAAA
Source organism: Burkholderiales bacterium (assembly GCA_035525455.1). Lineage (GTDB taxonomy): Bacteria > Pseudomonadota > Gammaproteobacteria > Burkholderiales > SG8-41 > JAQGMV01. The sequence continues at coordinate 634 of DATLEF010000127.1, forward strand.
CATCTCGGCGCTCTACGACTCGTTCGATGCGCGGAGCTTCGCGAAAGCTGTCCGGATGCTGCGCCGCGCCTCGGAAGTGCTCGTCGTCGGCACGCGGAGCACGGCTTCCCTTGCTAACCATCTGTGGTTCGCGCTCGACAAGATCGCGATCGATGCCAGGCGCGTTTCCTCGATCACGTCGGAGACCTACGATCACTTGAGCCGCATGGACAAGCGCGCCTGCGTCGTGGTGATCGGCTTTCCGCGCTATCTCCGGGAACACGTGAAGCTGCTGGAGTATGCGAAAGCGCGGCGGCTTGCGACGCTCACCATTACCGACAGCACGTTCTCCCCACTCAAGGGCGACGTTACCCTGCATGCCCCCGCCGAGTCGACGTCGTTCGTCGCTTTCCACTGCGCGCCGCTGATACTCGTCAACGCGCTGGTGCACGAAGTGAGCGTGGCGGACTCGACGAAGACGCTCGAAGCCCTGAAGCAATTCGAAGCAGTAGCCGAAACTCAGCAGTATTTCGTGAAGGATTAGACATGGCCCAAGCCAGCAGGAAGGAACTGAAAGTACTGATCTCGACCGGCCATCTCGGAACGGCGCCGACGAACCCCGGAAGCTTCAACCGCGCCATGGAGGAGGCTAATCCCGATTACGTCGTGGCCGACGCCGGCAGCTCCGACCCCGGTCCGGTCTACCTCGGCGAAGACACGACGATGGGTCACTTCGCGCGCGAGGAGCTCGAGCTTTTCCTCACCGCGTCGCGCAAGAAAGGCATACCGCTCGTGATCGGCTCGGCCGGCGATACCGGGACCAACCGCGGCGTCGACGAGTTCGTGGCGATCATCAAGGAGCTCGCGCAGGAGCACAGGATCCCGAAGTTTAAGGTGGGCTATTTCTATTCCGAAGTTCCGAAGGAGCTCCTCAAGAAGAAGCTGAAAGAGGGCAAGGAGCTGACGGGCCTCGGCGGTTTTCCGAATCTCACCGAGGAGGAGCTCGACAAGGCGACGCGCGTCGTGGCGGTCGCGGGCTCGGATCCGTTCAAGAAGCTGCTGGAGATGGGCGCGGACGTCATCATCGCGGGCCGCTGCGGGGATATCAATTTCACGGCGGGCCCGTGCATCCACCACGGCTTCCCTGAAGCGCTCGCGTATCACATGGGCAAGATGATCGAGTGCGCGTCACTCGTCGCCGAACCTTTCATGGGCAAGGAAGCGATCGTCGGCACGATCTCGCAGGAGGACATCAAGATCACGCCGTACCACCCGGATCAGCGCTGCACCATCGCCTCCGTCGCCGGCCATTCGATGTACGAGCGCGAGACGCCGTACTACGAGCACGCGCTCGGCGGACTCCTCGACATGAAAGACTGCGAGTACGAGCAGTTCAGCGAACGCACCGCGCGCATCACCGGCGCGAAATGGATACCCGCGAAAGAGCTGCGCGTGAAAATCGAAGGCGCCAAAAAAGTCGGCGAGCGTTACATGGGCTTCGTGGCGCTCCGCGACCCGCACGTCGTGAAGAACGTCGACCAGGCGATCGAATGGTGCAAGACGGCGGTTGCGAATCGTTTCGGCAAGGAGCAGTACGAGCTCTTCTTCCACGTCTTCGGCAAGAACGGCGTGCTGAAGGAGCTCGAGCCGGTCAAGGAAAGCCAAGCGCACGAGCTCGCCATCGTGGTCGAGGGTCTGGCGCAGACCGACGCGCTGGCCGAGAAGATCACCGATTTCGCGACGCGCATGTTCTTCCTGCTGCGCATTCCCGGCGTGAAAGGGACCGCCGGCAGCGCCGCGACCACGAAGAAGACCATGAAGTCGTCGCCGGGCTACATGTGGAACGTCAACCACACCATGCCGATCGACGACCCGATGGAGCTCTTTCCGATCCACATGACTGAAGCGGGTGTTTGAAAGCAACTCTTCGTTAAACGCATTCGCCTGGATCCCTGCTTCGCGCAGGGATGACGACCTCCCCGTCATTCCAGCGCTGAAGGCATGCCCCTGAGTGCTTTAGTCAGGGGCTGGAATCCAGGCAAAGGAAACGCAATGACCAAACTTTTCGATCTCGCCTCCACCATCCGCAGCAAGAACGCCGGGGTGAATCAGATCACCTTCGACATCATTTTCCCGAACGCCGAGCGCTACGAGCGCGTGCTCGCGAGCAAGACGATCACGAAGGACAGCATCGCGAAGCTTTTCGGCATCCCGCTCACGCGTATTTCCGACTTCGTCGAATTCGCTCCGGCCAACGCGATCAAGTTCACGCTGTACCGCCTGCGCCCGGGCGGCAGCCCCGGCGACTGGGACATGCTCGGCTGCCAGCAGTACGGACCGCTGCTCGAGCTCGAGATCCCCGGGTAGATCTCGGCTTTCCGCGCTTTGTGTCCGGACGGACACTTCTGCGCGCGCACGCGCCGTTTTGGTATGCTGCCTCTCGTCGCTCGTGCGGCTTCATGGAGGGAACGAGTCATGAGAAAAAGCTTCGTCGTCGCAATGCTGCTCGCCGGTTTCGGTATCGCCGCACAGGTGCACGCGCAAGGCGTGTACCCCGAACGTCCGATACGCCTCGTGGTCGGATTTCCGCCGGGTGGCGCTACCGACATCTTCGCGCGCATCCTGGCGCAACACATGCCCGAGTCGATCGGTCAGTCGGTGGTGGTCGATAATCGCGGCGGCGCGAGCGGTACCATTGCGGCGGCGATGGTCGCGAAGGCGCCGCCGGACGGCTACACGATCATGATGGTGCCGAGCGGTCCGTACACCATCAGCGCCAGCACGTATGCCAATCTCCCCTACGATGCCGTGCGGGATTTCACCGGCGTTTCGCTGCTCGCGTGGGTGACGAACGTCATCGTCGTGCCTCAGGCCTCACCGGTGAAGACGTTGCCGGACCTCATCCGGATGGCCAAGGAAAAGCCTGGCCAGGTCACGTTCTGCTCGTCCGGGTCAGGGTCTTTGCATCATCTGGCGGGCGAAGTGATGAAACGCCTGATCGGCGCCGAGATGATCCATGTCCCGTTCAAAGGCGCCGGTCCTGCCCTGACGGCGCTCGCGGGCGGCGAAGTCACTTTCGGCTTTACTTCGATGCCATCCGCGATGCCGCTCATAAATGGGAAGCGCTTGAGGCCGCTCGCCGTGACCAGCGAAAAACGCACGTCCGCGCTGCCCGGCACGCCGACCATGACTGAAGCCGGTTTGCCCCCGCCTCCCGGGCTCGACATCCGGGAGTGGTACGGTGTGATCGTGCCCGCTGCGACCCCGGCGGCGATCGTCAACAAGCTCAACGCCGAGATGGTGAAAGTGTTCAAACGCCCGGACGTGCAGGCGCGGCTTCCCGAGATGGGCGCGGAGTACGTGGGCAGCTCTCCGCAGGCGCTGAGCAAGCAGCTCGCGAACGACGTAAAGACGTGGGCGAAGTGGGTGAAGGACGCGGGGGTGCGAGCGGATTGATCGGTGCTCCGTACAGAGTCGTATGGCGTTATCAGTCGATCCTCGCCCCGGATTTCTTGACGGCCTCTCCCCATTTGGCTATTTCGGACACGATGAACGTCTTGAAGCGCTCGGGCGAGCCGCCCTGCACCGTAACGCCATTCGCCTCGAATCGCGCGCGTGTCTGCGGCATCTGAAGCACACGGGTGATGTCCGCATTCAGGCGCGAGACGATCGCCGCCGGAGTGCCCGCGGGCACCAGCACGCCGTACCACGCGCTCGCGTCAAATTTGCTGTAACCGGATTCCGCAATTGTCGGGACATCGGGCAACGCTGACGCGCGCTGTGCAGTCGTGACCGCGAGCGGGCGCAGCCTGCCGTTTTTGATGAGCCCAAGTGCTGCGGGGATCACGGCAAAGTAGAGATCGACGTGCCCGGCCAAAACGTCCGCCATCGCCGGCGCGGCGCCTTTGTAAGGCACATGCAGGAGCTCGATGCCGGCGCGCTGCTTCAGCATTTCTCCGACGAGGTGACTGATTCCGCCGCTCCCCGCTGAAGCCATCGTCAACGACTTCGATTTTGCAGCCGCCATCAGATCGCCCATCGACCTGTACGGTTTGTCGGCAGCCACGACGAGCACGAGCTCAGTCGAGCCGACCAGCGTGATCGGCTGAAAATCCTTGACCGGGTCGTAAGGAAGTTTTGCGAACAGCGTCGGGAAGATTGCGAGGTCGCTCGCTTCGCCCATTACGAGCGTATAGCCGTCGGGCGTAGCTTTCGCCGCCACATCCATCCCAACGGAGCCGGCTGCGCCGGGTCTGTTGTCCACCACGATTTTCCATTGCAGGTTTTCGGCCAATGCTGTCGCGAGCGTGCGCGTCAGCACGTCAGTACCGCCGCCGGGCGGGAATGGCACGATGAAGCGGATCGGTCGGGTCGGATAGGCCTGCGCCGTAACAGTTGTCGGAATGATTAGCGCGCATGCAGCGAGCGCCAGTATCGTGTGAATTACAATCTGCACCTTTCGACACCACTCAATCTTTGCAAATGTTTCGACGCGAGCTTCATTTTTATTCATGACCATTTCTCCTAGCGGCTTGCTGAGCAACCTGCGCGTTCTCGACTTGGGTCAGGATGTGTCCGGGCCGTTCTGCGCGCGCCTCCTGGCCGACCAGGGCGCCGACGTTATCAAGGTCGAGCCCCGTGACGGCGATCCGGCGCGTCGTATCGGTCCGTTTGCCGGAGACGAGCCGCACCCCGAAAAAAGCATTCGTTTCCTTTACCTCAACACCAACAAGCGCAGCGTCACCCTCGACATATCGAAGCCTGATGGCCGCAGCCTGCTCCACAGCCTGGCGCGCTGGGCCGACGTGTTGGTGGAAAACTTCGAACCTCGAGTCCGCTCCTCGCTCGGGCTCGATGACCAAAGCCTGATGGAGGTTAATCCGAAGCTGGTAGTGACGTCCATCTCCAGCTTCGGCAGCGGCGGGCCGTACTCCGACTGGAAAGCCACTGACCTTGTCACCAGTGCGATCAGCGGCCTCATGTACCACTCCGGTGATTCCGACAAGGCGCCGCTGCGGAGCGCTCTTTCGCAGTCGCTCTACGTCGCCGGGATCAACGCCGCGTCGGCTACGCTGGTGGCCTTATTCCATCGGTTGAGTGCGCAGGTCGGCGGGCGCGTGGACGTGTCAGTGGCCGAAAGCATGAGCGCCCACCTGGTGCAGGCGAGCGCGGTGTACGCGTACACGGGCGCTCTGAGAGGACGCCGTCCCGCGCGCGGCGCGCCGCTCGAAGAGCTGATGCCGTGTGAGGACGGGCACGCGGTGGTCTCTGCACAGGGCTCGCGCCCATTCAGCGCCGTCGCGGATGTGCTCGGAATCGAAGAAATGAAAGGGCCGGCTTTCGCCACGGCGGAAGGACGCATCATGAACGGCGAGGCGCTCGAAAAACTCATCCTGCAAGGCCTCGCCCGCTGGAAAAAGAACGATCTCTTCCATGCCGCGAACAAACAGGCGCTCGTGTTCGGGATGGCGCAGGGGGCGGATGAGCTGTACCGCTGTCCGCATCTCGGCGAACGGCAGTTCTTCGAGCGCGTACATCATCCGGTCGCGGGAGACGCGGCGTATCCGTGCGAGCTGGTTCGTTTGAGTGAGGAAGCCTTCAGGACGCGGCGTGCCGCGCCGCTACTCGGCGAGCACAACGTCGAGGTGTATCAGGGCATCTTCGGGCTCACCGAGGACGAGATCGTGCAACGTCGCAATGCGGCGGTTATATGAAAGGAGTTTCGCTTGTCTGATTTGCCGCTGAAGGGACTTCGCGTCGTCGATTTGAGCCGGGTTTTCGCGATGCCGTACGCGGCAGCGTTTCTGGCGGATCTCGGTGCGGAGGTGATCAAGATAGAAGGCTGCCGATTCCTCGGCGCCGACACGCGGCTCGGCGGTCCGTTCGGAGGTCCCTGGCCCGATGACGTTCCGGGCGAGCTGCACTGGGAACGTAACGGCGTGTTCCACGTACTGAACCGTGGCAAGCGCAGTCTCACGCTGGATCTCAATCAACCAGCGGGCGTCGAAGCGCTGAGGAAGTTGCTCGCAACGAGCGACGTTGTCATCGAGAACTTCACGCCGAGAGTGATGCGCAAATTCGGTCTGGATTATCCCAATATGCGCGATATCCGGTCTGACATCATCATGGTCTCCAACACCGGGTACGGGCACAGCGGGCCTTTCAGTAATTACGGCGCCATGGCCGCTTCGCTCGAGCCCACGCACGGCAGCGGCGCGTTCATCGGTTACGAAGGCGGTGCGCCCAACAAGATCAGCAATTCGTACACGGACTTCCTCGCGTCGTGGACTGCGATCTACTCCGTGATGGCGGCGCTTCTCTACCGCGCACGGACGGGCAGGGGGCTGTGGATCGATCTGGCGATGTACCAGGTGGGCGCCGCGTTCATGGGCGAAGGTCTCCTCGATTACGCGTTCAACGGTCGCGTCGAGCGTCGCATCGGTAACCGCCATGAAGCGTATGCACCGCACAACACCTATCCCTGTCGCGGCAACGACCGCTGGGTGACGATCGCCGTGACGGACGAGCACGAATGGAAGGCGTTGCGCGGCGTCATCGGATCGCGTGAATTGGAAGACGATGCTCGTTTCGCGGACGCTCCAGCGCGTGTCAGGAATCGCGACGCACTCGACGCGATCGTTTCGAAGTGGACTTCATCGCTGGATCCCTACGACGCGGCGCACAGACTGCAGGCCGCGGGCGTGCCGGCGGGACCCGTTCTCGACGCACGCGAGCTCTTCACCGACCCACACCTTGTCGCGCGAAAGTTTTTCGATCAAGTACAACATCCGCCCGAAACCGGCGTCGGCTGCCGTCCGCAGCTCGGCCGCCCGTGGCGCTTCTCCGCCTTCAAAGTGCCCACGCCCGCGCCGGGGCCGCGTCTCGGAGAGGCGAACGACTATGTGTTGAAGGAAGTCCTGGGCTTGAGCGAGACGGAAGTCGCTGCGATGGCCGAGCAGGGGATCATCGGTCTGGCGCCGGTGGGCGCACGCATGCCGAATCCCGTGCCGGCGGAGGAGCAGTTGCGCCTGGGTCGCCTGGCTGCACTCGATCGCGACTATCGCGAGCGTCTGGGTCTCGAATAGAAATACGCTCTACTGCCAAACGAGCGGAAGCGTTTGACCGCGCTTCGGCACCACGACTTCCGCCCAGCCTTGCGTCGTCTGGCCGCGGTCGTTTTTGAGCCCGATCTCACACTTCACATGCCCGAAGCCGTCGCGCTCGGTCTTTTCCGTGACCTTGCCGAAGATCGTCAGGGTATCGCCCGGATGATCCATCCCGCGGTGTTCCAGATACATTTTCCGCACCCAGCCGGCCTCGCCCGCGTATCGCTGCAAAAGAATGTAGATGTACTCGTTCTTGAGAGAGCCGTTCACCACCACGTTGGGTAGACCCTGGCGCTGCATCGCGTACGGCAGATCCCAGTGGATGCGGGCGTAGTTGCCGTTGGCCGAAGCCCAGCGAACGAGATGCGCGGCCGTCATCGGCCCCCTCGTCACGGACGGAATCTCGTCTCCCACCTTGATCTCCTCGAACGCGCGCTGCGGCGGCGCGCTCCACTTTGGTTTTTCCACCGTCTCACCGGGGCCCGGCGGTGAGATGCGAGGTAGCGTCACCGGACCCGTGGGCGCGGGCTTGTCCGCACCCTCGGTCTCGGGACGCTTGCGGAAGATGGCGATGTGCCGGATGGTCTGGAGCAACTCGCCCTTCTGATTCTTCTGAGTCGTCTCGCGCGTAATGAACAGGAGCTGACCGGTACGGCCCGGCTTTTCAGACATATCCAGGATCTTCACGGCTTCGGTGAGATGGTCTCCCACGCGCACCGGTCGATGAAACGTCCACTCGCTGCCGCCATTGAAGCCGTAACTCTTGAAAGGGAGTGGAATTTCGAAGTGATTGTCCTGTCCCGCGCCGAAGTAATCGATGCGCGGCGCCCAGTCCTTCCATCCGGCCAATGCTGGACAAAGCATGCCGCCAAACCGGCTCTTCGTCGCGTATGCGGCATCGAGGTACAGGGGATTGGGCTCCTCGATCGCGTCCGCCAGTTCGAAAACCATTTCCTCGCTGATGGGGAAGCGGTTGGTCTCGACGCGGCTCTCGCGGCCGATGTACGCCGTGACGTCGGGAGTGAGCAGTGTTTCTGCCATGGTGCGTTTCCTCTTTCGTTTTGATTTGAGTTTAGAGTTGCGACTTCTCGATGCCGGAGTCCTTGATGATCTTGCCCCAGCGCTGGAGATCCGCCTTGACGATCTCCCTGAATTCTTCGGGTGTGCCGCCGGTCGGGTCGAGCCCGAGGCCGCCCAGGCGTTCTGCCACATCCGGCATTTTCAGAACCGCGACGATGTCGCCGCTCACGCGGTTGACGAGCGCCTTAGGCGTGCCGACGGGCGCGAACACGCCGTTCCACGAATACACGACGAGATTCGGAAGGCCGGCCTCGGCCGTCGTGATCACCTCGGGCAACGCTTGCAGACGCTTGGTCGAAGTCAGCGCGAGCGCGCGCAGTCGACCGGATTTGATGTGCGGCACCACCGACGCCATGCTCGCGAAGCTCGTCGTCACGTCGCGTCCCCCGAGAAGATCGGTGATCGCGGGCGCGCTGCCTTTGTAAGGCACGTGCGTCATCTTGACTCCGGTCATCGACTGGAAGAACTCGCCCGTGAGATGGCCGCCCGTGCCGGTGCCGGGTGAAGCGAAGTTGAGCGCGCCGGGTTTCGCTTTCGCGAGCGCGATGAATTCCTTCACCGAGGTTGCCGGCACCGACGTGTGCACGACGAGTATGTAGTACTGATTCGCGAGTGAGGTGACAGGCAGCAGGTCGCGCAGCGTGTCGTACGGCAGATTGCTGAAAAGATTCGGCGCGAGAATCATGTGATCGGAAGACCCGACGTAAAGCGTGTACCCGTCGGGGTTCGCGCCGATTGCGGCGCGCGCACCGACCACGCCGTTGCCGCCCGTGCGGTTGTCGACGATGACCGACTGACTCCATTTCTCCGTCAGCTTCTGACTCACGGTGCGGCCGAGAATATCGGTGCCGCCGCCCGGCGGAAAACTCAGGATCATGCGAACCGGTTTGTTGGGATAAGTCTGCGCGAGCGTGAGCATCGGTGCGACGCCGAGCGCCATCGCACACGCGAGCGCAAAACCAAGACGCGACAACGACATGGTCATTGGGGCAGCCTCTGGAAAGTGATCAGCCGAGGAGAATTCGAGCTTGATTATAGCTTTCGCATTATCATCGGGCCATGAAAAGCATGCGCATCGGTATCGATGTCGGGGGCACGTTCACCGATCTTTTTCTGCTCGACGAAGCCGACGGCCGCGCGTTTCGCCACAAGCTCCCGTCCACGCCGGGAGATCCCTACAAGGCGCCGATCCAGGGGCTGCGCGAGATTCTGCGAGCAGCCGACGCGCAGCCGGGTGAAGTGAAGTTCGTCGGCCTCGGCACCACCGTCGCTACCAATGCGCTGCTCGAGCGTAAAGGCGCGGTCACCGGTCTCATCACCACTGCCGGATTTCGAGACCTGCTGGAGCTCGGCCGCCAGCGCCGCCCGCATGTCTACGATCTATTCATGCGCAAGCCCCAGGTGCTGGTGCGCCGCGAGCTGCGCTTCGAAGTGCGCGAGCGCATCGGCCCCGACGGCTCGATCCTCACTGCACTGGACGAAAACGACGTTGCCGACGCGCTCGACCGTCTGGACGCGCTCGGCGCGACGAGCATCGCGATCTGCCTGCTTCATTCGTATGCGAACCCGGTGCACGAAGACCGCGTGGTCGAGATCGCCCGCGCGCGCTGTCCGCACGTCAGCGTCACGTCATCGCATGATTTGATCCCGGAATTCCGCGAGTACGAGCGCCTGAGCTCGACCGTGGTCAACGCGTACCTCATGCCGGTAATGACGCAATACCTCACACGCTTCAGCGATGAGGTCAGCGCGCTCGGCATCCCGGAGACGCCTTTCGTGATGAGCTCCGGCGGCGGTGTCGCAAACCCCGCGCTGGCGGCGCAAAGACCGATCGATCTGCTTCTGTCCGGACCGAGCGGCGGCGTGAGCGGCGCGCTCTTTCAGGCACGCGCATCCGGCTATCCGAACATCATCACCTTCGACATGGGCGGCACGAGCACCGACGTGTGCCTCATACAGAACGGGCGTGCGGAGATCACGCATGGGCGCGTGATCGATGGTCTGCCGATACGCTCGACTGCGGTGGACGTACACACCGTCGGCGCAGGCGGCAGCAGCATCGCGTGGCTGGACGCGGGCGGTTTTCTCCGGTGCGGCCCGCAAAGCGCGGGCGCGAATCCCGGACCGGCGTGTTATGGCGCGGCAGGCGCAAAACCGACCGTCACCGACGCCAACGTCGTGCTCGGGCGGCTCAATCAGGAGTATCTCCTCGGCGGTGCATTGCGCATCGATGCGGAGCGCTCGCATCGCGCGATAGAAGAAGCGATCGCAAAGCCCAAGGGATTGCGGATTCACGAAGCGGCTGCCGCGATGCTTGCCATCTCCAACACCAACATCGCGCAGGCCATTCGTTTCGTTTCGGTGGAGCGCGGCATCGATCCGAGTGAGTTCATGCTCGTGGCTTTCGGCGGCGCGGGGCCGCTGCATGCCGCGGATGTCGCCCGGGAGCTCAAGATGACGGTGCTCGTGCCGCCCGGCCCCGGGGTGCTTTGCGCCATGGGCGTATTGACCAAGGACATCCAGCTCGATCTGAGTCAGACCCGACTCGTGCGCAGCCGCGAAGCGTCCGCCGCTGCCGAGGTCAGCCGCATTCTCGCGGACCTCGAGCAACGCGGCGTGGAGGCGCTCGCCCGCAACCAGATCTCCACTGACGGCATCGTGATCGAGCGCACGGTCGATGCACGTTACGTGGGCCAGAACTTCGAGCTGCCGGTGGCCGTCGGGCCCGGCGCAATCGACGCCGCGATGCTGCGTGCGATCGGCGAGGGATTCAACGCCGCGCACAAGCGCCTCTACGGCTACGATCAGCCTGCGAAGGAAGTCGAGCTCGTCACGTTCCGGCTGCAGGTGTTGTTGCCTGTTCCGAAACCCGACCTCGCGAAGCATGGCACGCATGCGCAGCAGGCCCTGGCACCGCGAGCGGAACGCAGGACTTTCTTCGAGTCACTCGGCGCATTCGTGAGCTGTCCTGTTTACGAGCGCAGCGATCTTGCGCCGGGCATGACCATCTCGGGGCCCGCGATCGTCGAGCAGATGGACACGACGACCGTTGTGCCTCCGGACTTCGGTGCACGCGCGGATGAGTGGGGCAACTTGATCGTGAAAGCGAATCAAGCATGAGCTACGGCCAGGCCGAGATCATCGCGAGCGCGCTCGAGTCCGCAGCGTGGGAGATGTGCGCGAGTCTCATCCGCACCGCGTATTCACCCAACATCAAGGAGCGCGCGGATTGCTCCACCGCGCTTTGCGATGCGCAGGGCCGCACGTTCGCGCTCGCCACCTACGGTCCGGCGCACCTGGGCTCGACGCTGCGCCTCGTGCCCGCGCTCTACAAGCGCTTCCCGCGCGAGACGATGCGCCCCGGCGATGTGTTCTTCGCGAACGATCCCTACATCGTCGGCGTGACGCATCTCAACGACTGCACCGTCGCCACGCCGATATTCGTCGACGGCAAGCTCGTGGCATTCGCCGCGGCGGTCGCGCATCACTCCGACGTCGGAGGCCGCGTTCCGGGCAGTGAATCGGGGGATTGCACGAGCATCTACCAGGAAGGGATCCGCATTCCGCCGGTCAAGCTTTTCTCCGAAGGCACGCTGCGGGCGGACGTCCTGGAGCTCTTTCTCCTCAATTCGCGGCAGCCGCACTTCAGCGAAGGCGACATCTACGCGCAGCTCGCCGCGGCGACGACCGGCATCCAGCGCGTGCAGGAGATGCATGCGCGCTACGGCGGGGAGGCGGTTGCGCGCTCGATCGACGAGATGCTCGACGCGACCGAGCGGCGCATCCGCAGCTTCATACGCGACAACCTGCGCGACGGAACCTACAGCGCGCGCGACTGGCTCGACGAGGATGGCATCCATGACGAGCCGGTGAAGCTCGCGGCCACCGTCACGGTACGCGGCGACACCGTCAAGTTCGACTTCAGCGACTGCGCGGCGCAGCTCGGCACCGGCAAGAATATTCCGTACACGCACACCATGGCGACGGTGTACTTCTGCCTGAAAGCGATGGTCGACCCGAACGCTTCGATCAACGAAGGGCTGTATCGGCCGATCGAAGTGATCGCGCCCGAAGGCTCGATCGTGAATCCCCGTCCGCCTGGGGGCGTAAGCTCGCGCAATCTCACGTCGATGATCCTCGCCGACGTCATGATCGATGCGCTCGGCCAGGCGGCGCCCAATCGCGTGATGGCCGCAGGCGGGCCCTACCAGGGCATCATCCTTGCGGGCCCGGACCCGGTGAGGAATCGCTACTTCGTCGATTACGAGAATTTCGCAGGCGGCCAGGGTGCGCGCTGCGACGGCGACGGGACCGACGTGATCCAGCTCCACATGACGAACACGTCGAACCTGCCCATAGAGGTGATGGAAATCGAATTTCCGATTCGTGTCGAGCGCTACGAGATCATTCCGGACTCCGGCGGCGCCGGAAGATATCGCGGCGGCTGCGGCGTGTGCCGCGACCTGCGCGTGCTCGGTTCGGACACGGTGCTGTCGGTGCGGAGCGCGCGCCAGAGGTTTCCCGCGGCTGGCAAGAACGGCGGCCTACCGGGAAGCGCGGGCGCCTACGTGTTGAATCCTGGAACCGCGGGCGAGAAGAAGCTGCACTCGACGTTCTCGGAGATGCCTCTCAGGGAAGGTGATCTGCTGCGCATCCTGACGCCGGGCGGAGGCGGACTCGGCAAGCCCGCGGATCGCACGCGCGCGGAGATCGAAGCCGACGTGCGCGAAGGGAAAGTGACTTCCGAGGCTGCGCGCGAGCTCTACAAGTGATCGAGATCCCATGAATAAACCATGTCCCTGGTCGTCCCTTTTCACCGAGCCGCTTTCCGATGCGGACCGCGACATCGCGCGCCTGATCGAGCGCCAGCGCCGTCAGAACACCGAGTCGATCAACCTCGTCGCTTCGGAAAGCTACTGCCCGCGCGCGACGCTCGAAGCGGAAGCTTCCATACTCATCAACAAAAACGCATCCGGCTATCCCCCGCGTGTTTCATTCGCGGGCGGCGAAGTGATGGACGCGATCGAGCTTCTCGCGATCGAGCGCGCCAAACGCCTCTTCGGCGCGGAGCACGCGAACATCCAGTCGCTCTCATCGACCATCTCGAATGTCGCGGTGCTGCGCGCGCTGCTCGAGCCCGGCGATCGCGTGCTCGCGTTCGACCGCGCGGCCGGCGGTCACAGCAGCCATGGCAGCTCGAAGCACGTGTCGGGGCAGGATTACGTCTTCGAGTCATTCGGGCTCGATCCGGACACCGAGCTCATCGACTATGCCACGGCGCAGGCGCACGCGCGCGCGCTCCGCCCGCGCATGATCGTCGCCGGCTCGAGTGCGTATCCGAGGCAGATCGATTTTAAGAAGCTCCACGAGATCGCGCAGGACGTAGGCGCCATGCTGTTCGCGGACATCGCGCACGTCTCGGGGCTCATCATCGCCGGGCTGCATCCGAATCCCACTCCGTACAGCGATGTCGTCACGACCTCGACCCACAAGACTTTCTGCGGCCCGCGCACGGGCGGCCTCATCCTCTGCAAAGCCCGCCATGCGGCGGCGATCGACGCCGCGCTCGCACCGGGACTGCAGGCCGCACCCGGCGGTCACATCATCGCAGCGCGCGCGGTGCTGTTCGATCGCGTGCAGCGGCCGGAGTTTCGCGAGCTCATGCGCGCGGTGCTCGATGGCGCCGCCGCCCTTGCGCGCGGGATCGAATCAGAAGGCGTT
>DATLEF010000156.1:0-45684 GCA_035525455.1 Burkholderiales bacterium
GCAGAGATACCCGCTACGATACCCGCTATTTATGCGGATGGCAATGGACGATGCTGATTAGTTTTGGACCGCCTTCTAGAGGTAAGCCAGGGGAAAAACTGCGGGTAGCGGACGTTTTTGAACTACGTTGGAGCCTGATGCCAGTTATCGATCATCAGAAGCATGCGTCGCTTCCTGCCAAGAGATTGATCTTACGCATTATCTCATGTGCGCAATGCAGGTAGTGGGCATAGCGATGAAGTCCGGATGGCGCAGACGGATTCGCTTCATGCAGCGATCGGATCAGAGAATCGCGCCGCGGCCGTCCTCATCGAAGCTGTTTTTCTTCGGGTCCTCGATGCAATGCTCGGGTTCTTCAAAACCAGTTGAATCGCGATTCCGGACGATCGAACAAGGTGTTTCCAAAGTCTGCGGGATCCGGATTGCCTGTAAAACCGTTAAGCCGCGCATCCGCGACGCACTCGCGAAAGCTGGGAAAGGTCCTTGTAGAAAATCTTGTAGAGCCATCCTCGGCGCAACACCGCCATTGCCATTCCCAGGTCACAAAGCCTTGACCGCGCGTGGGCCGAGTGACGAACTCCCAGTTCATTTTTATCTGCCCCCTTTGAGCTTGAGGCACAATTGTGCCGGGAGTAGATGAGAGCGTCTACGGCGCCCGCGCTTCGTGAGGAAGAGCGCTAAGTCGCAAGCGTGGATGTGCCGGTATAGCCATGACGACGTGCATCGGCCATGCATTCGTCGAGGCTCGGGAAAGGGACGCGTCCTTCGAGCAGCACTTCACCGTCAGGCGATGTTCTGCGCCAGTTCCAAGCGTCCGCGTGCGCTTTCTGAAACGACCACACGTCGTAATCGGTGAATTCTTTTCGCATCCCGGCGCGGGTGCAATTTATGGTCCTGCTTTCTTTCAGTCCCAGCGTGTGTCGAGACCGGTCTCGGCCATCTCAGCGGCTCGCAGGAGTGCTTTCGCCTTGTTCTGCGTCTCCTGCCACTCGGCATCCGGCTGCGAGTCGGCGACGATGCCGCCGCCGGCCTGCACGTGCAACATGCCGTCCTTGATCACCGCGGTGCGCAAGGCGATCGCAACGTCCATGTTGCCGTGGAATCCGAGGTACCCCACGGCGCCGGCGTAGACGCCGCGCTTGACCGGTTCGAGCTCATCGATAATTTCCATCGCACGCACTTTCGGTGCGCCCGAAACAGTCCCGGCCGGAAAAGTCGCCCGCAGCACGTCCATCGCTTTGAGGCCGGGCTTGAGCACGCCTTCGACGTTCGACACGATGTGCATGACGTGCGAGTAACGCTCGATCACCATGCGTTCGGTCACGTGCACGGTGCCGGTTTGTGCGACGCGCCCAACGTCGTTGCGACCCAGGTCGACGAGCATGATGTGCTCTGCGCGCTCTTTCGCATCCCCCAGGAGCTCCTCTGCGAGCGCATCATCTTCGGCAGGCGTCGCACCTCGTCGGCGCGTGCCGGCGATCGGGCGCACCGTCACTATTTCGCCTTCGAGTCGCACGAGTATCTCGGGTGAAGCGCCCACCACATAAAAATCGCCGAAATAAAAAAAATACATGTAGGGCGATGGGTTCAGCGTGCGCAACGCCCGGTACAGTGCGAGCGGCGTGGCACGGAAGGGTTTCGACATCCGCTGCGAAGGCACGACCTGCATGACGTCGCCGTCGTGGATGTAGCGTTTCGCGCGCTCGACGGCATTGTGATAGGCCGCTTCACCGAATCCGGACACCGCGGGCGCCGACGGTCCGTGTGTGTCGGCGGGTATCTCGACCGGCGTGCGCAATTTTTGCAGAAGTTCGATCAGTCTCTCCCGCGCGCGCTGGTAGGCGCCACGCTCGCCCGGCGTGGCATAAACGACGAGAGAGAGCTTGCCCGACAGATTGTCGACGATCGCGATTTCTTCTGAAACCAGAAGCACGATGTCCGGCAGACCGAGCGGATCGGGCTTGGTGGTGCGTGCCAGCCGCTTTTCGACGTAGCGCACGGTCTCGTAACCAAAATAACCCACGAGCCCCCCGCAAAAACGCGGCAATCTCGCGTCCTCGGCCGTGCGAAAGCGCGCCAGATAGTCCTGCACGAACGCAAGCGGATCGGCTGGGACGCTTTTCGCGCTGACCTGATCGCGCTCGATTTCGAGACACTCACGCCCGCGTACTTCGAGTCGGCGCGTGGCTGCCAGACCGATGAAGGAATAGCGGCCGAAACGCTCACCGCCGACCACCGATTCGAGCAGATAGGTGTACGGCTCGTTTGCGAGCTTCAGATAAATCGAGAGCGGAGTGTCGAGATCGGCGAACGTCTCGAGCACCAGCGGCACGCGGTTGTAACCCTGCGCGGCGAGCCCGTTGAAATCTGCCTCCGTCATGCTTTTTGGATCAGGCGCACCGCATCGATCAGCGAATCGATGATCGCATCCGCATCGAGCTCGCGCACGTCGCGCCCTTCGTTATAGCCGTATGTGACGCAGAACACGGGACAGCCTGCGGCGCGAGCCGCCTGCGTGTCATTGTAAGAGTCGCCGATCATGAGCATGTCGCGCGGCACGATATTCAGCGCCTGGCATGCATGCAACAGCGGCGCAGGATCCGGTTTCTTGCGCGCGAGCGTATCGCCTGATACGACGTGTTCAAAATAGCCGGCGAGTCCGATCGATTCCAAGAGCGGTGTCGTGAAACGCCCCGTTTTATTCGTGACGCACGCGAGCGGGAAACCTTGTGCGGTCAAGTTTTCCAGAGCTTCCCGGACGCCCGGGTAAACCGTGGTGTGGCGTCCGTTCACCTCGGCGTAGATACGCTCGTAGATGGCAAGCGCGCGTTCGTTAAGCTCGGGGCCGGCGTCCCCATTGCGCCCTGCTGCGAGTGTCCGCTCGACGAGCCGCGGCAGACCTTTACCAATGAAGGTACGGATGAGCGCGACTTCGAGCGGCGGCCGGTTGAGCTCCTCCAGCATCATGTTCGCAGCCGCGGCGAGATCGGGGATCGTGTCGAGCAGCGTACCGTCGAGATCGATCGTGACGGCCTTGATCGGGAGCGGGAAGTCCACGATGCTCATGCTGCCGCGCGGCCAAGGGCCGAGCGCATGGCGGCCAGGGTCTTCGCATAATCGGGCGTGCCGAAAATAGCAGAACCCGCGACGAACGTATCCGCGCCGGCCTGCGCGATGCGGGTGATGTTGTCGACTTTCACGCCGCCATCGACTTCGAGCCAGATGTCGCGGCCCGAGCGGTCGATGCGCTGTCTTACCGCGCTCAACTTGCTCAGCGCTTCCGGAATGAAGGTCTGTCCGCCAAAACCGGGATTCACCGACATGATCAGGACGAGATCGATCTTGTCGAGCACATGGTCGAGCCAGGAGAGCGGCGTCGCGGGATTGAAAACGAGCCCCGCCCGGCAGCCTGAATCCTTGATGAGGCCGATGGTGCGATCGACGTGCTCGCTCGCTTCGGGATGGAACGAGATGATGCTCGCTCCGGCGCGCGCGAAATCGGGAATGATGCGGTCGACCGGCTTGACCATGAGGTGCACGTCGATCGGCACTTCGCAGAGCGGGCGTATCGCTTCACACACCAGCGGACCGATCGTCAGGTTCGGTACGTAATGGTTGTCCATCACGTCGAAGTGCACGAGGTCGGCACCGGCGTGCACGACGGCCCGGACTTCTTCACCGAGCCGGGAAAAATCCGCCGAGAGTATGCTGGGTGCTATACGAAACGTCATGGAATCCCCGTCGACGCCGGAATTGTAACCGGTCATTCTTCGCGGCGCGTGGCGTCCTCGTCGCGTTTGCGCGGCCATGTCCACCACACAATGCCGAGGAGCAGCGCGAGCGCAACGCCCGCTTCGAGCAATAACCAGAATAATTCCATGGCTGCGAGCACGTATACTCCAGTCATCATGATCGAGCACGCGTGCGAAATGCAAATCGAGTTTCGACGCGTCGCGCTGTCGCTGCTGGTCTTCCTGGTCGGCGCGTGCGCGAAGCCTCCTGCTCCGGTCGAGATCGCGCAGACTAAGCCACCTCCGATCGCAGCGCCTGTACCTCCGACTAAACCCTTCACGTCACCGGCACCGGACGTCCCCGCGGCGGCAGGTGTTTTGTTTCTACCGTCAGGGTGGGACGATCTTCCAGGGTGGCGGGACGATACGCTGACTGAAGCATGGCGCGCATTCATCGTGGGTTGCGCACCACTCGTCAATCGCAGCTCTTGGCGCGAAGTCTGCACTAAGGCATCAAGCGTCTCCGCGGTCGATACGGCCACGGTGCGGGCCTTCTTCGAGCGTCATTTCAAACCCTGGCAGATCGCGAGCGGCGAGCGCTCGGTCGAGGGGCTCATCACCGGCTATTACGAACCGCTGCTGCACGGCAGCCGCACGCCCGGCGGCCGCTATCGGCATCCGCTGTATCGCGCGCCCGAGGACATGGTGAGCGTCGAGCTGGGTGACATCTATCCGGAGCTCAAGAACATGCGCCTGCGCGGTCGCATCGAAGGGCGGCGCGTCGTCCCTTATTACGATCGCAGCCAGATCGACGGCACCCAGGCGCCGCTCCGCGGGCAGGAGCTCGCGTGGGTCGACGATGCGGTCGATCTCTTTTTTCTGCACATCCAGGGCTCAGGCCGGATTGCGCTGGATGACGGACGGACATTGCGCGTGGGTTACGCCGATCAGAACGGTTACCCTTACAAATCGATCGGCCGGCTGCTGGTCGAGCGCGGCGAGCTCACGCTCGAGCAGGCATCGATGCAGGGCATCAAAGCGTGGGCGCAGGCCAATCCGCAGCGGCTGGTCGAGCTTCTGAACACTAACGCAAGCTACGTTTTTTTTCGCGAGCTTCCGGACGTGGGCAGCGGCCCGCCCGGATCGCTGGGCGTCGCGCTGACGCCCGAGCGCAGCATTGCCGTCGATCCGCGGTTTGTGCCGCTCGGCGCTCCTGTCTATGTCTCGACGACGTGGCCCAACACTGCGCGCCCGCTCAACCGCCTGACGCTCGCACAGGACACGGGCGGTGCGATACGCGGTGCGGTGCGCGCTGATTTTTTCTGGGGACACGGCGAAGATGCGACGCGGGAAGCGGGACGCATGAAGCAGCGGCTTCGCATGTGGGTGCTGCTGCCGCACGGTTATCCGGTGCCGGGCGCACCGGATTGATCGCATCATCGATCGAGCTCTGCGCCATAGTCGATCCGAACGACGATGCGCGTTTTCACGGCACGACCGTTCTTCAAGGCCGGCGTGAAAACGGTGGAGGCGATGGACTTGATCCCGTCATCGTCGAAAAAACCCGCCGGTTCGGCCTCGAGCAGCTGAACTTCAGTCACAGCGCCCGTCGCATCGAGCATGATCGAGAGCAGCGCGTATCCATAGGTTCGAGCGGCGGCCGCTTTCCCGGTCAAATTCATCACGAGCGGCGCGAGCGGCGCAGGATATACGTCGAGCTCCCTCGCTGAGTAGTATTTCGCGTCGACTGCGCTCGCAGCGGTGAGGGCAGTCGAATCGCGGCGTGTAGGAGTCTCGCGAGCGATCGGTGACGCGGAAACGCTTGTGTCTTCAGGCAGGGGGGACGAACGAGCGGGATTCGCTTTCCTAGCGGTTGGCGGCGCGTACGGCAGCGTAGGCGGCGCGGGTGCGTTCAGCCGTGCATGAATGTACTGCTGGACCGAAGCACGATGTGAGAGCGTGGTGGAGCCGCCCCGGATGACCCCTGCAAACACGAGATGGACCAGCAGCGATAACGCAAGCGCCGCAGCCATCCGCTTGCGGGCTGCGCGCAAATCGTTGAACGGGGTCGATGCGAAGGAGGATGCCGCCATCCTCCTGTAACGGCCGCCCTGTGGCGCTGTTGACTAACGCCTGTTACGGGTCACTAGCGTACGGATGCAAGCGCCGCTTCGATCTTGTCCGCCGGCACGAAACCGCCGAGCTGCTGCCCATTCGCGAGGTAGACGCCGGGCGTCCCGCGTATACCGAAGCGCTGCGCGAGCTGCCCGTTCTTTTCGAGCGCCGTGGTGTCGCAGTCGCGTTTGCCAGTGAGCGCCGCGCCTTTCAGCATCGTGTCGTCCCAGGCCTTGGCGCGGTCTTTCGAGCACCAGATCGCCTTAGACTTGTCGACAGAGTCCTGCGAGAGGATCGGCCACAGAAAGGTGTAAATGGTGACGTCGTTCACTTTGGCGAGCTCCTTCTGCAGCTCCTTGCAATAGCCGCAGTTGGGGTCTTCGAAGGTGTAGATCACGCGTTTGCCGGTGCCTTTCACGCGCTTCACGGCAAGATCGGTCGACTTCGCCAAAATCGCAGCAGCGAGCTTCCCGGTGGCTTCCTGCGTGAGATTGCGCGGCTGACCTGATCGAATGTCTAGAAGATTTCCGCTGAAAAGATAGCTCGCCTTCTCGTCGCTGTAGAAGACCTGGCCATCTATCACGAGCTCGTAGACGTTCGCGAAAGGCGTCTTGGTTACGCTTTCGACGCTCATCTTGGGAAATTTCGCCTGGAACGCCTGGCGCAATGCATTCTCGTCGGCGTAAACCGTTGCGGCCACCAGGGTCAAACAGGCAAACGCGCCAACGACCAGCCTTTTCAACATAAGTATCCTTGTCACGAAAAGCTCAGGCGACGGCGCGTCGCACGAGCGCGTTTTTGAGCGGTGGCTGCAAATCGACCAGCGTAAGCCCGAGGTTACGCAGCCTCGCCATCCAGACCGCCGGGGCGCTGAAAAGTTTCTCCAGGCCGTCGGTGGTCGCTTCGAGCATGAGTATGTCTTCTTTACGCGCGCGTTCATACCGACGCAACAGCCCGTAATCGCCGCAGTCCGATTGCGGGCCACGCCCACGCAGCACTTCTGCGAGCTCGCGCGCGTCGCGCAAGCCGAGATTCACACCCTGCCCGGCCAGGGGATGGATGTTGTGGGCCGCATCCCCGATCAGCGCCACCCGGGGCTCGACGAGGCGCTCCACGCGTTGCCGTTTCAGGGGAAAACCGGCAGCGGGCGTAATGAGCTCGAGCGCTCCGAGCGCAGCTCCGCTTGCTTCCTCGACTTGTTCGCACAGGCGCGGCGCCGGCGCGGAGAGCAACTCGCGCGCGTGCGCGCTCGGCGTGGACCATACCATCGACACACGCCGGCCCGGCAGCGGCAGGAAAGCCAGCACGCCGTCGCCGCGGAACCATTGAAAGGCGGTGTCCTCGTGCGGGAGTGTCGTCTCGAAATTGGCAACGACGCCGGTCTGCCCGTAGTCGTGGACCTGATCTCGTATGCCCGCACGCTGCCGTATCCAGGAATCTGCGCCATCTGCACCTACGACGAGTCGCGTCGCGAGCTCGCCCCCCTGCTGCAGGACGATGCGCGCGCGCTCTTTCTCCCAGATGACGTCTTCACAGCGCGTGTTGGGGTAGAGCGTAACGTGGGAGGCCCGTGTCAGCGCGCCCCACAGCGCCGCCTGGAGCTCGCGATTCTCCACGATCTGCGCGAGCTCGCGCATTCCCGCATCGTAGGCGCTGAATTCGAGCGTGCCCGACGGTTGGTCGCCGAAAATCGCCATCGTTTCGACGCGGCAGATCCGGTCGGCATCCATGCCCTGCCAAACCCCGAGGCGGTTGAGCCACTCGCTGTTGCCGGGACTGATCGTGTAGACGCGAGTGTCCCAATCCTTGCCGGAGGAGGACTGCGGCGGATGCGTTTCGACAACGGCAACGCTCAGATGCGAATCGGCGAGCGCAAGCGCAAGGCTGGCACCCACGATGCCTGCACCCACCACGACCACATCGCTGCTCTTCATGACTGGGAACGTGCGTTGGAAGCGTTCGAGTGCGCCCTTAGGCAGCTCAAAACCGTGTGACGTAAGCGCTTGCTCACAATTAGCATCCTGCGACTAAATTGTAGTTTTCTGTGCGTAATCATGGGCCTAAATCAACCCGCCTTGACAATCCTAACCCCGCTAATTAGACTGCGCCGCTCCCCGTGGCGAGTTAGCTCAGTGGTTAGAGCAGCGGAATCATAATCCGTTGGTCCGGGGTTCAAATCCCTGACTCGCCACCATTCACCTTCATGCATAGTACATGTGGTACCGCGCTCGGGTTTGATTTCACGCTTTCGGCCTGATATTGTCGCATGATGCGTAAGTATTTGCTTTTACTGGCTTTATACAGCCTGATCGAATGCGCCGGCGCGCACGCTCAGCACGTACGCATTCTGCCGGCTCAAGGCGAGCGCGGGACGCTCGGAGAAAGCCAGCCCCTGCCGCTCGTGAAGATAGGGAGCAAGGTACTGCGGCTCGCTCCCGGCGGCGTGATCTACGATCAGTCGAATCGTTTCATCCTGCATTCAAATCTCCCGCCTGCGGCAGCCGTGTTGTACACGAAAGATCTGAACGGCGACATTCAGCGCATTTACATTCTGAGCGAGCAGGAACAGGCACGGCTCGATCGCGCGGGCAAGCGCTAGTGATGGCCCCGAAACTGTATATCAAGACGTTCGGCTGTCAGATGAACGAGTACGACTCGGACAAGATGTCCGACGTGCTGCACGCAGCGCACGGCATGGAAACCACTGCCGATCCGGCAGAAGCCGACGTGATTCTCTTCAACACGTGCTCGGTGCGCGAGAAAGCGCAGGAAAAAGTCTTTCATGATCTCGGCCGTGTGAAGCACCTCAAGCACGAACGGCCGGGTGTGCTGATCGGGGTCGGCGGTTGCGTGGCGAGCCAGGAAGGCGCGGCGATCATCGCGCGCGCGCCGTATGTCGACCTGGTCTTCGGGCCGCAGACCCTGCACCGGTTACCGGAAATGATAGCGGCACGTCGCGCCAGCGGTTCACCGCAGGTGGATATTTCGTTCCCGGAAATCGAGAAATTCGATCGCCTCCCGCCTGCGCGCACCGAAGGCGCGACTGCATTCGTGTCGATCATGGAAGGGTGCAGCAAGTACTGCACGTTCTGCGTGGTGCCCTACACGCGAGGTGAAGAAGTGTCGCGTCCGCTCGAAGACGTGCTGACGGAAGTCGCCGAGCTGGCGGCGCAGGGTGTCAAGGAAGTGACGCTGCTCGGGCAAAACGTCAATGCCTATCGCGGCCGCACCGATGACGGTGAGATCGCTGATTTTGCGCTGCTGCTCGAGTACGCGGCGGAAATTCCGGGAATCGAGCGCCTGCGCTATACGACTTCGCACCCGCGCGAATTCACGCCCCGTCTGATCGAAGCCTACGCGAAGCTGCCGCATCTGGTGAGCCATGTACATCTACCGGTCCAGTCGGGATCCGATCGCGTGCTGGCAGCAATGAAGCGCGGCTATACCGTGCTCGAGTACAAATCCATCGTGCGGCGCCTGCGTGCGGTGCGTGCCGGGATTTCGATCTCGTCTGACTTCATCGTCGGTTTTCCAGGCGAAACCGCGGTGGATTTCGAAGCGACACTCAGGCTCATCGACGAGGTCGCATTCGACTCGAGCTTCAGCTTTCTTTACAGTCCACGGCCCGGCACGCCTGCTGCGGAGCTCGCCGACGGCACGCCGCACGAGGTCAAGCTCGAGCGGCTGCAAATCCTGCAGGCGAAAATCGAAACGCAGGCCCAGAAAATCAGCAACGGGATGGTCGGTACGTCTCAGCGTGTGCTCGTGGAAGGCTGCGCGAAGAAAAATGCGGCAGAGCTTGCCGGCCGCACCGACAACAACCGCACCGTCAATTTCGGCGGACCGCAACGCCTCGTCGGTTCATTCGTCGACGTGAGAATCACGGCTGCGCGGCCGCACTCTCTGCGCGGAGAGATTCTGCCCCATTGAAACCCGTCGAGATCAGCTTCGAGCCCGTAGATAACCAGAGGCTTGCGAACCTCTGCGGCGCGCTGGACGAAAATCTGCGGCAGATCGAAACCGCGCTCGACGTCAACATCGCCAGGCGCGGCGAGCGCTTCTCGGTGAACGGTAAGCCCGCGCAATCGCGCCTTGCCGCCAAGCTCCTGCAGCGCTTCTACGATCAGGCGCGCGACGAGTTGACGCTCGAAGACGTTCAGATGGGTCTTATCGAAGCGGGCGCCGAGAACACCGGAAGCCGCACACCGGTACCGGGGCCCGCGCTCATGACACGACGGCCGGACCTTCATGGCCGTACCCCCCACCAGATCGAGTATCTCAACAATATTCAGACGCACGACATCACGTTCAGCATCGGACCGGCAGGCACGGGGAAAACCTATCTGGCAGTCGCCTGTGCGGTGGATGCGCTCGAGCGCGACAGCGTCAAGCGCATCGTGCTGGTGCGCCCGGCCGTGGAAGCCGGCGAGCGTCTGGGGTTTCTTCCGGGAGACATGGCGCAGAAAGTCGACCCTTATCTGAGGCCCCTCTACGACGCGCTGTACGACCTGATGGGCTACGACAAGGTGGCTAAAATGTTCGAGCGCGGTGCCATCGAGATCGCGCCGCTCGCGTTCATGCGGGGCCGCACGCTCAACCATTCGTTCGTCATACTCGACGAGGCCCAGAACACCACGCCCGAGCAAATGAAGATGTTTCTCACGCGGCTCGGCTTCGGCAGCAAAGCAGTCGTCGATGGCGACATCACGCAGGTAGACTTGGCGCGTGGGCAAAAAAGCGGGCTTGTCGACGCACGAGAGGTACTAAAGAAAGTGCGCGGCATCGCGTTCACTTACTTCGGCGCGGAAGACGTCGTTCGCCACCCACTCGTCCAGCGCATCGTGAACGCTTATGAGAACCACGAAGGGCGCGCAGAGCGCTCGCGTAAACCGCAAGAGAAATAGCACGGACGCCGCGGGCCGCCGTCTTCGGTTGAGCGTGCAATATGCGACCCGCTCGCGCAGTGTGCCGGCGCGGGGACGATTTCGAAAATGGATCGCGGCGGCGCTGCGGGCAGGCGGGCAAATCACGGTGCGGCTGGTCGACTCCAATGAAGGACGTGAACTGAACCGCAGCTATCGCGGGAAAGACTATGCGACCAATGTGCTCACGTTCGTTCTACGCGACAGGCCGCCGTACGCGGGCGATCTCGCGCTGTGTGCCCCGGTCATCAGGCGCGAGGCGCGCGAGCAGGGAAAAAAGCTCGCGGCCCACTACGCGCACCTCACCGTGCACGGGGTGCTGCACCTGCAAGGCTACGCGCACGACACCGACTTCGATGCGGCCAGAATGGAACGACTCGAAACGCGCATACTGAAGCGACTCGGATATTCCGATCCTTACACAGCACCCGCCCACCATGGATGACACTCACACCAAGCCCAGCCTGCTCGAGCGCCTTTCGGCTTTCATCATGCGCGAACCCGAGGACCGCGAGCAGCTGATCGAGCTGCTGCATTCCTCTCACGAGCGCAATCTCCTCGACTCCGATGCACTGGCCATGATCGAGGGGGTGCTGCAGGTTTCGGAGCTGCAGGCGCGCGATATCATGGTGCCGCGCTCGCAAATGGACGTGATCGACATCAACGAGTCTCCCGACAAGTTCATCCCGCTCGTCATCCAGACGGCTCATTCGCGCTTTCCAGTGACCAGCCGCAACAAGGACGACATCATCGGGATACTGCTCGCGAAGGACCTGCTCCGTTATTACGCCGGCGAAGAAGAATTCAACGTGCGCGAAATGCTGCGGCCCGCCGTGTTCATTCCCGAATCGAAGCCGCTCAACGTGCTGCTCAAGGAATTTCGCAAGAACCGCAACCACATCGCGATCGTCGTCGACGAATACGGCGGTGTCGCGGGACTCGTGACGATAGAGGACGTGCTCGAGCAGATCGTCGGCGACATCGAGGACGAATACGACTTCGACGAAGTCGAAGACAACATCATCCAGGACAAAAACGGGCAATACCGCGTGAAAGCGGTCACCGAGATCGAGGATTTCAACGAGAAATTCGGCACGACATTCAGCGACGACGAATTCGATACGATCGGCGGGCTCGTGCTGAAACGCTTCGGGCGCGTGCCGAAGCGCGGCGAGCAGGTAACCATGGAGAATCTGACGTTCAAGGTGCTGCGCGCCGACAGCCGCCGCGTCCATCTGCTCGAAGTCGGTCCGAAGAGCACGATCAGCGCCTGATGCCTCACGAAATCGGGTCCGCCCCCCGGGCCGGGGCGCAGACGCCGCGCGCGACACGGCGCCGTTTTCCGGCGATCGAGCGGCGTTCGCTTTATGCTTTGGGGCTGGGCGCCGCGAGCGTTGCCGGCTTCGCGCCGCTCTATCTTTTCCCACTGCCGATCGTCACGCTCGCCCTGCTCATCTGGCTTTGGCGCGGCGCGGAGTCACCGAAGCGCGCCGCTGTAACAGGCTGGTGGTTTGGACTCGGCTTCTTTCTGGTCGGGGTCTCGTGGGTTTACGTGAGCCTCCACACGTTCGGTTCGATGCCGTGGCCGCTCGCTGCCATTGGCACATTTCTCTTCTGCGCGTATCTCTCCGTGTTTCCGGCCGCGGCGGGTTACGTTTTCGCTATTGTGCGCGGCCCGATCTGGCTCAAGGCCGCAGTCGTGACACCAGCAGCATGGACGCTGACCGAATGGATGCGCGGCTGGCTCTTTCCCTGGATCGGTATGGGTTATTCACAAGTGCCCGTGAGCCCTCTCGCAGGGTATGCCCCCGTACTCGGCATTTACGGCGTCACATGGATAATGGTCCTCGGCGCGGCGCTGCTGACGCTTGCAGGCGAAGCCGTGCTTCACGGGAGGCACAGGGCACACGCAGCACCTGCCGTTAAGCGCAGTCCGCTCTTGCTCGTTCCATTCGCCGCTTTCATCGTGCTCATGCTGGGCGGACACGCCCTCAAGCAGATACGCTGGACCAGCCCTGACGGGGAGCCCGTGAGTGTCACGCTCCTGCAGGGCAACATTCCGCAGGAGCTCAAATGGACGCACGAAGGCCTGCGCACGACGCTGATCACGTACCGCGAGCTTGCGCTGGCGAGCCGGTCCAGGCTCATCGTGTTTCCCGAAACCGCGTTGCCGCTCTTTCTGCGCGATGTGCCGGAGGACTACCTCGAAAGTATCGCCGACCACGCGCGGCAAAATGGCGGCGACGCTTTGATCGGCGTGCCGGAGCGGCTTGCCGGCGGCGATTACTACAACACCGTGATCTCGCTCGGCATGTCACCGCCGCAGTTCTATCGCAAGACGCATCTCGTGCCCCTGGGGGAATTCATTCCGCTGCGACCGCTCCTCGGCTGGATCGTGGGTGTGCTCGCGATTCCGTTGCAGGATTTTTCGCGGGGTTCAACCGATGCACAACCGCTGGCGATCGCAGGGCAACGTGTGGCAGTCGACATCTGCTACGAAGACGCATTCGGTGAAGAAATCATCCGGCAGCTGCCGCAGGCGACGATCCTGGTAAATGTCAGCAACGTCGCGTGGTTCGGCCGTTCGATCGCGCCTGAGCAACATTTGCAGATTTCGCAGGCGCGCGCGCTGGAGACCGGTCGCTACATGCTGCGCGCAACCAATACCGGCATGACTGCCGTGGTGAACGAAAGGGGACGCGTGGTCGACGTGGCACCGCAGTTTGCAACCGCGACGCTCACTTCGCTCGTGCAGGGATACGTGGGCGCAACACCGTACGTACGCACCGGTAACGCAGTGATTCTGGTGCTGTGCGCGATCCTCCTTACCGCAGGCTTTTTGTACGCGCGTCTGCGCCCGCTGAAACGAACTTAGACGCTTCGCTCCCGCGAAGCGTCTGCGCTGCAGCGAAACCCGGTAAAATTCGCCGTTTCGCGCTCGCCATGCTTACTTTTCAGCAAATCATACTTGCGCTCAATCAGTACTGGGACGGCAAGGGCTGTGCGTTGCTCCAGCCGTACGACATGGAAGTCGGCGCAGGCACCTTTCACACCGCGACCTTTCTGCGCTCGATCGGACCGGAGCCGTGGAATGCGGCATACGTGCAGCCATCGCGGCGGCCGAAAGACGGTCGCTACGGCGAAAATCCGAACCGGCTGCAGCATTACTACCAATATCAGGTCGTGATGAAGCCATCTCCCGAGGATCTGCAGGACCTTTATCTCGGGTCGCTGTACGCGCTCGGTATCGATCCCAAAGTAAACGACATCCGCTTCGTCGAGGACGACTGGGAGTCGCCCACGCTCGGCGCATGGGGTCTCGGCTGGGAAGTGTGGCTGAACGGCATGGAAGTCACGCAATTTACGTATTTCCAGCAGGTGGGCGGTCTCGATTGCAGGCCCGTCCTGGGCGAGCTCACCTACGGGCTCGAGCGCCTGGCGATGTACCTGCAAGGGAAGGAAAACGTCTTCGACCTCATCTGGGTCGAGGGCCTGACCTATCGCGACGTCTACCATCAGAACGAAGTCGAGCAATCGCGATACAACTTCGAGCTCGCGAACGTGGCATGGCTGCTGGAGCTTTTCAACGGCTGCGAAGCCGAAGCGAAGCGCCTGGTCGCCGCAGGTCTCGTTCTCCCTGCCTACGAGATGGTCATGAAGTGCTCGCACACGTTCAATCTGCTCGATGCGCGCGGCGCGATCTCGGTAACGGAGCGGGCGGCGTACATCGGCCGCGTGCGGGCGCTTGCGCGGCTGATCGCGCAGGCTTATTACGACTCCCGGGAGGCGCTGGGCTTCCCGTTGTGCAAGGAAAAGGCTCACGCCTGAAGCGATGCCCACACTGCTCGTAGAAATCCGCACCGAAGAGCTGCCGCCCAAGGCACTGGCGCGCCTGGGCCGCGCTTTCGCCGAGAATCTCACGGCAAATCTGCGGCGCGGCGATTTTTTGGAAAACGGCAGCCAGACACACTTGTATGCGACGCCGCGCCGACTCGCGGCGCGGCTCACCGGTGTGCGCGAAGTCGCCCCGGACAAGCCGCTGGAAACGCAAGGTCCCTCGGTCAAGGCAGCCCTCGACGCACAAGGCCGGCCGACTGCCGCGCTGCAGGGTTTTGCACGCAAGTGCGGCGTACCTGTCGAAACATTGGAGCAGAGGGAGACGCCGAAAGGCCACGTATTCGTGTATCGCAGCGTCGCAAGCGGCGCCGCGCTCACCGCAGTGCTTGCGCAGGAAGTCTCGGCAGCGCTCAAGGCACTGCCGATTCCGAAAGTCATGCGCTGGGGAAGCGGTGAAGCGGAGTTTGTGCGTCCCGTGCACGGCCTCATCCTGCTGCACGGCTCCAACCCGATACCGGGCAGCGTGCTGGGACTGCATAGCGCCAACACGACATTGGGTCATCGTTTCCTGAGCTCAGGCCCGATAACCATTGCGCATGCCGACGACTACGAACGCGTTCTGAGCGACGAGGGGTCGGTGATTGCGAGCTTCGAGGCCCGTAAATCGGCAATCGCAGCGGCTCTCGAAACCGCCGCGGGCGCCCACGCAACGCTCGCAGCAGATGAGGCCTTGCTCGACGAAGTCACGGCGCTGGTCGAGTCTCCGGTCGTGTACGAGGGCAGCTTCAGTCCGGAATTCCTCGAAGTGCCGCAGGAATGCCTCGTCCTTTCGATGAAGCAGCATCAGAAATACTTTCCGCTGCTCGAGCCCGGCACCGAGAAGCTGCTGTCCCGCTTCCTCCTCGTATCGAATTTGAGAACTGCCGATCCGGGCCACATCGTTCGCGGCAACGAGCGCGTCCTGCGGGCGCGCCTGTCCGACGCCAAATTCTTTTACGACCAGGATCGCAAGGTGCGGCTCGAAGCACGTGTGCCGGAGCTCGCGCATGTCGTGTACCACAACCGGTTGGGAACACAGCTCGAGCGCGTCGAGCGCGTGCAGTCGCTCGCAGGCACCTACGCACGTCAACTCGGAATCGATGTACAGGCCGCAGAGCGCGCTGCGCGGCTGGCAAAGGCTGATCTGCTGACCGGTATGGTCGGCGAATTCCCGGAGCTGCAAGGCACGATGGGGCGTTATTACGCACTGCACGATGGCGAGAGCCTAGCCGTAGCCGAGGCGATCGAAGGACATTACCGGCCGCGCTTTGCGGGCGACCGGTTGCCTCACACGCGGCTCGCGTGCGTGGTAGCGCTGGCCGACAAGCTCGAGACGCTCGCGGGACTGTTCGGGATCGGTCAGCAGCCGACCGGGGACAAGGATCCGTACGCCTTGCGGCGGCACGCGCTCGGCGTCGTGCGCATCCTCAGCGAAGGTGAGCTGCCGCTCGCGCTGACGGCACTGGTCGATGCGGCATTTGCGTCGTTTGCACAAACCCTGGCGGTATCGCGGACAACGCCGGAGCTCATGTCATTTCTGTTCGAGCGCATGCGCAGCTATTTTGGCGATCGGGGCTATTCCGTGAACGAAATCGATTCGGTTCTGGCGCTACGCCCCGATCGCATCGACCTCGTTGCGCGGCAGCTCGAGGCCGTGAAGCTGTTCAATACGCTGCCGGAAGCGCCCAGTCTCGCTGCAGCAAACAAGCGCATCGGCAACATCTTGCGTCAACACGAACGGGCGCCCGCGGCCTTTGACCCGCAATTGCTGGTCGAAGGTGCCGAAAAGGCGCTCGCGTCGGAATTTGCCGAGACGAAGCGCACGGCGGACGAACGATATGTCGCGCAGGACTATGCGGGCATGCTGCAGGCGCTGGCCCGCCTCAAAGCGCCCGTCGACGCCTTCTTCGACGGGGTTATGGTCATGACCGAAGATTTGCGGCTGCGCGAAAACCGCGTTGCGCTGCTCGCTCAACTGCGCGAGACGATGAATCGCGTTGCCGACATCTCCAAGCTCGCGGTCGAACGGTGATGACAGATTACGGGACCGGCTCCCAATGAAGCTCGTGATCCTCGACCGCGACGGCGTGATCAACGAGGAAAGCGCAAGCTACATCAAGACTCCGGACGAGTGGCGGCCGATACCCGGAAGCCTGGAAGCGGTTGCAAGGCTCAACCAGGCGGGCTTCCAGGTCGTGCTGGCGACGAACCAGTCCGGGGTCGGTCGCGGACTCTTCGAGGTGTCCACACTCAACGCGATCCACGACAAGATGCAGCGCTCGCTCGCACAGCTGGGCGGACGCATCGATGCGATCTTCTTCTGTCCACATGCCGAAGAAGCGAATTGCGCCTGCCGCAAGCCCAAGTCCGGCCTGCTGGAGGAGATTGCGCGACGCTTCAACGTCGAGTTGAAAGGCGTTCCCAGCATCGGCGATGCGCTGCGCGACCTTCAGGCCGCTGCAGCTGTCGGCGCAGCACCCATCCTGGTCCTGACCGGTAAAGGCTTGAAGACGCGCGAGGACGGTGGGCTGCCCGCTGGAACGCAGGTCCATGCCGATCTCGCGGATGCGGTGCGATCGATCGTCCGATGATGATCGGCGTGTGGCTGCGGTCACTCGCGTACGCGGCCGTGCAGGTGCTCGTCACCCCGCCCTACTCGATCGTCGCGCTGCTCACGTTTCCATTTCCGCCGCTCACGCGCTATCGGGTCATTTCGGGCTGGGCGCGCTTCATGACATGGGCCGCACAACACATCTGCGGCATACGCTACCGCGTCCTCGGTTCACAGAATATCCCGCGGGAGCCCTGCATCGTGCTCGTCAAGCACGAGTCGGCATGGGAGACGCTCGCGCTCCAGGTGATTTTCCCGCCGCAGGTCTGGGTCTTGAAGCGCGAGCTCCTGTGGGTACCGTTTTTTGGCTGGGGCCTCGCGATGACCTCGCCCATCGCCATCGACCGGCGCGCAGGACCGCGTGCGTTGCGGCAGACCGTCGAGCAGGGGCGAAAACGCCTGGCCCAGGGTTTCAGCATCGTGATCTTTCCCGAAGGCACGCGCAGTGCGCCCGGTGTGCGCGGCACGTACCAGGCGGGAGGCGCCTGGCTCGCAACGCAGACGGGCGCGGCGATTGTGCCTGTTGCGCACGATGCAGGCGCGTGTTGGCCGCGAAATTCTTTCCTCAAGTACCCGGGAGTGGTCACAATAAGCATCGGCCCGAAAATACGTTCGGATGGCCGCAAGGCGTCCGAGCTGATGGGGCAGGTCGAAGAGTGGATAGAAAGCGAAATGCAGCGCATACGGCACGATGAAACGCACTGAAACGGATCAGCTGGAGCTGCCGCTCAGGTTTCGACAGCAACAGGCCGTGGGACGCGCGCATCTGGCGCTGGAAGGCACGCTCGTGAGTTACACGATCAAGCGCAGCCGGCGGCGCACCGCGATCTCCATCCTGGTTGACGAAGACGGCGTACGGGTCGGCGCGCCATGGCACGCCACGCACAATGCGATCGAACGCCTGCTTCAGAAACACGCCCGCTGGGTGCTGGGGAAGCTCGACGAATGGCAGGTGCGCCGCGCTGCCGCGAGGCGCTGGGCGGACGGCGAGCTGTTGATGCACTTCGGCGAGCCGCTCACGCTCAAGCTCGCGGACGATTGCGATGCGGTGGCGCTCAACGCGCCTCATTTGATCGTGCGTGCGGACGTGTCGGCGCGAGTCGCCCGGCAGGTCCACGAGTGGCTGCACGCGCAAGCGCTGGAGTATTTTCAGCAGCGCGTTTCGCATTACCACACCCTCCTCGGGATCGATTCCACGCCCTCGGTCCTGCTCTCGAGCGCGCGCACTCGCTGGGGAAGCTGTCACACGAGTGGGCGTATCCATCTGAACTGGCGTCTGGTACAGATGCCGAGGTCGCTCATCGATTACGTGGTGGCGCACGAAGTGGCGCATCTCATCGAAATGAACCATTCGCCGCGCTTCTGGCGGACTGTGCGCGACCTCGTTCCGGATTATGCTGCGCTCAGAAAAGAGCTCCGGCGCGATGGTTTCCGCTACCTCGTGGTCTAGCCCATGACCCTGATTTCTTCGCGGCTGAAGGACGTGTTGTTGCTGCTGGTCTGTGGCGTCGTCCTTGCGGGCTGTGGCTTCAAAGGTCCTTTGTACCTGCCTGCCGGCAAAACCGAGACACGGCAGCCAGGCCCGGCGTCGACTCCCGATCCAGCGCCGGAGCGCCCGGTTCCGGCCGAAGCAGCGCCTCCGCCCAAATGACTCCGTATAGATATGAGCAGGGTGAGCTTCATGTCGAAGGCGTTCCGCTCTCTCGCGTTGCACGCGAATTCGGTACTCCGTGCTATGTCTATTCGCGTGCCGCGCTGACGGATGCCTATGCCGGGTTCAGTCAGGCCTTCGAGGGTCGTGACCATCTCATCTGCTATGCGGTCAAGGCGAACTCCAATCTGGCCGTGCTCGACGTTTTCGCGCGCCTGGGCAGTGGCTTCGACATCGTTTCGGGGGGCGAGCTTCGGCGCGTGCTCGCGGCCGGCGGCGATCCCTCAAAAATCGTTTTTTCGGGCGTCGGAAAGTCGGAAGTGGAAATCCGGGACGCACTGGCGGCCGGCATACTCTGCTTCAACATGGAATCCGAAAGCGAGCTCGCGCGCATCGACCGCATCGCCGGCGAGCTCGAGATGCGCGCGCCGATCAGCTTCCGGGTGAATCCGGACGTCGACGCCCGCACGCATCCGTATATCGCGACGGGGCTGAAGAACAACAAATTCGGCATTCCCTACGTCGAAGCGCCGCGGCTGTACGCGCAGGCGCACCGCCTGCGCAATGTTCGGATCGAAGGCATCGATTGTCACATCGGATCGCAGCTCACCGATCTCGCGCCCATCGCTGAAGCGCTGGCGAAGCTCGGCGAGCTGGTGGACCGCCTGGCCGCAGACGGGATCGAATTGGCCCACATCGACGTCGGCGGGGGCCTGGGCATCCGGTACCAGGATGAGACCCCTCCTGCCCTTACTGAGTACGCGCGCGCCGTGCTGAGCGCACTGGGCGGGCGGCCGCATAAGCTCCTGTTCGAGCCGGGCCGACTGCTTACCGGCAATGCCGGTGTGGTGTTGACGCGCGTGGAGCACTTGAAGCGCGGCGAAGACCGCAATTTCGCCGTCGTCGACGCCGCCATGAACGATCTGCTGCGCCCCGCCCTGTACGATGCCTGGCACGACGTGCTGGCCGTGCGCGAAGGCGGACCTGCGGAGACTTATGACATCGTCGGTCCGATCTGCGAGACGGGCGATTTCCTTGCGCGCGGCCGCCGCCTCGCCGCACGCGAAGGCGACTTGCTGGCGATCATGTCGGCCGGCGCATACGCCATGTGCATGGCGTCTAACTACAACACGCGGCCGCGCGCGGCCGAAGTGATGGTCGACGGCGATGCGCTGCACCTCATCAGAGAGCGCGAAGAGCTGAGCGATCTCATCGCGCGCGAGCGTCGGTTGCCTTCATGAAAGCTCAAGCCGTGAGCGCAAAGCAACGCGCTTTTGTTGATGCAAATCGCCTGCGCATGCGTTCGATTGCGGTACTCGAAGTGTTGCAGCAAACACACAATTTGATATTCCAACGTCAAATGAGCTTGACAAAGGTGTTGCTTTTTTTTTGAGCTGTGGCATAGAATTGCCGCACCACGCGCGGTTTTTCCGAAATTTTTTCGGGAGAACGATGGAAGAGACGACGGAACAACGTTCGAAAAATCGTGCGATGGGAGTGCGTAGTAACCAGCGCACGTGAAGCATGCCTAGGTTAACTTTAAAGGAGACTACGATGGCAGCGAAGAAAAAAGCCAAGAAAAAAGCATCAAAGAAAAAAGCAGCGAAGAAGAAGTAGTAAGCAGTAAAGCGGGGGCTGGGTAACCCCCGGCCCCCGCCCGCATCTCTCCTCGTAGTTCTGCAGTTCCCAGTCCTCCGTACCTCGGAAGCAGCATCCTTCACACCGCCGTTCCGCGGTCAATAGGACCGCTGAACGCATCGCACGCGCAGTTCGAGCACTCGTTAAGCGGGATCTCAGGGATTGAGGTGCTGATACACCGCGGTCGCGATGCGTAGAAGATCTTCCTTGCCGACTTCGCCCGACAGCGCGTAACCGAGGCCCCGATCGACCCAGTAGAAGACGCGTACACTGCCGTCCTGCGCGAATCTGAAAGCCGTCTCCTTATAGTGTTCCCGGTTCACACGCACGTACAGCGTGAGCCTCTGGCCTTGGGGGTCCTGATACATGAACTGGGCGACCGGGCCCTGGTCTCCGGGCAGAAGACGCCCTCCGACCAGCGTATAGCCCAGTGCGTCCAAATGCGGAATCTTGAGCTGCATGCCCAGGCGTTTGGACAGCCAGGCGCCAAGATGCGCCTCCTGGTCCGCGCCCACTTCGACCGGGTGCCGTACTTCCGGGGAATACACGACGTGTGCGACCACAGCGCGTTTCGCCCAGGCCGGGGCATCCGCGGCCGGGTCGGCACGCTTAACGTCGTGCAGGTGCCAGCCAATGATTCCGCCGATCAGCAACCACCCGAATGTTGCCGCATAGCGCCAAAGCTTCGCACCGCGCGGTCCTTGGACATCCACGAACCGATTCGGTACCGGCTCGTCCAGGATCGGGGCGAAATGCCCTCTCAGCGCTTCGTCGTTTCGGCGGTACTCCGCCAGCCGCTGCGCTTCGTCCTCGTGTGAGCTGAAATAAGACTCGAGCTCCGCGCGACGCGACGCGTCTACCTCGCCGTCCAGGTACGCGTGCAGCTCCGTTTGCGCAATTCTTGATTCGCTCATTTCACTACCTTCAAGCTTGCTGATCCCGTCTCGCCTGCCAGCAAAAGCCGGAGCCGCTCGCGCGCACGGGCGAGTCGGGACATCACGGTGCCGATTGGAATGCCCAGTGTGCGGGCTGTTTCGTCGTACGTCATGCGTTCGAGGGCGACCAGCAGCAGGACCTGGCGCTGCTCGAGCGACAGGCGTGCCACAGCGGTACCGATGTCCCGCACCTCCAGCATGTCGGACTGCGTGGGCCTCACCGGTGCGTCTGCCGTTTCGTCATCCAGATAGACCGTTGAGCTGGCCGCGCGCGACCGGACCTGGTTGACGTGAACGTTGTGCATCACGGTGAAGAGCCACGCACGCAGGTCGCTGTCCTGCCGCCATAGGTGACGCTTGACCCAGGCGCGTTCGAGCGTGTCCTGCACGAGGTCATCGGCCGCACCGCGCTCCCCGGTGAGGGCGCGCGCATAGCGGCGTAATCGCGGTATGAGCTCCTCGATGCGCGCGGCAAAGTCGTTCAAGGGCTGCCTCTTAAGAGCCTGTAACAGGTCACACGCCTGCCAACAGACACGCCAAAAGCTTTATTCCGCTCGGGCCAGGGGCGGCGCTCGCCTGAAGGCTCGGGCCTCACCGCCCACGAACAGAGAGAAACCTTCCACGGGTTCCCTCCGTAACCTTCCTTCCCCCATTGATACTGCCACCGCGATCGGACAAGTCCGACACGCTGCTAGCGCACCAGGAACACGGTCGCCAGGCCGAGGAATATGAAAAAGCCCCCCGAATCGGTGATGGCGGTGATCATGACGCTCGATCCGAGCGCCGGATCGCGTCCCAGCTTCTCCATGAGTAGCGGTATCGATACGCCCATGACGGCCGCCAGCAGGAGGTTTAGCAGCATCGCCGCCGTCATCACGAGTCCAAGCTGCCAATTGTGGTAGATGAGGAAGGCGAAAAGTCCGACGACGCTGCCCCAGATGATGCCGTTCAGCACGCTCACGCCGAGTTCTTTCATGAACAGCGTGCGCGCGCTGTCGCGCGTGATCTGACCCAGGGCGAGGGCGCGCACGATCATGGTAATCGTCTGATTTCCTGAATTTCCGCCGATTCCGGCAATGATCGGCATCAGCGCCGCGAGCGCGACGAGCTCCGCAATGGAATGCTCGAAGGCGCCGATCACGCGCGATGCGATGAACGCGGTGACCAGGTTCACTGCGAGCCATGTCCACCGGTTCCTGACGCTTTTCCATACCGACGCGAACAGGTCCTCGTCTTCGCGCAGGCCGCCGGCGGACAATATTTCGATGTCCTGGGAGGCGCGGATGTAATCGACCACGGCATTGACGGTCATGCGTCCCACCAGCCGCCCGTCGTCATCGACCACCGGCGCCGAGACGAGATCGTAGCGTTCGAACGCTGCAGCAGCATCGTGCGCTTGCTCGCGCGGGTTGAACTGCACGAATTCGCGCAGCATGACTTCTGAAACATACGACTCGGACGGGCTCACGAGCAGCCGATTCACTGGTAGCAGCCCTTGCAGATGGTCATCGCGGTCGATTACGAAAAGCTGGTCGGTATGATCGGGCAGCTCGTCCAGGCGCCGCAGGTAGCGCAGCACCACTTCGAGCGTTACGTCCTCGCGAATTTCCACCATGTCGAAGTCCATGAGCGCACCCACGGAATCCTCGGCGTACGACATCGCGGCGCGCACCTGCTCGCGCTCTTCGACCGAGAGCGATCTGAAGACATCCTGAATGACTTCGCGCGGAAGGTCCGGGGCGAGATCGGCAATCTCGTCGGTATCCAGCTGCCCGGTTGCAGCGACGAGCTCTTGCTCATCCATGCTGGCGATGAGCGTCTCGCGCACCGCGTCCGATACTTCGAGCAGGATCTCGCCATCGCGCTCGGCCTTGACGAGGTCCCACACGATCAGACGCTCGTCCAGGGGAAGCGCCTCAAGGATGTAAGCGACGTCGGCGGGATGCAGGCGGTCGAGCTCGCGCTGCAACGACTCGAGCTCGCGTCGCCGAACAAGATCCTCGACCCGATCACGCGGCGGCCGCTCGTCGCGATCCGTGAGCTCCTCTGCGAGCTTGTGCTGGCGCAGAATCTCCGTGATCTGCTCGAGCAGCTGCTCCCTCTGGTAGATCGGCTCGGCGCGTTGTTCCATTAGCTTCACGTGGTGGCACGCGCAAAAGCGCGGAAAAACGTGCAGCTTATTTGCTGTACGCGTATCGACGATGGAATTGGGCGGCTATTGTAAGAGCAGCCGCGTACGATGTCTAAAAAATGGAGGCTGAGTTATCCACTCGGGCTTGGCATTTGCGCGCCAGCGGTTCGCGTATATAGTAGCGGCCACTTCAAGAGCGCGCGTGTCATGTCGGCCTCCGTACTGCGCAAACTGCAACAAGCCCGGCAGCAATTGCAGAATGGCAACATCGATGCAGCCGCGGCGTTGTGCGAAGACATCTTGCGGCGCGCACCGCGTCATCCCGAGGCGCTATGGCTGCTCGGTACTGCGCGGCTCATGGCAAATCGGCTGGACGAGGCGATAGCGCTGCTCGCGCGTGCCGCAGACGCCGGACCGAATCAGGGTGCCGCGCTCGAGAACCTCGGGCTCGCCTACCTCATGCGCGGCGAGAACGCGCCTGCGGAAGCAGCGTTGCGCAAAGCTGCGGCCATTCCCGGCGCACCGGCCTCGGTTCCGATGCGCCTGGGCGTCGCATTGCTCAATCTGGGCAGGCATGAGGAAGCGATCGTTGAGCTCAGGCGTGCACTCGAGCGCGATCCCCGATATCCGGACGCACAGCTCAATCTCGGACGCGCTTACGGCGCGGCAGGGCGCTGGACCGAGGCGGCGCGGCAATTCGAAACGCTGCTCGAAGCGCTGCCGTATCACGCGGATGCGATGTATAACCTGGGCGTCGTCGCGTTCGAGCAAAGCGATTTCGAGCACGCCCGCGCCTGGTTCGAGACCTGCCTCGCCCGCGAGCCTGAACACGTGGAAGCGCGTGAACGCCTTGCCGCAGCGTTTATTGCGCTGGGACGATACCCCCAGGCCGGCGTGCATCTCAGCAAGGTCGTCGAGATGCAGCCTCGCAACGCCGATGCAATGACTGCGCTGGCGCAGGCGCGCTTTCAAGCCGGTGCGCTCGACGAGGCGCTGAGTATCGCCGCACGAGCGCGCGATCTCGATCCCGCGCGTCCGGCCCCGTACAACCTCATCGGCCAGATCCATCACGTTCGCGGTGAGCTCGATCAGGCGGCGCAGATCCTGCGGACTGGTTTCGAGCGCACACACGCCGATGCGCTGCTCGGCGCGCTCATGCATGTGCTCCACCGCCAATGCGATTGGACCGCGTGGTCTGAAGCATGGGCCGAGATGGCGCGAAGGCTCGACGCCTCGAGCGAGCTCGGAAGCCCTTTCTGGCTGCTGCCCGAAGCGACGACGCCTGAGCAACAATTGTCTTATACGACGCGCTGGGTGGAGCGCAATTATCCTGCGGCTCTGAACAGCGTGCTGCGCGTATCGTCCGGACCCAAGCCGGGCGAGCGCGTACGCATCGGTTACTATTCAGGCGACTTCCACCAGCATCCCGTGCCGTGTCTGCTCGCCGAAGTGCTCGAGCTGCACGACCGCAGCCGGTTTGAAGTCTTCGCATATTCTTACGGCCCGGACGACAAAAGAGCGCTGCGCGCGCGGCTCGAGCGCGCTGTCGAGCATTTCATCGACGTCGCGTGGGATCCTGACGACCTCGTCGTTCAGCGCATCAAAGCCGACGAGCTGCACGTGCTCGTCGATCTGAAGGGCTACACCGCGGGGGATCGCCTGCGCGTCATGGCGCAAAGACCGTGTGTCGTGCAGGTCGCCTGGCTCGGTTACCCCGCAACGACGGGCGCGCCGTTCATCGACTATCTCATTGCAGATCCGTTCATCGTGCCGGCAGATGCCGAGCGTCATTTCTCGGAGCACGTTTTGCGGCTCCCGCACGCCTATCAGCCGAACGATCGTAAACGCACCGCGACGCTCCCCCGCCCTCGCGCCGAATACGGGCTGCCCGACGAGGCTTTCATATTCTGTTGTTTCAATCAGGCGGTGAAAATCACGCCCGACGTATTCTCGCGATGGATGAATCTGTTGCGCGCGGTTCCAGGAAGCGTGCTGTGGCTGCTCGAAGACAACCGCTGGGCGAGCGCGAACATCCTGAGTGCTGCGCAAGCCGCCGGCGTGGACCGCGCGCGCGTCGTGATCGCATCGCGCCTTTCTCCCGCCGAGCATCTTGCGCGCTACCGTGCGGCCGATCTCGCCCTCGATACGTTTCCGTATACCTCTCATACGACCGGCAGCGATGCGCTGTGGCTCGGCTGTCCGCTCGTCGCATTGTGTGGCGAGACTTTCGCCGCGCGCGTTTCAGCGAGCCTGCTGGTCAACTGCGGAATCAGCGAGCTCGTCACGCGCACTCTCGACGATTACGAGAAGCTCGCGTATCGGCTGGCGACGGACGCCGAGTTTCTAAGAGACGTGAGGACCAGACTCGCGGCCGCTCGCGACAGCGCGCCGCTCTTCGACTCGCGCAAGTTCGCACGGGACCTCGAAGCGCTGTATCTCGAAATCGCGCGTTAGGGGAGTGGCGCTCAAAAAAAACGGGCGCCGAAGCGCCCGTTTTTCTGCTGCAATTGCTTACGATCAGAACGTGTGACGAAGGCTCATGACCCACGCGCTCTGGTTTTCCCCCGCGACCGGCAGTGAGCCAAGACCACCGAGGTTGTAGGTGCCGACATTGTCGTTGTCCAGCCTCACATAGCCGACGTTGAACTCCGTGCGCTTCGAGAACGTATACACGTACCGGATCTGCATGAGCTTGGCGCCGTTGTCGTTCGACGCGCCGGCAACCGCGACGCCCGGACGGGTTACGCCGTTACCCGCATTTGCTGCCGCGCCCGGCGTGCCGTGGGTGTCGAGTGCTCTCGTGTACGCCGCACGCA
The DNA here is from genome assembly GCA_035525455.1 of Burkholderiales bacterium. Lineage (GTDB taxonomy): Bacteria > Pseudomonadota > Gammaproteobacteria > Burkholderiales > SG8-41 > JAQGMV01. Next base: position 26,427 of record DATLEF010000156.1, read on the forward strand.
TGCCATGCGGTCCGACGATATTCCAGTCCACGCCGACGTGCCAGGCGCGGTACTTGACGTCCGTCGGTACTGCGATGGAGCCCGACTCGACTTTCTGCGAAGTGAACTGGCCGCCGAACTTAACCGGGCCCCAGGTGTACGCCGCACCGACGTGCCAGCCTTTGTCATCACCTTCGCGAGCGGTTCCGGCAACTGGGGGTGCGGCGGTATTGCCATTTGCGTCTTTGTGAACCTCGTAACCAGCGGCGACGTAGATAGGACCGGCGGAGTACTGCGCGGCCACGGACATGATGCGCGCTTTCTGGTTAGTGGTCCCCTCGAATGTGCCGGTCGAGGCTTGGGCCGAAGTGACCGCTGCCATTACCTGGAAGCCACCGAAATTCGGGCTGTCGTAGGTGATCAGGTTGTTTTGACGACGCTTGAAAATGGCGCGGCCCACGGAAGCCCCACTGCCTGCGGCCTGACCCGGGTATGCGGTGGTGGTCGAACCGCCAGTCAACAGAAAGGCCGTACCAAAGGTGCCGGTGTCATTGCCGCCGACGTTGGTCGGGCTGATCGTGCGCTTGAACGGCGTGTCCCAGTTGCCGATGAACACATTGCCGAAGCCGCCTTTCATGCCGAGCGCGCTGTTCCGCTCGCAAAACCCGTCCCCGGAGATGCCGCGCGGATCCGCAGTGCTCGTGCACTGGAACCACGCCGACAGGCCGCCGCCGAGTTTCTCTTCGCCTTTGAAGCCGATTTCGCTTCCGGGCGTCTGAATGTAATCGGCCCTGCTGCGCTCTTGCGTGCCGCCCGGGAAGGCCGCGGCGGGGTATCTGCCCTGATCCACGAGCGAGTATTCGATGTACATCGTGCCGAATACCTGGACCGTGCTCGATTGCGCCATTGCGACTGCAGGCGCACCGAGCGCACCGGCCACCGCCACGGCCAACAATTTTTTCTGCATAACCATCTCCTATGATGTTTTGAATCCGGCGTCAGGCGAGAGCTCCAGGCGCCATTTGTCCCCCTGAACAAATTTGGAGGTTGGTCGCAGTATGCCAAGCGCCCTCCTCAAGTCTCAACAGATTTGTGATTTTTGGGACGTGTTGCGTGGGCGCATGTTGTAGCGATGCAACAGCCCGCCGCCACGGTCGATCCGCGGTGCCTCGTGCAGTAGAACCAAACGAGCCGCGTATACTGCGGAGGCCAGCTTCAGCGCGCCCGCGCGAGCCCTGTTGCGTTTTCGCAACATCACGCCCGATAATCTGGAAGTACAATTGCAGTCAATGGCTTACGGCACGGCGACGGCGCAACACCTGCGGGCTTGGCTCGATGCCGGGCTCGACGCACACCGCGCAGGTGACCTCGACCGCGCCCTCGCATCGTATCGGCAGATCCTCGCGGTGACGCCGGACCATGCTGATGCGCTGAAACTGCTCGGAGCGGCGCTACTCCAGCTGGGGCAAGCAGAACAAGCCGTGGGGTCCCTCGAGCACGCGGCACGTCGTCAGCGTGCCGATCCGCACCTGCTCGCAAACCTCGGGCAGGCCTACCTCGCGCTCGGCCGGTATGCCGATGCGGAAAAAAAGTTCCGGCAAGCGAGCCGGCTCGCGCCGCACGAAACGCAGATTCACGTCGGCATCGCTACGGCACTCGCGATGGCGGGGAAGCTCGACGAAGCCGAAGCGATGCTCGCACGCCTGACGGTGCGCTTTCCTGACGCGCCGCTCGTCTGGCTCAACTTCGGAAACGTCATGCGCGATCGCGAGCGGCCGCAGCAGGCGCTGGCCGCGTATCTGCGCGCACTCGAGCTCGACTCTCGCATGGCCGAAGCGCATATCGGCGCAGGCAGCATTCTTCACTCGCAGCAGCGTTTCGCTGAAGCAGAGAGCGAATACCGCGCGTGCATCGAAGTCGATCCGCAGCACCTCGTCGCGCGGCAGAATCTTGTGTCGCTCGCGCTCGACATGGGGCGCTTTGGCGAAGCGGAACAGATGTGCCGTGAGATCGTGCGCGGGGCACCCGCGCTGGCGGATGCGCAACTGCTACTCGGCACCGCGCTCGGTCACCAGAAGCGGTTCATCGAGGCGCGCGCGTGCTATGCGCGCGCGGCCGAGCTCGCGCCGCAGGATTCAGCGTCGGCCCAGGCGTACGGCGCCAGCCTGATGGAAGCCGGTCATTCGGCTGAAGGATTGCGCTGGCTTACGCTCGCGGCGCGCCTCGATCCACATTCCGATGCGATCAAGCGCGTAACCGCCGGAGGACTGCTCGCGCACGGCTGTCTGCAGGACGCATGGCCCGATCACGCCGCGCGATCGGGCGCCGCGGAACTACGCCGGATCCACCAGGCTTGGAACCCGCTGGAACCGCTGCCGCCGCTAGCCTCGGCTCACCTGCGCGTCATCGGCGAGCAAGGTCTCGGCGATGAGCTTTTCTTTCTGCGTTATGCGCCCCGGCTCGGAGCCGTGGCGAAGTGTGTTACCTATCGCGCCGACCCCAGGCTGCGCGCCTTGCTGCAACGTGCGTCGGGATTCGGGGCGCTGCGTGCTGAGAGCGCTGAATCGGCGCAACCGGACGCGACCGTGCTCGCCGGTGATCTGCCGTGCGCGCTCGGCTACGCGGCGCACAGCGCAATGGTCCACTTCGCGAATGAACCCGCGGCTTCGGTGTTTTCGGACCTGCAACGATGCATTTCGATCTTCTGGCCGCCGCCAGCGGCGCCGCTCGCGATCGCTGCGCTGCCCGAGCGGCTCGCGGAAATCCGCGATCGCCTTGCCGCGCTGGGGCCGCCGCCGTACATCGGCGTGACGTGGCGCGCGGGTATCGCACCAGAGGAACAGACCGGCCACTGGGTGCTCTTCAAGTCGATCGACCCGTACCAACTCGCGCAGGCTTTGCACGAAGTGCCGGGTACGATCGTGTCACTTCAACGCAAACCCGCGAGAGGAGAAACCGATGCGCTCGCGGCAGCACTCGGGCGGCCGGTGCACGATTTCGCCGGCTTTAATGACGATCTGGAGGGGATGCTGGCGCTCCTCTCGCTGCTCGACGAGTACGTCGGCGTCAGCAACACCAACACGCATCTGCGCGCCGCCGCCGGCAAAACGGCGCGCGTCCTCGTGCCGGCACCGGCGGAGTGGCGATGGATGCAATCCGGTCGTTCATCGCCGTGGTTTCCCGGTTTTTCGATTTACCGGCAGTCTCTGCAGGGCAACTGGACAAACGCCGTCGTCCGTCTGAAACGCGATCTCTCACTTGGCTAAATCCGCGAACGAGCGCACGTGTCAGCCGTGTACCGGCTGCTGCGACGGCTGGCTTCAGATCAACGTGAACGGCGTTCCGGTCTTTCCCGGACGGCCCTGTCCGCACAGCACCGGCGCGGGCTGCAACGATTACGCGAACCGCCCAGTCGATCCCTGCGTGAAATTTATCTGCGGCTGGCGCATGGACGCGAGCCCGTTGCCGGAATGGATGAAGCCGAACAACGCGAAGGTAATCGTGCTGTTCGATCAGGTGCGCTGGCGCGGTATGCCCGTCGACGTCGCCGTTCCCGTCGGACGCCGGATTCCGCCGCGCTCGCTCAACTGGCTGAAGGAGTACGCGCAGAGCCATCAGCGGGGGCTGCTCTATTCCGAACAGATCGTCGAGAACGGAAAGTTCACGAACCGCCAGGCGTTCTCAGCATTCGGCCCGCCGGAGTTTCAGGTCGAGATGGCGCAGAAAGCCGCGGCGGGCGAACGGCCGTGGTAACGCGTATTCTTCACGGCGATGTAATCGCTTTCCAACCGGGTTTGCGCCATCGCGCGCCTGTCGACGGACATCAGATGCCGAGCGCTTTCAGCTGCTTTTCCGGGTAGCGCATGCCTGCGGTAACGTCGGGCGGAAACGCTTTCGTGAGTCTGGCAAGCTCGTCGGCACTCAATTGGATGTCGAGCGCGCGGCAGTTTTCATCGAGGTAACCGCGCCGTTTGGTACCCGGTATCGGCACGATATCGTCTCCCTGGGCAAGCAGCCAGGCGAGTGCGATCTGAGCGGGCGTCGCTCGGTGAGCGGCCGCGATGTCTTCGAGCGGCTCGAGCAGCGCGCGGTTCGCTTCGAGGTTGGCGGTCTCGAATCGCGGGTGATCCCGGCGCCGATCGTTAGGCAGCAATGCGTCGAGCGTCTTGATCGTCGCCGTCAGAAAACCGCGACCAAGCGGCGCATACGCCATGTAACCGATGCCAAGCTCGCGGCACGTCGGCAGCACCTCCGTCTCGGCATCGCGGCTCCATAACGAATACTCGGTTTCGACTGCGGTGATGGGATGCACGTTGTTCGCTCGGATGATCGTGCGTGCACCGGCTTCGGAGAGCGCGAGAAATCGCACTTTGCCGCGCTCCACGAGACGGGACATCGCACCGACGGTTTCCTCGATCGGCACAGTTGGATCGACGCGATGCAACCCGTAAACGTCGATGTGATCGACGCCCAGTCGTTTCAGGCTTTTGTCGCACGCTTGCGGCACGTATTGCGGATGCCCACCCGAGAGCGCCGGCGCGTCTCCCCCGGCGCCGCGTCCTGCCAGAGCGAGGTTCCCGAATTTCGTGGCGATGATGAAGTCGTTGCGGCGACCCTTGATCGCGCTTCCGATGAGCTCTTCGTTTACGCCGTTGCCATACGCGTCCGAAGTGACGAGCAGGTTCGCGCCGAGCTCGAACGCGCGAAGCATCGTGGCGATCGATTCTTCGTCGTTGGGCTCGCCGTAACTGATCGACATGCCCATGCAACCCAGGCCCAGCGCGGGCACCTGCGGTCCAGTCCTGCCCAGCCGGCGTGTGGGAATCGACATCAGCCCTCCTTTAGCGAGTGATGTAATGCGTTGGGTCGGCGGCGCGATCTATTTGCGGTACGTGATCGTCAGATCGCCGACGCCGTCGACGTGGCCTTCGAGCATATCGCCCGGCTGTACGGGACCTACGCCCGCCGGCGTGCCCGACATGATGAGATCGCCCGCACGCAGCGTGACGAGCTTCGAGAGATAAGCAATCGTCTCCGGGACGTTCCAGATCATTTCGGCGAGATCGCCTTTCTGTGCGACTTTGCCGTTCACTTTGAGCCAGATTGCGCCTTTCGCGGGATGGCCGACCATGCCGATCGTCTTCAACGCAGTGCACGGCGCGGAATTGTCGAAGGCCTTGGCCGTCTCCCACGGGCGCCCCATTTTCTTCGCTTCTCCCTGGATATCGCGCCGAGTCATGTCGAGACCGACGCCGTACCCGAACACGTGGTAGAGCGCCTTATCCACGGGGATATCCGCACCGCCCTTGGCGATCGCGACGACCATCTCGATCTCGTGATGCAGGTCTTTCGTCACCTGCGGGTACGGAATCGTCGTGCCGCTCATGACGATCGCATCGGGAGGCTTCATGAAGAAGAACGGCGGCTCGCGGTCGGGGTCGTGCCCCATTTCGCGCGCGTGCTCCGCGTAATTGCGGCCGACGCAATAGATGCGGCCGACGGGAAAGGGCTGATTGCTCTCGACGACCGGAAGCAGCGTCGGACCGGGAAATTCGATGGCATAGCTCATGATGTCCTTGTTGGATGCGGATGAAACGAAGTGTGAGGCAGCGCGTCCCGCACGCTGCGATACCCATGCTGATCGGATCGGATTGACGGGTTCGCGGAAGCTGGCGCGGCGGCAGAGCCACGGCTCGAAAAACCGAGTTGATTTTATCATGCGTCTCCCCGCGGGGCCGTTACACACGCTTCGCACGCTACTTGCTCACGCGTAAGATAACGAGGCCCATAACCCTCGCGACAACGAGGGTTCCGACCATGACAGCCCGCCTGAGAGAAATTCCGTACAACTACACGTCGTTCTCCGACCGCGAGATCGTGATTCGGCTGCTGGGCGCCGCCGCCTGGGACGTGCTCGACGCGTTGCGCGGCGAACGCCGCACCGGACGCTCGGCGAAGATGCTCTACGAAGTGCTGGGCGACATCTGGGTCGTTACCCGCAATCCCTATATTGAAGACGAGCTGATTGCGTACCCCAAGCGACGCGCCGCGCTCATCGCCGAGATGCGCGAGCGTCTCGCCGCGATCGACGACCGACGCAGGAAGCGCACCGACGAGCGCGTGACTACGCTGCTTGCAGCGGCAGGCGCTGCGGTTGATCGTTTCGAAGCGCAGTTCCGCGAGACCTACGATTTGAGGAAGCGCGTCATCGGCAGGCTCGCCGGCGTCACTCGCAAAGACAACGTGCAGTTCGACGGCCTCGCTCGCGTGTCACACGTGACCGACGCCACCGATTGGCGGATCGAATATCCCTTCGTCGTCATCAATCCCGACACCGAGGAGGAGGTCGGACCGATCGTCGAGGCATGCATCGATCTCGGTCTCACGATCATTCCCCGCGGAGGCGGCACCGGATACACGGGCGGCGCGATACCACTGACGCGACTCTCTGCAGTCCTCAATACCGAGAAGCTCGAAGCGCTGAGCACGATCGATGAAGTCGTGCTGCCGGGGTCGACACGCACGGTTCCGGTCGTGCGCTGCGGCGCGGGCGTGGTCACACGCCGGGTGATGGAAGTCGCCGAAGCGGCGGGCCTCGTCTTCGCATGCGACCCGACTTCCGCGGACGCATCCTGCATCGGCGGCAATGTCGCGATGAACGCCGGCGGCAAGAAAGCCGTGTTATGGGGCACGGCGCTCGACAATCTGGCGTCGTGGAAAATGGTCATGCCCGATGCGCGCTGGCTGCTCGTCGAACGCCTCGACCATAATTTCGGCAAGATCCACGATGTGCCGCTTGCACGCTTCAGGCTGACGCGCTTTGAAATCGACGGGAAGAAGCCGTATGGCGAACCCGAGATACTCGAGATTCCCGGAGGCGGATTTCGCAAGCGCGGGCTCGGCAAGGATGTGACCGACAAGGCGCTGGGCGGCCTGCCGGGTGTGCAGAAAGAAGGCTGCGACGGAATCATCACGCAGGCGACCTTCATCCTGCACCGGATGCCTCCGGCGATCCGCACCGTCTGCCTTGAATTCTTCGGCTCCGTCACCGAAGCGGTGCCGTCGATCGTCGAGATCAGGCGCTATCTTGATGCGAAGCCGGGCGGCGCGCAGCTCGCCGGCCTCGAGCATCTGGATGAGCGCTACGTCAAAGCGGTCGGGTATGCGACCAAGGCGCGCCGTCCCGGCCGTCCGAAGATGATCCTGATCGGCGACATCGTCGGCGAGGACGAGAACGCCGTCGCTGCGGCCGCCTCTCACGTCGTGAAAATCGCGAATGCGCGCCACGCTGAAGGCTTTATTGCGACGACCCCCGACATGCGGCGCAAGTTCTGGCTGGACCGCGCGCGCACCGCGGCGATCTCGAAACATACGAACGCGTTCAAGATCAACGAGGACGTCGTCATTCCGATCGAAGGCCTCGGCGACTATTCGGACGGTATCGAGCGCATCAACATCGAGCTTTCGATCGGCAACAAGCTGAAGCTCACCGACGCTCTCGAAGCCTTGCTGCGCGGCGATCTTCCGCTCGAAAATCGCGACGAATCGGTCGGCGCGGCGGCAGAACTGCTGGGCGACCGCGTCGAGCGCGCAACCGCGCTCATCGCGGAGACGCGCGCGCGCTGGCGCTGGCTGCTCGACAACATCGATACGCCGCTAGCGGCCATCGCGGCCGATGCACCCGACCACTATCGCGAGGTCATCGACGAAGCCCTGCGCGAAGAGAGGCCGCGGACGCTCTTCCATCTGCTCCAGGAATACAGGATTCGCGTCTCCTGGAAAGCGGAGCTGTGCGCGCAGCTTTGCGACATCTTCGACGGCAGGCCGTTCGCGAAAGTACTGAGCGCGATCACCGCCACGCACAAATCGGTGCTGAGAAGCCGCGTCTTCGTCGCCCTGCACATGCACGCGGGCGACGGCAACGTTCACACCAACATCCCTGTCAACTCGGACGACTACGAGATGCTGCAGGAAGCCGGGCAGGCGGTCGACCGCATCATGCGCCTCGCGCTGTCGCTGAACGGCGTCGTCTCGGGCGAGCACGGCATCGGTCTCACCAAGCTCGATTACCTCGATCCGAAGCAGATCCAGGATTTCATCGATTACAAGCAGCGAGTCGATCCTGAAGGCCGCTTCAACAAAGGCAAGCTCCTGCCGGGCGCGGATCTGCGCAACGCCTACACGCCGAGCTTCTCCCTGATCGGTGCTGAAAGCCTGGTGCTCGAACAGTCGGACATCGGCAAAGTCGCCGACATGATCAAGGACTGCCTGCGGTGCGGTAAATGCAAACCGGTGTGCGCGACTCACGTGCCGCGCGCGAACCTGCTCTACAGCCCTCGCAACAAAATTCTCGCGACGAGTCTGCTGACCGAAGCATTCCTGTACGAAGAGCAGACGCGCCGCGGGATCTCGCTCAAACACTTCGACGAGTACGGCGACGTCGCAGATCACTGCACGATCTGTCACAAATGCGTGAAGCCGTGTCCGGTAGACATCGATTTCGGTGACGTTTCGGTGGTGATGCGAAATTATCTGCGCCGGACCAGGAAGCGCCGGGCGAACATCGGCACGTTCGCGTCGATGATGTTCCTGAACGCGACCGATCCGACGACGATCAACGCCATGCGTCTCGGTATGATCCGCTTCGGCTACAGCGCGCAACGCCTGGCGCACCGCGCGGCAAAAGCGTTCGGGCTCGCCCAGAAGCAGACGCGGCTGCCGCCTTCCACCGTGGGCAAGGCGCCCGTGCGCCAGCAGGTGATCCATTTCATCAACAAACCGATGCCCGGCAACCTGCCGAAGAGAAGCTCGCGCGCACTGCTCGACATCGAAGATCCGCGGATAGTGCCGATCATTCGCGATCCGCAGAAAGCGGCCGACGATGCGGATGCGGTCTTCTACTTTCCCGGCTGCGGCTCCGAGCGCCTGTTCGGACAAGTCGGCCTTGCGACCCAGGCGATGCTGTACGACCTCGGCGTGCATACCGTGCTGCCGCCGGGGTACCTCTGCTGCGGTTACCCGCAGACCGCGGCGGGCGAAGAGAACAAAGGCCAGGCGATCGTCACGAGCAATCGCGTGCTCTTCCATCGCGTCGCGCACACGCTCGCCTACCTCGATATCAAAACGGTCATCGTCTCGTGCGGGACGTGCATGGACCAGCTCGAAGATTACGAGTTCGACAAGATCTTTCCCGGGTGCCGCCTGCTCGACATACACGAGTATCTGCTCGAGAAAGGCGTCAAGCTCGACGGCGTCAAAGGGGTGCGCTACATGTATCACGACCCCTGCCATACGCCGATGAAAACCTACCAGCCGCTGAAGGTCGTGAACGAGCTCATGAACACGACCGTGCCGCTCAACGATCGCTGCTGCGGCGAATCCGGAACGCTCGCGCTGACACGCCCTGACATCTCCACGCAGGTGCGGTTCCGAAAGGAATTCCAGATGAAGCTCGGGGCGGAGGCGCTGCGCGCCGACGGTTTCGAAGGCGAGATCAAAGTGCTCACTTCGTGTCCGTCGTGCCTGCAGGGCCTGTCGCGCTACGACAACGACTCGGGAACTCAAGCCGATTACATCGTGGTCGAGATGGCGAAGCACCTGCTCGGCGAGAACTGGATGGCGGACTACGTCGCGAAAGCAAATCAGGGTGGAATCGAGCGCGTGCTTCTGTAGACGCTTGCTGCCGACAACCAACCGCAAAAAACGCCGACGATAGCGCGAAGCACCACGGTGAGCACAGAGGAGCTTTTTTCGCCGGATTACACGACGGCGCGCAGCCGCTTTCGCGACGCCGCGGTGCGCGCCGGTGCCGCCGTGCATGCGATTGCACTTTCAGCCCGCGGTCCGCGAGCCGAACCGCTGGCAATCGACATTGCATGGCTCGGTGCGGCACGGCCACGCCGGGTTTTCCTGCACACGAGCGGCTTGCATGGCGTCGAAGCCTATACCGGCTCCGCAGTTCAGCTGGCGTTGCTCGAATCGGCGCCGGCGCCCGGAAACGGCAACGCGCTCATACTCGTCCACGTCGTGAATCCGTACGGCATGGCGTGGCTTAGGCGCACCAACGAAAACAACGTCGACCTCAATCGCAACTTTCTGCTCGATGGCGAAGCATGGGCCGGCGCACCAGAGCTCTATCGACAGCTCGATCCGCTGCTCAATCCCCAGTCGCCACCCGCGCACGACGGCTTTCGCGTGCGCGCCGCAGGCGTCGCGATGCGGCACGGCTTTCACCGCGTCAAACAAGCGATCGCAGAAGGGCAATACGAATACGAGCGAGGGCTTTTCTTTGGCGGACGCGATCTGCAGCCGGGCCCGCGCGCGTACTGCGACTGGCTGAGCGAGCACCTGCTGGATGCCGAATACGTTTTTGCGCTCGACTTGCACACGGGACTCGGCCGGCGCGGAACGGATACCGTTCTGCTCGAACCGCGCGCGGCAGTCACGGCGACCGCAATGCTCGAGCCGGCGCTCGGCCGCAAATTGATCGATCCTCGCAAGCCTTCGGTTGCGTACACCGTTCGCGGCAGCTATGGCGGAGCCCTTCCGCACCTGCTGCCGCGCACACGCATCGACTTCGCGCTGCAGGAAATCGGCACCTACCCGCCGCTCTCGGTCATACACGCGCTGCGCGAGGAAAACCGCTGGCATTTTTATGGCGACGGCAGCATAGTCCACCCTGCAAAGCAGCGGCTGCTCGAAGCGCTGTGTCCTGCTGCCGATGACTGGCGGCGGCGCGCTGTGACACGCGGCACCACCCTCGCGATGGCGGCGGCGCGCTGGACGTTCGATAGTAAGGAGCGGCCATAGCCGCATAAGCGTGCCTTTGCGCCCGAAGCGAAGCGGAGGAGCGGCGTAGATAATAAGGAGCGGCGATAGCCGAATAAGCGCGCAGTTGCGCCCGGAGCGAAGCGGAGGAGCGGCGTAGATCTTTATGACGTGCGAATTATGTGACCGACCCGGCGGCGACCTGCTGTGGCATGGCGCGTTCTGCCGCGTGGTCTACGTCGAGGAGACGGGGTACCCCGGTTACTGCCGCGTGATCTGGCAAGCGCACGTCAAGGAAATGACCGATCTGTCGGAAGCCGAGCGGCTGCATTTCATGGAAGTCGTATTCGGCGTCGAGTCGGTGCTGCGGGAGTTGTTGGGCCCCCGCAAAATGAATCTCGCGAGCCTGGGGAACGTCGTGCCGCATCTGCACTGGCACGTGGTGCCGCGTTTCGAGGACGATCCGCATTTTCCGCAGCCGATCTGGAGCACGCCGCGGCGCCTGGTGACCGACGTGCGCCCGCACCCCGCACTGGACGATCTCGTAGGAGCGCTCGCGGCCGCGCTCGATTAAGCGCGCTCGAATAGTGTGCGTTGTCGAAATACGCAATGGCCAACCTCACTCCCGCTTATTCGGAAATCAAGCGACTGCGCTCGCGCGGTGACTGCGCGGCCGCGATTTCCGCGATGCGCTCGAAGCCTCCGGCCTCCGACGAGGACGCGTTCGAAGCCGTCGTGTGCCTCTTCGTGTGCGGCGACATGGCAAGTGCGCTCAACGTCTGCCGCACTCATCGCTGGAAAAAAGAATGGGCGGCGCAGATCACGTCCGCTCTCGCCGATCGGCTGGCGGGTGGCGATGCTTTGCACGCGCTGGGCCTTGCGCGCCGCGCGGTCAGCGCAGCGGCCGCGCCATATGACGCATCGGCCATCTACCTTTTCATGCTGCAGGAAAGCAGCTCGATCGAAGAAGCCTACACTCATATCCGCCAGCGCCTCGAGCCGCTGCCGCCGCACGAGCCGTTCCTGCTCACGATCATTGCCGAGGTGGCGCTCGCCGCAAGCGACTGGCGCCTCGCGTATCGCGCGGCCTGCGCCGTGCTCGCGCAGGATCCCGATGACTGCCGCGCGCTGCTCGCGCTGAGTCTCGCCAACTCGGCCATCGGCAACACGCACGAAGCGCTCGGCAACGCAACGCGCGCAGGCGCGCTCGACGTTTCTGCATCCGTCATCCTTCAGATCATGCGCTGCGAGAACAAGCTCGGCGATTACTACGCAACGCTCGCCGCTTTCGAGAAGCTCGCGGACCGCACGGCGATACCGCCTGAGATGAACCTCGAGCTGGGAACCGCCTATGCCGGCATTCGCAGCCGCGACAAAGCAGTCGCGGCGTACCGCGCGGCTCTCGGATCGGCGGAGCCGCCGGTTGCGGCGCTACGCGCGCTGCTCGAGCTTCACGCCTCGCAGGGCGAAACTGCAGAGATCGAACAGCTCCTCGACCGCTACCGCGCGCAGATCGAGCGCGATTTCACGAGCATGTACTGGGTCGGCATCGCAGCGTTACAGCGCGGCGACCGGGACGCGGCTGCACGCGCGTTCGCGGCGAGCAGCGCGCTCGCGCCGGAAAGTCCGGATGCGCTGCACGACGTTATGTGGCCCGTGGCCGAGCCCCGGATTCGACACGACTTCGAGCAGCTCGAGCTCCTCAAACGGCGCGGCAAGCTCGATCAGGCCGGAAAGCAGGCGCTCAAGGTGCTCGAGCGCCACTATGATCCCCGCGCAGGTGTCGACGCGAGCGTCGCGCCGGCCGGTGGCGAGGCGGCCGCTCTGAAGCAGGCGCTGTCGCGTATCCATTACCTGCCCGATGAACCGTTCGAAGGCCGCGCGCTCGGAGACAACGATTACGCGGCAATCGAGGAGCAGTACGAGCGCGAGCGGCTCGTCGTGATCGACAACTTTCTGTCGCCTGCAGCGCTCGCGGCATTTCGCAAGTTCAGCGAAGAGGCGACGGTATGGAACGCGATCTACAACCCGCGCGGCTACGTCGGCGCCGTCCTCGCACAGGGTTTCAGCCCGGGCGTGCTGCTCGCCATCATCGACGAGCTCAAACGCGCAATGCCTCGGGTGATCGCGGACCAGCCGCTGCTCCAGGCGTGGGGCTTCAAGTACGACCAGCGGATGCAGGGCATCAACATGCACGCCGATTTCGCGCGCGTGAACGTGAATTTCTGGCTCGCCCCCGACGAGGCGTGCGAAGACCTGACAACCGGGGGCCTTGTGGTCTACGACCTGCCGGTTCCCGAAAGTTGGACTTTCGCCGATTACAACAGCGATTCGGAGCGGCTCGCGGCGTACGTCCGCGTGCATGGCGCGAACGCGCGCCAAGTGCCGTACCGAGGGAATCGCTGCGTGCTGTTCGATTCAAGCCTGATTCACGTCACCGACGAGCTGCATTTCAGGCCCGGGTATGAAAACCGCAGAGTCAACGTGACCCTGCTTTACGGCAAAGCGCTCAGCGTCTATTGAACCGACAACCATGGCCAACGATCGAACGCCCTCGCCGACCGAAATCAAGCTGCACCAGAAATCCCAGGTGCTCGAGATTGCGTTTGCAGACGGAAGGTCATTCCAGCTGCCGTCGGAATTCCTGCGCGTCTATTCGCCTTCGGCTGAGGTGCGCGGTCATGGTCCCGGCCAGGAAGTGCTGCAAGTCGGCAAGAAAAACGTGCAGATCACCGCTGTCGAGCCCGTCGGCCATTACGCGGTCCAGCTGCGGTTTTCGGACGGCCACGATACCGGGATCTATTCGTGGGATTTGCTGTACGACTATGGTGAGCGCCAGCAGGCGATGTGGCAGCGCTATCTCAAGCGGTTGCACGATGCCGGAGCGAGCCGCGAAGCGGCCTGACGTGCACCGATCCCTGCTCACACGCATCTTTCACTAAATGAAAAAAACCGATTTCGGGTTTCGCGAAGTGCCCGAGGACGAAAAAGCGCGGCGCGTCGCCGGTGTGTTCGACTCGGTCGCAAGCCGATACGATCTGATGAACGACCTCATGTCTCTGGGGCAGCACCGGCTGTGGAAGCGGTTCACTGTCGAGCAAAGCATGGTGAGGAGAGGCGAGCGCGTGCTCGACGTCGCAGGCGGGACGGGCGATCTCGCGCGACATTTCGCAAAACGTGTGGGGCCAGGCGGAATGGTCGTGCTGAGCGACATCAACCGGAGCATGCTCAGTATCGGCCGCGATCGGCTGCTGGATGAAGGCCGCGTGTTGCCCGCTGCACAATGCGACGCCGAACGCCTGCCGTTCGGCTCGAACAGTTTCGATTGCGTAAGCGTCGCCTTCGGCTTGCGCAATATGACCCACAAGGACGCGGCGCTCGCCGAAATGCACCGAGTACTCAAGCCGGGGGGACGGCTGCTCGTACTCGAGTTCTCGCGGGTGTGGAAACCGCTCGCGCCGCTCTACGATGCCTATTCCTTCCAGATCTTACCCCGTCTGGGCGAGGCGGTCGCGGGCGACGGCAAGAGTTACCGCTATCTGGCCGAATCGATACGCATGCATCCCGATCAGGCCACGCTCAAAGCGATGATGGAAGGCGCGGGCTTCGATCGCGTCGATTATTTCAATCTCGCTGCCGGAATAGTCGCCCTGCATCGCGGTGTTAAGTACTAAGGGCCGCGTTGGCGGCAACGTTCAGGAGCACGCACATGATCCGTTTACTGCTTTGTCTAATCGCTGCGTCAGTCGTCGGGTGTGCCACTCAACCTGCTTACGTGCCGCAAAATGCGCCGGCGTCGGTTCCGGCGCCTCTCGCCAAAGTGGGCGATTTTTGGGAATACGCCGTTCGCGACGGCTACACCGGAATCCCCCGCGGCACCTATCGCTATCAGGTGAGCCGCGTCGAGGCCGACCGCATCGTCGTCGACCTCATACACGAAGGCTACGTGCTCGACACGCTCGTTTACGGCGCCGATTGGAAGGGACGCGAGCATCCGCTTACGAACATGCAGCGCTTCCGTTACGAGCCTGCATTTACCGCATACCCGTTCCCGCTCGAGCCGGGTAAGACCTGGCGCAGTGTTTTGAACTCCGTCGACATGACGAGCGGCAGGAAATACAGCACGCACGTCCACGGCAAGGTCGTTGGCTGGGAACGCGTGAGCGTGCCCGCCGGCGAGTTCGACGCACTCAGGGTTCAACGTCAGGTCTTCGCCGGTAACATGGAAGGTTTCAGAACGCAGGAAGAAATAATCGAGACCGACTGGTACGTGCCCGGCGTGCGCCGTGCCGTGCGAACCCAGACCAGCTCGCAGCACTTCGACACCTCCCGCGGCGGCGGCGACGGCGGCGGCATGTATCCCCTGCTGGTGCGCGGCGATAACCTGATTGCAGAGCTCGTTGGCTATTCCCGCTGAAGGGCTATAATCCGTGCGTTTCCCTCCCGTAGGAGATCCCCATGCGTAAAGTGCTCAGCGCCATCATCGCTTTGGTCGGTTTTTCCCTGGTCGCACTCGACGCTGACGCCAAGCGTATGGGCGGCGGCCGCAGTGTCGGCACGCAACGCGAAGCGATCACGCCCAAACAAACACCTCAGCAACAGAGCGCAAAGACGGCGCCCACGCAGCAGACCGCTCCGGCAGCAGCTCCTGCGCCCCAGCCTTCGGGCATGAGCCGCTGGCTCGGCCCGCTTGCCGGTCTTGCGATCGGCGCCGGGCTCGCCTCGCTGTTCATGAACAACGGCATGGGCGGCGCCTTGGCCGGTATCCTGCTTGTCGCGGCGCTCGCCATGGGCGCATTCTTTCTCGTGCGCATGTTCCTCGGCTCGCGGGCAAAGCCCCAACCGTTGCGGTACGCCGCGGCGGACCCGTACGGTGGAAACGCGCCGTCGCCGACACAAGGCCCGGCACCTGTGCCGATGGGCGGTTACGCAGCGCCACACTCGGTCGCGGCGACTACGCAAGTGCCCGCCACGCAGTTGCCCGCCGATTTCGATGAGCAGCAGTTCGTGCGCCATGCAAAGCTCAACTTCGTCAATCTGCAGGCTGCGCACGACCGCAGAGACCTGAGCAGCATCCGCGATTTCCTGACGCCTGAGCTGTGCAGGGAAATCGAGAGTGACATGAGCGCGGCCGGCGATGCACCCCAGAAAACCGATGTCGTAACACTCGATGCCGACGTACTCGATGTCGCCACTGAAAACGGCAAGTACATCGTCAGCGTGCGCTTCTCGGGGTTGATCCGCGAGGCCGCAGGGACCGATCCCCAGCCGTTCAGCGAAATATGGCACCTCGAGAAACCCGTCAGCGGCTATTCCGGCTGGCTGGTAGCCGGCATTCAGCAGGTCTGATCTTTCTTTCCGGCCAGCAAGGAATATAGGCCCGGGCTACGGCCCGGGCTTTTTTATGTTCGAGCCGCTCGTAGTGCCCGCGATCAATCGTCTGCTGCGCACCAACAGCTGGACGGTCGAGAAGCTGCGGCCGCATGCACGCAAAACCGCGCTATTGATCAGTGCGCCGTTCGAGCTGCGCCTTACGGTGCTCGAAACAGGCGAAATCGCTGCAGCCCCACGGGACGCGAAGCCCGACGTCACGATCAACATGAGCCCCGCCGCGGTCCTGCACGCGGCGGCTGGCCCCGAAAGCACCTGGCGCGACGCGCAGATTTCCGGCGACACCGAGTTCGCCGGTGCGATCGATTACCTTCTCCGCAACATCCGGTGGGACTTCGAGGAGGATCTGAGCCGGATCGTCGGCGACATCGCTGCGCATCGCATGGTGCAAGGCATGCGCGAGCTCGACCGCTGGGGACGTGATGCCGTACTGAATCTGGGCCGCGCGTTTGCCGAATACGCGACTTACGAACGCCCGCTCATCGCAAGCGCGCGTGCCATCGAGGAATTCAATCGCGACGTGGACGAGATGCGCGATGCGGTCGAGCGCCTCGAGAAGCGCCTCGAAATTCTGATCCGCAAGGCAGCCGCGCGGTAGCATGCGCCTTTTTCGCCTGCTCAAGATCATCTCCGTAAGCGTCCGCTTCGGGCTGTACGAATTCGCGCTCGAGCACGAGCGCGCGCGTTCGATGCGGCCGCTGGTGGCGCGGCTCGGGCTCCGCCGACGGTATAAGACCTCGCGCGCGGTGCGATTGCGGCAGGCGCTGGAGGCCCTCGGCCCGATTTTCGTGAAATTCGGCCAGGTGCTTTCGACTCGACGCGACCTTCTGCCTACCGATATCGCCGACGAGCTCGCCCGGCTGCAGGACGATGTGCCGCCGTTTCCGGTACAGGACGTGATCGCGACCCTCGAGCGCGTGTACGGCCGCCGGGTGGAAGAAGTGTTCCGTCATTTCGAGCGGGTGCCCACGGCGAGCGCCTCCGTCGCCCAGGTGCATCTCGCGGAGCTTCCTGACGGCACCGAAGTCGCGGTGAAAGTGCTGCGTCCCGGCATCTCCGCGGTTATCCGGAACGATCTCGCCCTGCTGCATGCCGTCGCGACGCTGGTCGAGATCCTGTGGAAGGACGGCAGACGGCTCAAGCCGCATGCGGTCGTCAACGAATTCGCCAAACACCTCGAGAGCGAGCTCGATTTGATCCGCGAAGCCGCGAACGCAAGCCAGCTCAGGCGCAATTTCGAAGGCTCGCCGCTGCTCATGGTGCCGGAGGTGTACTGGGATTTTTGTGCCGCCGAAGTCATGGTGATGCAGCGCATGCGCGGCACCCCGGTAAACCAGATCGCATCGCTCACCGAGCAGGGCATCGACATCCAGCGTCTCGCACGCGCCGGCGTCGAAATTTTCTTTACGCAAGTCTTTCGGGATGGCTTTTTTCACGCCGACATGCACCCCGGCAACATCCTGGTATCGCCGCAGGGCCGCTACATCGCGCTCGACTTCGGCATCATGGGTACGCTCACCGAGTACGACAAGCACTACCTCGCACAGAATTTTCTGGGGTTCTTTCGCCGCGACTATCATCGCGTTGCGGTGGCTCACATCGAATCGGGATGGGCGCCGCCCGATACGCCGATAGACGAGTTCGAAGCCGCGATACGCTCGGTATGCGAGCCGGTGTTCGACCGCCCGCTCAAGCAGATTTCGTTCGGCCGTGTGCTGCTGCGCCTGTTTCAGACCTCGCGCCGCTTCAATATCGAAGTGCAGCCGCAGCTCGTGCTGCTGCAGAAAACGCTGCTCAACGTCGAAGGGCTCGGTCGCCAGCTCGATCCGGACCTCGATCTGTGGACTACCGCCAAGCCGTACCTCGAGCGCTGGATGTCCGAGCAGATCGGCTGGCGCAGTCTCGTGCGGAGGCTCCGCGAAGAAGCGCCTACATGGGCAGTGGTGCTGCCGCAGATGCCGCGGCTCATGCATCAGGCGATCAATCAGCGGATCGCAGCCCCGCCTGCCGCCAACGAGCTGGCGCTCCTCGTCGAGCGCCGCCGCACGAATCGCCTGCTGGCGCTGATCGCGACGCTGCTCATCGCACTGATCGGCGTTCTCACGGTCTCGATGCTGTAACGCATCGTATAATTTGCGGGTCCCGCGGCAGGTGCCGCGCTCACGTAAAAACGCATGTCGTCGCATCTGGTCTGGTTCGTCGCGGCCTATCTCGTAATTTCGATCGCGATCGGACTCGTCGCCGCGCTGAAGGTGCATAACGCGAGCGATTACATCACCGCAGGCCGGCACCTGCCGATCTACGTCGTGTTCGCGGCGGTGTTCGCCACCTGGTTCGGTGCCGAGACGGTGCTCGGTATTTCGGCGACTTTCGTGCGTGAGGGATTGAGCGGCCTCGTTTCCGATCCTTTCGGCGCATCGCTGTGCCTCATCCTCGTGGGGCTTTTTTTCGCGCGGCCGCTCTACCGCATGAATCTGCTCACCATCGGCGACTTTTACCGTCGCCGCTACAACCGCGCGGTCGAGCTCATTGCCAGCATCTGCATTGCGCTCTCCTATCTTGGCTGGGTGTCGGCGCAGGTGACCGCGCTCGGGCTCGTCTTCAACGTACTCTCGGACGGTGCGATATCTCCGGAGTGGGGTATGGTCATCGGCGCGAGCGTGGTGCTGGTGTATACGCTCTTCGGGGGCATGTGGTCGGTCGCGGTAACGACGTTCGTGCAAATGATCGTCATCGTGCTGGGGCTCCTGTACATCGCGTGGCTCGTGAGCGACATGACGGGGGGCGTCGGGCCGGTATTGAGCCACGCCGGCGCAGCCGGCAAATTCGAGTTTTGGCCCAAGCTCGAGCCCGTTGCCTTGATCGGCTTCGTGGCGGCGCTGGCGACGATGGGCCTGGGCTCGATACCGCAGCAGGACGTGTTTCAGCGAGTGAATTCGTCGCGCACCGAAAATACCGCGGTCTATGGGACGATACTGGGAGGTGTTGCGTATTTTCTCTTCGCGGCGGTGCCGCTGTTTCTGGTCTACGCAGCCACGATGATCGACCCGCCCATGGTCGCGTCGCTCATCGAGAAGGATGCGCAGTTGATCCTGCCCACGCTGGTCATGAAGCATCTGCC